>NZ_JBFAYQ010000006.1:0-208818 GCF_040681345.1 Streptomyces sp. NPDC051776 | reverse complement strand
CAACGGTTGAGATCAGCTCGGTGAACCGCCGGATGCGGGCCCGCATGTCCGGTGGTGTGAGAGGAGGGCCGGGCGACCCGGCCCTCCTACTCGATTGTCACGGGTGAGGGATCAGGTGCAGTCCCTGCCCTCGTTGATGCAGGACACGGCCTCCGCCATCAGGTCCTCGGAGAAGACGTTGATGAAGTCGTTGTGGTCCGTGATCGGCTTGTGGAGCTGGTCGGGGAAGGAGTCGACCGCGAAGTTGGGCTCCGGCGCGACGTCGTAGACGAGCCGGATCTGCAGCTGCGGAATCGCCTGGAAGCCGTTGTCGCAGGAGCCGTCCTCATTGGCGAAGTCGACGTGCGTGCGGTGGTTGGCGCTGTCGATGTTCTGACCGTCCCAGCAGCTCTGGAACTTGGCCGTGCGCACCACCTGCTCGCCTTCGGGACACAGCGGGTACTTGTCCTTGAGCTGCACCTTGTCCTCGAAGCCCGTGCAGCTCCAAGAGGCGTTGGCGTTCGCGTCACCGTTGGTGAACGCCTTCGCGTCACCGGTGATGATGCGCAGGAAGCGCGGCATCTCCACGACATCGCCGACAGGGCTGCCCACGAACTTGATGTCCGCCTGGGCCGGCGTCTGGATCTCGCCGATGTTGCCGTCCGCGCCACCGCCGGGCGCGTTCGCGTCCTGCTCGTCCACGCCGTTCTGCACGCGCAGCACGGGCCAGTAGTACGTGGACTGGTCGCCCTGGTTCTGGCAGCTGGTCTCACCGTTGGCGAGATCATCGTCCGACACGAAGCCACCGGTCTCCTGGTTGCCCACGTAGTCGTGCGTGTGCTGGGCACCGTTGCTCACGCCGGGAGCGACGATGACGTTGTCCGAATTGCGGTTCCCGTTCTCATTGACGCCGCAGTCGGTGGTGAACGTGCCGGTGGAGGCCCCTTCCTGCTCCTGCGCCTCCTGGACGTTCGGCTCGACCTGGGTGATGTCGACGAAGTCCTCGGGGGAGGGCCCGCCGGCCTGCTGGCCGCCGTCGCCCTGGTCCTGACCGTCGCCCTGGTCCTGGCCACCGTCCTGACCCTGGTCCTGGCCGTCCTGCGGGGCGCCGCCCTCCTGGATCTGGCACTCGGCCATACCGCCGAGGTCCCCGGACCATTGGCCGCCGCCGTTGTCGGAGGTTCCGCCGGTCTCGGCCGCGTCGCCGCCGTTGTCGGTCGCGCCGCCGCTGTTGTCGGTCGCGCCGCCGCCGTTGTCCGGGGCTTCACCGTTGTCGGCCGTGTCGCCGCCGTTGTCCGGGGCTTCACCGTTGTCGGCCGTGTCGCCGCCGTTGTCCGGGGCTTCACCGTTGTCCGCCGTGTCGCCGCCGTACTCCGGGTTATCACCGTTGTCGGTCGCGCCGCCGTTGTCGGCCGTTTCGCCGCCGTTGTCGGCTGCGTCGCCGTTGTCGATCGCGCCGCCGCTGTTGTCGGTCGCGTCGCCGCTGTCCGCCCCGTCGCCGCTGTCGTTCATGGCCTGGTTGTTTATGGCCTGATTGTTCATGGCCTGCGAGATGCGGTCGATCGCGGCGGAGCGTTGGTCCTCCAGGGGCCCGAGAACGGAATTCTGCACCCAGTTCGGGTCTTCCTGGGCAGCCTGCCGGTTCTGCACCATCTTCTGGTACGCCTCGCCGACCTGCCGGTCCATCAGCGCGAGATTGCGGTCGACTTCCTCGCGCGCCTGCTGCGGCACTTCGGTGATCTGGTCCCGCACCTCCGGACAGTCGATCGTGGAGGCGTTTCCGACAGGCTGTTCCTGAGCGGAGTCGCCCCCCTGGCCGGCGTTGGCCGAGACATTGACGGCGATCAGTCCGCCACCTCCCAGCAGAAGGGCGGCTGCCGCGGCGATGGCCCTTCCTGCCACTGGGGAGCGTTTGTGCGATGTGAGTTTCATGGAACCCCTCTACGTCGTTCCGGAAGATGGGGGGCCTCCCGGTTCGGAGAAGCTCCGTTTCATACGGGCCCGCGCTCCGCCGTGTTCAGTGACGTATGAGGTTCGTGGGATTCGCCAACAGCAATTGCCCGCAGGTCAGGTCAATCCCGGCAGCCCGCCTACCCCTGATCGAGATATGCGAGAACGGCCAATACCCGGCGGTTGTCGTCGTCCGACGGCGGCAGCCCCAGCTTTCCGAAGATGTTCGAGGTGTGCTTGGCCACCGCCCGCTCGGTGATGAAGAGCTGTGTCGCGATCGCGGTGTTCGATCTGCCCTGCGCCATGAGTTCCATGACGTCGAGCTCCCGCGGGGTCAGGCCGCCGATCGGCCGGTCCTGCGAGCGCCGCGACAGCAACTGCGAGATCACCTGAGGATCCATCGCCGTGCCGCCCGCCGCCACCCGCCGCACCGCGTCGATGAACTGGTCCGCGTCGAACACCCGGTCCTTGAGGAGATACCCCACCCCGCCGTTTCCATCCGCCAGAAGCTCACGTGCGTACAACCGCTCCACATGTTGGGAGAGCACCAGCACCGGCAGCCCGGGGGTTCTCTGCCGTGCGGCCAGCGCACATTGCAGTCCTTCATCGGTGAACGACGGCGGCAGCCTGACGTCCACCACGGTCGCGTCCGGTTTGAGCTCTGCCAGGGCCCGGGCCAGCTCGGGACCGCTCTCCACGGCCGCGGCGATCTCGAAGCCGTACGCCTCGAGCAGGCGCACCAGCCCGTCCCTGAGCAGGAAAAGGTCCTCCGCGACGACAACCCGCACGGTGATCTCCCCCGGTTCCGTTCCTCGTCCTGCTGGTCCAGAGCGGCCACCGTAGCCGCCACCGGCCCGTCCGCCCTCGGCCGGAACCACTCAATCGGCATTACTCAAGGGGGGACGCCATTGCCGGGGGCCGGGTTCGCGTGAGCCCGCAGTCGGCGACCCGGGGTCGCGTCAGGTCAGCTCACAGGGGATCTCCATCGTCACCATCGTCGGGCCCCCGGGCGGGCTGCTGACCGCCAGGACGCCGTCGAACGTGCCGAGCCTCCGCTCCACCCCGGCGAGCCCCCCGTCCGGAGACAGGCTCGCCCCGCCGCGCCCGTTGTCCGTGACGGCCATCCGCAGCATCCCCGACGGGGCGTCGTGGTGCACGTCGATCCACACCCGGTCCGCCTCGGCGTGCTTGGCCGCGTTCGTCAGGACCTCGCTCACCGCGAAGTAGGCCGCTGATTCCACCGGCGCCTCGGCCCGGCCCGTCAGCTCGACCGACACCTCCACCGGGACCGGCATGCGCAGCGCCAGGGCCCGTACGGCATCGCCCAAGCCGCGTTCCGCCAGAACCGGCGGGTGGATGCCGCGCACCAGATCGCGCAGCTCGGTCAGTGCCTCCGCGGAGGACTCGCGGGCCTTGGCCAGCAATACCTTCGCCTGGGCCGGGTCCTTCTCCAGCAGCGCGTCGATCGTCCCCAGGCTCATGCCCATGGCGACCAGCCGGGCCTGGGCTCCGTCGTGGAGATCCCGCTCGATACGGCGCAGTTCGGCCGCCGAGCTGTCGACCGCGTCGTGCCGGGTGGCGGTGAGGTGCTCGACGCGCTGGGCCAACGACGCCTTCGTCGGCGACAGCAGTGCGGCGCACATCCGGAAGTGGACGCGCAGCAGCACCGGGTTCACGAGGAGGCTCAGCGCGACGAACCCGGCCCCCAGGGTGGCCGCCCCGGCCGCGGACGTCTGGTCGGTGACGTGGACGAAGCCGTACCAGTTGCCGCCCCAGCCGGCCCAGACCCGCCAGAGACCCGCCACCACGACGAAGCCCATGACCCCGTAGGACAGCAGGGCGGCCGGGAGCAGGGCCGTGACGAATCCCGCCGTCATGTCGACGAGGAGCCACTGCAGATCCCGCCAGGTCGCCGGGTCCTTCAGCAGGTGGATGCACCGCTCGACCTGCCCGACGACACCGCCCCGCAGGTCGGGCGGCAGCGGCCGGTACGCAGCGGGGACGCGGATCCCGGCCCAGTGGTAGGCGGTGACGCGGCGCTGGTTGGCCCAGAGGCGTACGGCGGCAAGCGCGGGCGGTGTGGTGAATACACCGACACCCAGCAGGATGAAGGAGATCGACAGGACCGCGAGCACGAAGAGGGTGATCGAACCGGCGAGCGTCCCGATCGAGACCACCAGTCCCTGGACCGCTGCCAGCAGCGACTCCCGCACTCTCCTCATGCCACCGACCCCCGGACTGCGCCGTACACCCGTACCTCGGGCAGGCCTCAGTCTGGCCGCGGGGGGAGGGCGGGGTCACGGGGTCGTTCCCCACTTCCTGAGGTGTAGGTAGCACCACCTTCTGCCCGGCCCCCGGTGTCGCCGACCTCGCGGGCCTCGCCGTCCTCGGGGGGCCGGAGGCCGGGGCGCCCTTCGGCGCGGACGGTACGAGCCCTGGCCGGCCGGCGCGCGAGAAGCGACGTCCGGTGTCGGGGCCCCAGCCTTGGAACGCCCGCGGGCCAAGCCTGAACTCCCGTCGCGCGGCAGGCAGTTCCTTCGCGGTGCGGCTCCGGTTCCCCTCCGAGAGTGCTGCTCGGTGGCTACCCGCTCGCTCACCCCGTACGGGCGGGCGAGCGGGTGGCGAGCCGTCAGACCGCGGACGGCACGTACTTGTAACCCACTCGCCGTACCGTCACGATCGCTTCCCGGTGGGCGGCGCCCAGCTTGCGGCGGAGGCGGGCGACGTGGACGTCCACTGTGCGGCCGTCCCCGATGTGGCCGTAGCCCCACACCGTGGTGACCAGGTGGTCGCGGCTGTGCACCCGGTGCGGATGGGCGACGAGATGGGCCAGCAGCTCGAATTCGAGGTACGTCAGGTCCAGCGGACGGCCGTCGAGGTGAACCGTCCGCCGCTCCTCGTCGATCCGTACTGGCCCGCCGGCCGCGTCGGTGCCGGGACCGCGCCCGAGGCCGCTGGCGCCGGGTCCGGAGGGATTGTTGACGAAGGCGCCGTTGACGAAGGCGCCGTTGACGAAGGCGCTGTTGACGAAGGCCTTGTCGGCGGAGTCGACCTCCGCCGACGATGCCGTACCCCCCGGGGCGAGAGCCAGCTGCGCGCTCGGCTCGTCGGCCGGTACGAGCACCAGATAGCCGACCATCGGCGGCCGCCCCGGCAGTGCCGGCACCGTGTGCTGCGGTGCCGGGAACCAGGTGGCACCGGGCGGCAGGAAGTCCGGGAGATCGACCACCTCGTCACGGTCGACGGCTCGGAGCCGGTGCCTGCCCGGTGTCGCGGAAGCGGCGCCGGAGGGAACGGGCGAGGAGGACACGGGGGCCGTGGTGCGGGCCACGGAAGAGGCGGACAGAGAACGGGAGTTGGTCATGGTGAACTCAGCTCTTTCGCGCGAGAAGTCGTCGGTGGACGTCGTGCGCGCGGGCCTTGTGCCGGTGCGTTCAGAAGGACCGGCGGCTGACGGGAAGCCGCGCCGGGCGGATCGGCGGTAGCGCGAGCCGGGCCGTCGGCGGCGCCGGGTCAGCGGCAGAAGGGGGCCTGCGCGAAGAACGCGCGGCAACACACCCGGTCGAAGTCGTGATTCTGCCGGGAAGGCCAGAACGGCTCGAGGTCGCTGCGCCCCGGCGACGTGTTCCGAAAGGTGGCCATGGCCCTATTGAAGCAGAAGGGTTCCCGGACGTGGCCCGTCGCCCACCAGGTGATACGGAGAACCGTGGTGATACGGAACACCCTGGTGCCACCCGCCTCTGACGCCTGGCTCCGGCCACGCGGCGAGCGCCCGGCACCTTGCAGCGCCCGCACCTGGCAGCGCCCGGCACCTGGCAGTCGTCGCGCAGCATGACACCCGGATCGTCCACGTCCGGTGATGGCACGGCTGGGCGCCCGCCCGCCCCCGCAGGGACGTCCGGGCGCCGAGGCCGGCCGGAGCCAGGCGTCAGACCTGTCCGGCCTTGTCCAGAGCGGTGCAGCAGGTGTCCACGATGAGGCGCGTCACCACGTACGGGTCGACGTTCGCGTTCGGGCGCCGGTCCTCGATGTAGCCCTTCTTCTCGGCCTCGACCTGCCACGGGATGCGAACAGAGGCACCGCGGTCGGAGACGCCGTAGCTGAACTCGTTCCACGGAGCCGTCTCGTGGAGGCCGGTGAGTCGGGACTCGATGCCGATGCCGTAGTTCTGGACGTGCAGCTCCGGCTTGTCCCCGTCGCCCAGCGCCTTGCAGGCGGTGATGATGGGGTCGTACCCCTCACGCATCGCCCGGGTGGAGAAGTTGGTGTGCGCGCCGGCGCCGTTCCAGTCGCCCTCAGCCGGCTTGGGGGCGAGCGTGGCGGTGATGCCGAACTCCTCGGCCGTACGCTGGAGCAGCCAGCGGGCCGTCCACAGGTGGTCGGAGACTTCCAGCGGGGACAGCGGACCGACCTGGAACTCCCACTGGCCGGGCATGACCTCGGCGTTGATGCCGGAGATGCCGAGACCGGCGCGCAGGCAGCGGTCCATGTGGGCCTCGACGATCTCGCGGCCGAAGATCTCGTCGGCGCCGACACCGCAGTAGTAGCCGCCCTGCGGGGCGGGGAAGCCGTTCTCCGGGAAGCCGAGCGGGCGGTTGCCGCGGAAGAACGTGTATTCCTGCTCGATGCCGAAGACGGGCTCCTGAGCGGCGAAGCGCTCGGCGGTCTCCCGCAGCGCGGCCCGGGTGTTGGTGACGTGCGGCTCCATGTCCGTACCCAGGACCTCGCACAGCACCAGTACGTCGTCACCGCCGCGTATCGGGTCGGGGCAGGAGAAGACGGGCCTCAGGACACAGTCGGAGGAGCGGCCTTCGGCCTGGCTCGTGGAGGAACCGTCGAAGCCCCAGACGGGCAGCTCGGCGCCGTCGGCCAGGATCTTCGTCTTGGAACGGAGCTTGGCGGTCGGCCGGGTGCCGTCGATCCAGATGTATTCGGCCTTGTAGGTCACGGGCGGGTCCTTCTCTCGGCAGGCCGAGCGGTGGGCTTCGGGGGCGTAAGGGCGCAGCTTCGCAATCCGCGATTTCCCGTCGGTTGCTCGTAGGTGAACCGGTTGTTTCCCCGGTGATCAGCGCTGTTCGAAGCGGTGTAACCGGCGGTACCGGGACGACGTCGCAGCCTTGCCCCGGTGCACCGTTGGGGCGCGGCCGGGAGGGAACCGGACATGGTGCATCGAGAGCGGGGCGGTGAGCGGCCGCCCGCCTCACTCCCGTACGAGACAGAACGGGTGTCCCGCCGGGTCCGCGTAGACCCGCCAACTCCGGCTGCCGTCCCCGGCGTCCAGTAGCGTGGCGCCCAGGGCGAGCACCTCCCGCTCCGCGCGGTCGAGGTCAGCGACCCCGACGTCGAGGTGGAACTGCTGCGGATGCTCGGGGTCCGGCCATCGAGGCGGCCGGTGGTCCTGCGCCCGCTGGAAGGCGAGGACCTGTCCGCCGGTGTGCAGAGTCGACCAGTCGTCGTCCAGCGACCAGCCGGGCACGGGCTTGTCCACGTCTCCGCCGAGAATGCCCTTGTAGAAGCGGGCCAGCGCCTGAGGGTCCGGGCAGTCCAGAACCACGCACTGCAATGTGCCGATCACGACGGCTCACCTCTCCATTCTCATGCCGGACGCGTCCGCCTCGGCCACGGTCAGCGGCCGGCGTCGCAGCCGTCCGGTCTCGATGACGACGACGCGGCCGAGCGTAGACCGGGGGTACGACAGTCACGGGCCGGGGCGGACCCCGCACGCCGGACGTCGTCCGGCCGGGGGGTCGCCGGGAAGCGGACGCGGGGCGTCAGAGGCTGACCCGTACGCCCAGCGCCGAAAATCCGTTGCCGGTGCGGACGAGCCCGGGCTAGCGTCACCGAGCCGTCCGCCACCCCGGCGGACCCCGGTCAGGAGGAGGTGTGCAGCAGATGCGCACGCGTGCCGAACTGTCGAGCCCCGGTTCCGACATCATTCGCCACCTCCTTATGGAGTCACCGTGTCCTTGCGTATTACCCCCCTGACCGACCCCGAGCGCACCTCGTCCGCCCGCCGCCTGGTGTGGCTCGCCTCCGACGCCGAGGGAGTGCCGGTCGGCTCTGCGTTCCTGCGTCTGTTCACCAGGCCGGGCCAGAACCATCTCGCCGAACTGGACGTCCGTGTCCACCCGGCCGAGCGCGGCCGGGGCGCGGGTGCCTTGCTGCTCGACGCGGCCGTGACCGCCGCCCGCGACGACGGCCGGCGGTCGGTCGTCGCCCAGGCCGAACAGGGCTCGCCCGGCGACCGCTTCCTCGCCGCCCACGGCTTCCGCGCGGTCATGGCCCTGACGATCGCGCGCCTCCCTCTCACCGCCGTGGACCCGGCAGTCATCACCGCGATCGCCGGGGAGGATCGCCCCGGCTACCGGCTGGTGTCCTGGCACGGCACCGTCCCCGACCACCTCGCGAAGACATTCGCCGCATCACGCCGCGCCATGGATGACATGCCCATGGGGGAGACCGACTACGGGACGGTGACCTGGGACGTGGACCGCGTACGGGCGGTGGCCGAGGCGGTCGCCCGCCGTGGCGACCTGCTGCACACGGTGGCGGCGGTCGTCGACGCCTCCGGCTCCGGCGGCGAGGAAAGCGGCGCCGGCGAGAGCGGCGAAGGCGGCGGAAGCGGCGACGGTCACGGTTCGATCGCCGGGTTCACCGAACTCGTCGTCCCAGGTGACGGCGGCGGCGACGGCCTCCACTACGGCACGGGTGTGCTGCCGGAGCATCGCGGTCGCGGCCTCGGCCGCTGGATGAAGGCGGCCTCCATCCGCGACGCACGCGCCCGCCACCCCGGCCTCGCAGGACTGGTCACGGACACGGCGGACGACAACCTGCCGATGCGCGCGATCAACGAGGCATTGGGGTACGTACCGACGCACCACACGGTCGAGTACCAACGGGACCTCACCCGGCCCTGAGTCCATACGGCGGCGCCCCTCCTCGGCACGGCGGCGTCTTCGTCGCCCACGGTGTGCTGGTCGAGGCAGGGTCCATCGCCGTTGAGCCGGATCTGTCGGGCTGACCCGCTGGTACCTCCACCTGTGGGGTACCTCATGAGCACATAGCCAGTGACGTGCGCGTAACAGAAAGGCGAGTGCGAGGAACCTCAACTCCACTGCGGGAAAGCCCGTTTCCTCGACGAATCGCTGGTGGTCGCGCAGCGCGGTCACCCAATCCGACACCCCGACCGGCGTCCTGCGGCTTGCGGCTTGAGCTTGAAGCTACGGAAGTGGGGCGCTCGCCGACTTGCCGGCGCAGTTCCCAGGGCTTCGGGCGGCCAACGCGCTCGCGGTGGACCAAATGCCGACGTGTTACGTGAGGATCTCTCTCCAGAAAGAACGAGGGGCCCGCGCTCAGCGCGGGCCCCTGTGAAGCGATCGGACTGCGCGGCGTGCTGCTCGCATCGCGCCCACCAGGCGTCAAGGTCTGTGGAGCGGCCGCTGCGTCGGGGCGGTTACCGGTTGATCGTGGCGATGTTGGTCGAGTGGTCCACGGCGACGCACTTGGCCTGCGTGTGGCTGCCTGTGGCGGTGGGGGTGAGGTTGTTGGGGTTGCTGCAGGTGTTGTTCTGCCGGCCTTCTTGGGCGATGTTCTGCTGGAAGAGCTCGCCCGTGGCTGTGCCGCCGTTGGCCTTGGCTCCTCCGCCGATGGTGGCGGTGTGGAGGTTGGCGGAGCCGTCCACCGTCTTACAGCTCACCCCTTGACGTCCTCCAGTCAAGTCGATGCTGCCCCCGTTGGGGTTGCTGCAACTGTTGTTCTGCCGGCCTTCCTGGGCAATGTTCTGCTGCTCCACGTCGGCGCCGGTGCTGGAGCCGCCTTCGGCTCGGGCGCCGCCGCCCTTGACGTACGTTTCGCGGTTGAGCGAGAGGTCCTTGTTTGTGCAACGTGCCCTCACCCGGCCCTCCGTCACGGTGACTTCGACGAGGTTTGGATTGTTGCAGTTGTTGTTCTGTCGGCCCCCCTGGGCGACGTTCTGTTGGTTTACGGTGCCGCTGGTAGTGCCGCCGTTGGCTTCGGCACCGCCCCAGCGGTAGTGCGTGTGAGTGTCGGCCGAGACATCGTGGTTCCGGCACGTACCTCGGTCGGCTCCCCCTGTGACTTCGATGTCCGAGTCACTGGTGGGGTTGTGGCAGTTGTTGTTCTGCCGGCCTTCTTGTGCGATGTTCTGCTGCTCCACGTCGGCGCCGGTGCTGGAGCCGCCTTCGGCTCGGGCGCCGCCGCCTTTGCTCCAGGTGTGGTTGGCCAGGGAGCCGTCCTTGTTCTGGCAGCGCTCCTCCAGACGGCTGGCATCCACGCGGATAGTCGTGTCGTTGGAGTTGGAACAGTTGTTGTTCTGCCGGCCTTCCTGGGCAATGTTCTGCTGCGCCACGTCGGCGCCGGTGCTGGAGCCGCCTTCGGCAAGGGCGCCCCTGTGCTTGTCCCAGGCGTGCTTGGACACGGAGTCGTCGTTGTTTCCACACCCGGCATCAATCCGCCCCGCCTCGAAGGGGTCGAAGGCCTCCTCGTTGCCGTTGGCGCAATTGTTGTTCTGCCGGCCTTCCTGGGCAACGTTCTGCTGTCCCACGTCGAGGTCTGAACTCGAGCCGCCTTCGGCGCGGGCGCCGCCGCCTTTGATGCGGGTGCGCTTGCTGAACGAGCGGTCCTTGTTCTTGCAACGTCCCACCCACCGGCTCCCCTCCGTCCCGAGCAGATTGGGGTTGGGGTTGGGGCTGTTGCAGTTGTTGTTCTGCCGGCCTTCCTGGGCAACGTTCTGCTGGAACACCTCGCCGCTTGTGCTGGAGCCGCCTTCGGCGCGGGCGCCGCCACCCTTGACAAGAGTGTGCTTGCTGAAGGAGACGTCCTGGTCCGCGCAGTGGCCATCCACCCGACTGCCCGTCACCGGGATCTCCGCGTCGTTGGGGTTGTTGCAGTTGTTGTTCTGCCTGCCGCGTTGGGCGGTGTTCTGCTGGGCCAGGCTCATGGCCGCCGAGCCACCTTGGGCTACTGCGGGGCCGTTGTTGATGCGGGAGAACGCGGTCAGGGAGCCGTCGCTGGTCACACACCGGCCCGTTACCCGGCTACTGGTGAGCGAGATGGGCGCACTCTCGGCGTTGGGGTTGTTGCAGTTGTTGTTCTGCCGGGACGACTGCGCAAGGTTCTGCTGGAAGACAGCCCCGCCCGTGGAGGCCCCTCCCTCCGCCCTGGCCTTTGTCTTCCCGCCGGTGGGGCCGGTCTCGGCCAATGCCGTTCCGGAGCCAACTACTGCTGTCCATCCGCCTACTGCCAGGACCAGCATCGTGGCTGTCGCACTTCTGGGCGCGCGCATCTTGGGACCTCCTTGCCTTGATAAGTGATCCAATCCGCTACTCGCCTCCACAACCTTGCTCCGCATCTTTCCGTCATGGGGCCTTCTGCGTTCCTCACCCCAATGGCCCAACTGCCCTTTCTCCCCTCCGAGAGCGTGACGACCTCGCCGCCCCGGTTCAGTTGGGGCGATTAGGAGAAGGGCGCAGACCCGACCGGATCATCGCGGACAATGCCTCAACATCGTCGAACGCTGCTTCAAGCGACTCAGGGGCTTTCGCGACATCGCTACGAGATACGAGAAGACCGCCACTTCCTACGAAGCGGCGGTCACACTTGCGTCGTTCGCGCTCTGGGCAAGGTCAGTGCGAAGACGGACACCAGTACGCGCCCGCGCTGCTCGATTCCGGGAAGAACATCAATACTCTCGCCGAGTACCTCGGTCACTCCGATCCGGGGTTCACGCTCCGCACGCACACGGACCTGATGCCGAACAGCCAGGGTCGTTGGACACGCTGCCGCGCGGAAGGCCATCGCTGGTGCATTCGGGGCGGCCCCGGAGGGCGAGGAGGGAGACGAGGGGCGGGGCTCCGGACGCAGCCTGAGCGGCACCCACGCAAGAGGCCGTCGGCCGTGCCTTCCGAGAAGAGCGGAAGAACACGGCCGACGGCCCACAGACGGCCCAGGAGAGCAAAAACCCGCCCTGACCTGCGGCGATCTTAGATGTCGAAGTAGAGCTCGAACTCGTGGGGGTGCGGCCGGAGCTGCATCGGCGCGATCTCGTTCGTGCGCTTGTAGTCGATCCAGGTCTCGATCAGGTCGGCGGTGAAGACACCACCCGCCTGCAGGTACTCGTTGTCCTCCTCCAGGGCGTCGAGCACCGCCGGGAGGGAGGTCGGGACCTGCGGGACGCCCGCGTGCTCCTCGGGAGCCAGCTCGTAGAGGTCCTTGTCGACGGGCTCGGCCGGCTCGATCTTGTTCTTGATGCCGTCGAGACCGGCCAGCAGCAGCGCCGAGAAGGCCAGGTACGGGTTCGAGGACGGGTCCGGCGCGCGGAACTCGATGCGCTTGGCCTTCGGGTTGGCGCCCGTGATCGGGATACGGATCGCCGCGGAGCGGTTGCGCTGCGAGTAGACCAGGTTCACCGGGGCCTCGAAGCCCGGGACCAGACGGTGGTAGGAGTTCACCGTCGGGTTGGTGAAGGCCAGCAGCGACGCCGCGTGCTTGAGGATGCCGCCGATGTAGTAACGGGCGGTGTCCGACAGGCCCGCATAGCCCGTCTCGTCGTAGAAGAGCGGATCGCCGCCGTTCCACAGCGACTGGTGGCAGTGCATGCCCGAGCCGTTGTCGCCGAAGATCGGCTTCGGCATGAACGTCGCGGTCTTGCCGTTGCGCCAGGCGACGTTCTTCACGATGTACTTGAAGAGCATCAGGTCGTCGGCGGCGGCGAGCAGCGTGTTGAACTTGTAGTTGATCTCGGCCTGGCCCGCGGTGCCGACCTCGTGGTGCTGGCGCTCGACCTGCAGGCCGGCCTTGTTCAGCTCCAGGGTGATCTCGGCGCGCAGGTCGGCGAAGTGGTCGACCGGCGGGGCCGGGAAGTAGCCGCCCTTGTAGCGGACCTTGTAGCCGCGGTTGTCCTCGAGGGCACCGGTGTTCCAGGCGCCGGCCTCGGAGTCGATGTGGTAGAAGGACTCGTTCGACTTGGTCTCGAAGCGCACGCTGTCGAAGACGTAGAACTCGGCCTCCGGACCGAAGTACGCGGTGTCCGCGATGCCGGAGGAGGCGAGGTAGGCCTCGGCCTTCTTGGCGATGTTGCGCGGGTCGCGGCTGTACTGCTCACCGGTGATCGGGTCGTGGATGAAGAAGTTGATGTTCAGCGTCTTTTCGCGGCGGAACGGGTCGACGCGGGCCGTCGACAGGTCCGGTACGAGCGCCATGTCGGACTCGTGGATGGCCTGGAAGCCGCGGATCGACGAGCCGTCGAACATCAGCTGCTCGCCCGGGTCGAACGCCTCCACCGGCACCGTGAAGTGCTGCATGATGCCGGGCAGGTCGCAGAACCGGACGTCTACGAACTTGATGTCCTCGTCCGCGATGAACCTCTTCGCGTCGTCGGCGTTCTGAAACATCCAACTCCTCCTAGCCCGCCGCCAGGGAGGGGCGGGATTGCTTCGGTCGCGTTGGCCAGTGCGGTGGCACGCTGGCCCGACCATAGGTTTCCGGGATTTCCCGGGCATGACCCGTTTGTTTCGCCGAGGTTAACCGGAGGGCCTGCCCTGTGCCGGACCGTATACCCCTATAAAACACCGAGCGATCCGGTTTGACCTGCTGCCCCGCGCGCGGGAGACCGTATGCGGTCCCAGTACCGTGGTCGGGTGGACAAGAGGCAGGCAATCGGATCGTGGCTCTCCGGCCCTCGCGCGGCCGCCGAGGACATGGGCGTCGACTTCGGGTACCGGGGCAAGCGGCTCGGGCTGCCCGAGGAGGGACCCGGCTCGATCGCGCCCCTCGGGCGGCGCTTCGGGGCCCTCTTCATCGACTGGGTTCTGTGCGGCCTCATCACGTACGGGCTGTTCGCCCGCGGTGACCAGCAGACCGCGGGCAATGTGACGCTGCTGGTCTTCCTCGTCCTCAGTGTGCTCACCGTGGGCACCATCGGCAGTACTCCCGGCAAGCGGCTGCTCGGCCTGCGCGTGATCTCCGTGGACGGTGCGCGGCTGCCGCTGGGTTGGGTGCTCGTGCGGTCCGTTGCCCTGGTGCTGCTCATCCCGGCCCTGATCTGGGACCGCGACGGACGGGGCCTGCACGACCGGCTGGGCCGCGCCGTGCAGGTCCGGATCTGATCCGGAAGGCGCCGTGCAGGTCCGGATCGGATCCGGGGCGGGCGGACGCGGCGAGCGGGACTGGCGGCTCCGGCGAGCGGGGTGAGTCTCTCCCTCCGGTCCTTCCGACCCGACGAGGTGGGGCGGTCCGGAACCCGGTTCCGGACCGCCCCACCTCGTACGTTCAGGGAGCCGTGGGCAGGACTCGTCCGCCCTTGCGTGGCTGAGCGAGCGCCGCGGTCAGCGCATCCTTCCGCCCCGCGGCATCCGCATCCCTTTGGGCATCGGGCCCTTCGGCAGCGGCATGTTGCTCATGAGGTCGCCCATGGCCCGCAGCCGGTCGGTGACGACGGTCACCTGGCCGCCGGGCAGTACGCGGGGAAGCTTCATCAGGGTGGTGCGCAGCTTCTTCAGCTCCACCTGTCCCTCGCCGTCGCCCACGATCACGTCGTGGACCGGCACGTCGACGACGATGCGCGCCATCTTCTTCTTCTCGGACGACAGCAGGCTCCTCAACCGGTTCGGATTGCCCTCACCGACGAGCACAATGCCCGCCTTGCCCACGGCGCGGTGAACGACGTCCTGGCTGCGGTTCATGGCGACGGCGGGGGTGACCGTCCAGCCCCGGCCCACGTTCTCCAGCACCGCGGCCGCGGCGCCCGGCTGGCCCTCCATCTGACCGAAGGCGGCTCGCTCGGCACGGCGTCCGAAGATGATCGCCATCGCGAGGAAGGCCAGCAGGAAGCCCAGCAGACCCAGGTAGACCGGGTGCCCGATGGCAAACCCGATCGCGAGGAGAACACCGAGGGTGACGATTCCCACAGCGGCGACCACAAGGCCGACCTTGGAGTCGACCCTCTTGGTCATCTGGTACGTCAGGGCGATCTGCTTCAGACGCCCGGGATTCTCGGATGATTCCTGCCTCGCCATGCCCCAGAGTCTACGTGGCCCGGGGAGCGCGGTGGGCCACGGCCTCCAGTACGTGCTGGGCCTCCCGGCGGTCGCTGGCGCGGCGCCGGTCCTCGAGGACCGCGTTCCAGGCATTGCGGCGGGCGGTTCGCTGACCGTTGCGCATCAGCACTGCTTCGACGGCGCGCAGAGCTTCGGTGAAGGTCGGGATGGCGGTGGCGCGTACGGGCGCGGCCTGCATGACGTCAGTCCCCCTCGCGGCGTTTGGGGCGGGATCACGGTTCCCACCAGACTCATGGATGGGTGTTACCAGGACGTGACCGAGCGGTCAATCACCAATGAAACCCACGCGCGGAGCCGCCACATTCTGATGCGCTCCGAACGGGGGACGGCCGCAACCGATCGGAGGCGACAGGGCTCGGCGGGCTGCTCCGGGTGGCGACCGGCGGGGTGGCCGGTGATCGCTGGGCGGGCACCATCGGAACCCCCCTGACCGCTCGGGCCGACTCGACCGACCGCTTCAGGCCGGCCACTCAGGCCGACCGCTTCAGGCCGGCCACTCAGGCCGGCCACTCAGCGACCGCTTCGGCCGACCGCTCGGGCCGACCGCTTCAGGCCGGTTTCTCGACCGACAGCTCAGACCGCCTGCCGGGACGCCACCGCGGCCTCGCGGCGCTCCATCGCCTGCTGGAACAAGCGCCCGGCGCGGTACGAGGAACGGACCAGCGGCCCGGACATCACGCCGGAGAAGCCGATCTCCTCGGCCTCTTCCTTCAGCTCCACGAACTCCTGCGGCTTCACCCAGCGCTCCACCGGGTGGTGCCGGACCGAGGGCCGCAGGTACTGGGTGATGGTGATCAGCTCGCAGCCCGCGTCATGAAGGTCCTGCAGCGCCTGGCTGATCTCCTCGCGCTCCTCGCCCATGCCCAGGATCAGGTTGGACTTGGTGACCAGACCGTCCTCACGGGCCTTGGTGATCACCTCGAGCGAGCGCTCGTAGCGGAACGCCGGCCGGATCCGCTTGAAGATCCGCGGCACGGTCTCGACGTTGTGCGCCAGCACCTCGGGGCGGGAGGAGAAGACCTCGGCGAGCTGCTCGGGGACGGCGTTGAAGTCGGGGATCAGCAGCTCGACCTTCGTACGGCCCGCCTCGCGCTCCGCCGTCATCGAGTGGATCTGCCGCACCGTCTCCGCGTAAAGCCAGGCGCCGCCGTCCTCGAGGTCGTCGCGCGCAACGCCGGTGATCGTCGCGTAGTTGAGGTCCATGGTCACGACGGACTCGCCGACGCGGCGCGGCTCGTCGCGGTCCAGGGCCTGCGGCTTGCCGGTGTCGATCTGGCAGAAGTCGCAGCGCCGCGTGCATTGGTCGCCGCCGATGAGGAAGGTCGCCTCGCGGTCCTCCCAGCACTCGTAGATGTTGGGGCAGCCGGCCTCCTGACACACGGTGTGCAGGCCCTCACGCTTCACCAGGCTCTGCAGTTCGGTGTACTCGGGACCCATCTTCGCCCGGGTCTTGATCCACTCCGGCTTGCGCTCGATGGGGGTCTGGCTGTTCCGGACCTCCAGGCGCAGCATCTTGCGACCGTCGGGTGCGACTGCGGACACGTCCGGCACTTCCTTTGCTAGCGCGGCATTCGATTCTTCGGCGAACACCAGGGTACGCCCGTCATTCGTACGCTCTTACGCCCGTGCAACCGCGAGGGCAGGGGGCGCATTCCCGCGGCCCGCCCGGTGGACGTCAGACCGCGCGCGGCAGCGGTTCCGCCGCTTCCAGCACCGCTCTGAGGTGCTTCTCGGCCACCGGCAACACCTCGGCGACGGAGGTCCGGCGCCCCAGTTCGTTGGAGAGCGATGTCACACCGGCGTCGCGGATGCCGCAGGGCACGATCCGGTCGAACCAGGTGTTGTCGGGGTCGCAGTTCAGCGCGAAGCCGTGCATCGTCACGCCCTTGGCGACGCGGATGCCGATCGCGGCGAGCTTGCGGTCCTCGCGGCGCTGTCCGGCGTTGGACGGGGCGTACTCGGGGCCGCTCAGGCGCGGGTCGAATTCTCCCTCCTCGCCCGCCTTCGGCGAGGAGGGGCCAACGCCCGACCGGGGATCGAAGTCCAGCGACAGGCCGCCGAGGGCCGTCCGCTGCTCCACCGGGTCGCCCAGTACCCAGACGCCGCTGCGCCCTTCGATCCGGGTCGTCTCCAGGCCGAACGCGGCGCAGGTGCGGATGAGCGCCTCCTCGAGGCGGCGTACGTGGGCGACCACATCCACCGGGCGCGGCAGCTTCAGGATCGGGTAGCCGACGAGCTGGCCCGGGCCGTGCCAAGTGATCTTGCCGCCGCGGTCCACGTCGACGACGGGCGTCCCGTCGAGAGGGCGCTCGCTTTCCTCCGTACGCCGCCCGGCCGTGTAGACCGGCGGGTGCTCAAGGAGCAGGCAGGTGTCCGGAATCTCGTCGGCGAACCGGGCCGCGTGCACACGGCGCTGCTCCTGCCACGCCTCCTGGTACTCGACGGCGTCCTCCCCGAAGCCAAGGTGGACAAAGCGCAGCTCGCGCGGCTCATCACTCCGCGGCTCACTCACGACAGCTCCTCTTTCCCGCTTCCCGGGCGCCATCCCGCTTTCCGGGGTTTCCCGGGTTTCCCGGCTTCCCGGGTTTCCCGGGCGCGAACGCGCCCATGCCACTGTACGGCGGCCCCGCCACCGCTCCCCAGGCGGCTGCGGATCCGGCGCCGGAAGGCCGTGCCCGCGGCTTCGCGCGGCGGTGGAGCGGGCCGCCTGCGGCCGAGGGCCCGGGCGGAACGGCCGCGTCACCAAGGCCTCTGTCGTCCCCGCGGCAGGTGCTCACACGATCGGATGAATGCACGACATCGGCGCAGGCAACGCCTGCGCGGGCCGCTAAATTCGCGCCGTTCCACGAGGGCGTCCGAGCCCGGAAGGCAGGAGACCGCACAGCCGATGACGGATCGACCCCAGCAACGCACTCCCAACCGTCAGCTCGCCGCGTTCATCGCAGAAGCCGGGTTCTCCAACGCCGGGCTCGCCCGCAGAGTCGACCAGCTCGGCCTCGAGCACGGTCTCGACCTGCGCTACGACAAGACCTCGGTGACCCGCTGGCTGCGCGGGCAGCAGCCGCGCGGCACGACACCCGCACTGATCGCCGAGGTGTTCTCCCGCCGCCTGGGCCGGCGGCTGTCCGCCCAGGACCTCGGGCTCGACGCCTGCGGACCCGTCTACGCGGGGCTGGAGTTCGCCGCCTCGCCCGCCGAGGCCGTTGACATCGTCAGCGGTCTGTGGCGCAAGGACTCCGGCAGTCACGCCGAACTCCGCAAGATCGCCTTCACTCCGGCCAGTCTGGTGGTGCCCAGCCGGGACTGGCTGATCGGCCGCCCCGACGACAAGGTGGCCCGCAGCACCGAGTCCGCGCCGGCCGCACCACCCGCGGAGACCGCGGCCCGGCCGCCCGTACGCGGCCGCCCCCTTGTGCCGCGGCAACGGCAGACGGCGCCCACCGAGCCCGGCCAGAAGGTCACCGCGGGCGACATCGCGGCCCTCCGCTCGGTCGGAGAGCTGTTCCGCACACTGGACCAGGCGTACGGAGGCGGCCACGCCCGCCAGGCCCTGGTGCGCTACCTCGAGCACGAGGCCGAGCCGATGCTGCGCGGCTCGTACGGCGAGACGACCGGGCGGCGGCTCTTCGCGGCGGTCGCGGACCTGACCCGGCTGGCGGGCTGGACCTCGTACGACATCGCCGCGCACGGACTGGCCCAGCGCTACTTCGTCCAGGCCCTGCGGCTCTCGCAGGCGGCGGGCGACCGGCACTACGGCGCCTATGTGCTGCTGACGATGAGCCGGCAGGCGGTCTATCTGGGGCACGGGCGGGAGGCGGTGCAGCTCGCCCGCGTCGCTCAGCAGGGTGCCGGGAGCAGCCCCCCTCCCGTGGTGCAGGCGCTGCTGCACGCCGTGGAGGCGCGCGGGCATGCGGTCATGGGCGAGGTCCGGGCCTGCACGGCGTCGCTGGCGCGCGCCGAGCGTGCCCTGGAGCAGGCCAAGCCGGGCGACGAAGTGCCGCACTGGGCACGCTTCTTCGACGAGGCGCAGCTCGCCGACGACTTCGGCCACTGCCACCGCGACCTTCAGCAGTACCGTGCCGCCGCCCAGCACGCGGAGCGCTCGCTCCAACTGCGCGCCGTGGGCTACGCAAGGAGCCGGTTGTTCTGCCGCGTCGTGCTGGCCTCCGCGCGGCTCGGCCTCGGCGAGCTGGACCAGGCATGCGTACTTGGTGCGGAGGCCGCGGCGCAAGCGGCGGAGATGCGGTCGACCCGTGCCGCGGAGTACGTGCGCGAATTCGAGCGAAGGCTCGAGCCGTACAAGGACACTGCCGCGGTGCGGTCGTTCCGGGAACGGGTGTCCGTGCTGAACTGAGCCCGAGCGGTGGGAGGTTGGGCCGCGGCGGGCAGCGGAGAGCGCCTGCGGCCGTCAGTGGTCGGCGGTCGGCGTCCGGCGGGCAGCGGAGGGCGCCTGCGGCGGTCGGCCTGCACCGGGAGCGGCACGGGCTCATGTGCCCGTACGGCACGGGCAGGGGCGTCGCCCCTTCGGCAAGGCGGCGGGCGGCGATCGACGGACAGCGGGCGGCGATCGACGGGCCCCGGGCGGGGGTCGTGTCGGGGGAGTGGGGCCGCCCGGCGCCGCGGCGCCGGGCGTTCCGTCAGGCCGCCGTGGGCAGAGCCGCCGGTGTCCCGGCGTCCGGGAGCCCGAAGTCGCGCAGCGCCGCGGACGCCGCGCGCCCGCCCGAGACGATCGCTCCCTGGACCGTGCTGGTGTCGCGGTGGTCCCCGCACACGTACAGCCCTGCCAGCACCCGCACCGGGCGCCGCCGGTCGTGCGGTGCCCGCATGGCAGGAACCGCTTCGGGATCGTGGTGTGCGGTCACGAGCTGCCAGCCGTCGGCCTGCGTGCCGTACAACTCGCCGAGGTGTGCGCGGGCCGCCTTGTCGAGCGTGGTCAGCGGTTCGCTCGCGGCGTCGCCGAGGACGACCGAGGTCACGAGCGTCCGGCCGTGCGGAGCACGCGACCGGTCGGCCGCCGTCACCACGATCGTGTGCGAGACGGGCCCCTGCCGGTCCCCGTCGACCACGAGCGCGGGTTCGGCCATGGGGGGCGCGTCCGCCGTGTGGTGCAGCACCGTCGTCGGATGGAAGGCCGGAAGCCGAAGCCCCGGGAGGAGGTCGGCCGCTGCCCTCGCCCCCGTCGCCACCACCACGGCACGGCAGGCGAGTTGACCGTGCTCGGCGGTATCCACGGACGTGGTGGACGCCGATACGGCGCGCACCCCCGTGCGTACGGTGCCGGACGGCAGGGCCGCCGCCATCAGCTCCGGCACGGTCGAGGCACCGCCCGTGGGCACGCTGAGCCGTTCCCGGGCGAACGCCTGCAGGGCCAAGTCCGCACAGCGGCTGGAGGTGGTGAGCTCCGGGTCGCTGAGCAGGGCCGTGAGCAGCGGCCGCAGAAAGCACTCGACCGTACGGGAGGGCAGGCCGCGGGTGCCGAGCGCCTGGGCGGTGGGCACTTCGGGCCGGGCGAGCACCCGTTCCGCGGGCATGGCGGCGAGCCGGTTGAGGAACGAGGCGACCCGCGCCTGGTCGAGCGCCCCGCCCAGCGGCGACCTGGCGGCCGAGGCGAGGGCGCGGGCGGCGGTGAGCGGGCCGCGTGCGCCGCGGCTCTCGGCGAAGCGCTGGCTGCGTCCGCCCTGACGCACCAGCACTCCGTGCGAGAGCGGCCGGAGTGCCAGCTTCTCCAGGCCGGGCGTACGGCGCAGCTCCGCGGAGGAGGGGGTGAGGAAGTGCGCGGTGCGGTCGAGACGGAAGCCGTCCACCTTGTCGGTGGACATACGCCCCCCGACGTACGGCGCCGCTTCCAGGACGGTGACGCCGAGTCCGGCGTCGGTCAGACGGCGGGCCGCGGCGAGGCCGGCCACGCCCGCGCCCACGACGATGACGTCCGTCCGATCTGTGCTGTGCCGTGCTGGGCTGCTGAGCACGTCCCCTCCCCGAGGTCGGCTGTGTCCCGCGCTGGCGACCTGCGGGTCGCAGGATCGCAGGGACCTCATGCCCTCAACAGCCGTGGGAAATGCTCCTGTTCTGGACTGGTGTACGGAGGAATCCAGCCGATCCCGAAAGCGCTGTCCATTGCTGTGACGCAGGTCGCCCAACTGCCGGGTTTCACCGCCGGTTCCGTGGTGCCGGGCAGCGCGTTGCCGTCCGCCGTCCGCCGTCCGCCGTCCGCCGTCCGCCGTCCGCCGCTTGCCGGACCGGCGGCACGCTCACCGCCCCAGGGCCGCCCGCAACGCGCTCTCAGCCGTCGGGTGGGCGAACGGGAAGCCGGAATCCAGCAGCTTCCTCGGCAGCACCCGCTTGCTGCCGAGAATGTCCTCGGAGAACTCGCGCAGCGTGAACCGCAGTACCCGCGCCGGTACGGGGAAGGCTGTCGGCCGGTGCAGCAGCCGTCCCAGCAACTCCGTCACCTCGCGGTTGGTGAGGGGCTCCGGCAGCGTGCAGTTGACGGGTCCTGCCAGATCCTCGGTGTCCAGGATGTGCCGGATCGCCGCGACCTCGTCCTCCAGCGAGATGAGGCTCCAGAACTGCCGCCCGTCGCCGAGCCGTCCGCCCAGTCCCACCTTGAAGATCGGGAACAGCCTCCGGCCGAACGCCCCGCCCCGGGCGGAGACGACAGGCGCGGTCCGGGTGAACACCGTACGGATGCCCGCCTCGGCGGCCGGTGCCGCCGCCTCCTCCCAGGCGACGCAGAGATCGGCCATGAAGCCGTCACCGGGCGGTGCGCTCTCATCGACCTCGCGGTCACCCCTATCGCCGTAGTAGCCGACCGCGCTGCCGCTGACCAGCACCCGGGGCGGGGTGTCGAGCGAGGCCACGGCCTCGGCGATCGCGGCCGTGCCCAGCAGCCGGCTGTCGCGGATCTCCTTGCGGTAGGCGGGAGTCCAGTAGCGGTCGCCGACTCCCGCGGCCGCCAGGTGCACCACCGCGTCGCAGCCCGCGATCCCCGAGGCGTCGACGTGCTGCCTCCGCGGATCCCAGCCGGCCTCGTCGGCCGCTCTCGGCTGCCGCCGCACGAGGCGGACCACCTCGTGCCCGTCCGTGCGAAGGGACCGCACCAGGGCGGTGCCGATGAGGCCGGTCGAGCCGGTGATCGCGATACGCATGCGGGACATCCTGCCCGGACCCGTACCCGCAATGCCGAACGACGACCGGCGGATGGCACAGTGTCTCCCATGTCCGACTCAGGCATACGACCCGTCATACGCCGTGCCGTCCGCGCGGATGACCCCGCGCTCTCCGAGCTGGACCGGCGCACCTGGTCGACCCTGCACGCCGTGCTGCCCGGACCCCCCGAGCCGGGCGACCCCTTCTTCGGCGCCATGCACCCGCCGTCCCACTTCCTGGTCGCGGAGTACGAGAAGCGGGTCGCCGGCTACCTCCGTCTCGTGACCCCCACCCCGCTCCCCGCCAACGCGCACGTCCGGCAGATCCAGGGGCTCGCCGTGGACACCTGGGCGCGGGGGCACGGCATCGCGCGGGGGCTGCTCGACGCGGCCTGCGAGGACGCGAGGGCACAGGGCGCGAGCCGTATCACGCTGCGGGTGCTCGGGCACAACGGCCCGGCGCGGCGCTTGTACGAGTCGTCGGGCTTCGTCGTCGAGGGCGTGCTGCCGGGGGAGTTCCTGATCGACGGGCGTTACGTGGACGATGTGCTCATGGGGCGCAGCCTGTCCTGACGGCTGCCGTGCCGGCGGAACTCAGGGCCGGAACGCGTCCCACAGCTTGGGGAACCGCCCCTCCAGCGCCCCGTCGTCCTCGAAGTTCAGGGCCGTGCCCTGCGGCTCGCGCGGTGGCTGCGGCAGCCCGAGGTCCGGGGTCTCGATCCCGGTGAGCTGCTCGTACGCCTCGTCCGCCGCGTAGCCCAGCTCCTCCGCGTCCCCGTCGACCTCCTCGTCGAAGTCGTCGAGCAGGTCGGCCAGGGTGTCCGGGTCGTGCATCGCGCCTTCGAAGACCTCGCGGCCCTGGCCGATCAGCCAGCAGCGGAAGTTGTCGAAGGCGTCATCGCTGGCGCCGCCCAGGAGGACCCAGGCGGCGCCCCAGACGTCCCAGCGGTAGGCCCGGTTGAAGCGGGCCTCGAAGTGACGGGCGAAGTCCAGCACGGCGTCCGGGTCCAACTGCACCAGCCTGTCGATGACCAGGTCGGCCTGCTCCTCCGGGTCGCCCTCGGCGGCCTGGCGGGTGCTGTCGATGATCTCCCAGAACTCCGTCTCGTCCATCACCCGACCAGCATCGGCCCTCGCCTCCCGCCCCGCACCCGGAGCCGCCCGGATGCGGCTGTGTCGTTATCGGGCTCGGCGGCGGTGGTCGTCCACGGTGTCGTGGGCCGCGGTCGCCGTTCGCTCGGCGTCCGCGGATCCGCACCACCGGGCGGGGCCGCACCGAGGCGAGAAAGCCCAGCGCCGACGTGCGGAAACACGACAGAGGATGTCCGGATTGAGTGACAGGGTCGTCGCACACGGCAGCAGGTACGGAGAAAGGAAGCACACGTGAGCGCAGCGCGCGCACTGACCGGCAAGGTCGCCCTCGTCGCGGGAGCGACCCGCGGCGCGGGGCGGGCCATGGCCGTGGAGCTCGGACGGGCCGGGTCCACGGTCTACGCCACGGGCCGTACGACCCGCGACCGCGTCAGTGAGGTCGGCCGGACGACGGAGACCATCGAGGAGACCGCAGAGCTGATCACGGATGCGGGAGGCGAGGGCATCGCGGTCCCGACGGACCACCTCGACCGCGGGCAGGTACGGGCCCTCGTCGAGCGCATCGACCGCGATCACGGCCGGCTCGACATCCTCGTCAACGACATCTGGGGCGGAGAGCACCTGCTCGAGCACATCGAGCAGCCGAAGAAGGCCTGGGAGTGCGATCTGGACAAGGGCCTGCGGATGCTGGAGCTGGGCGTGAAGACCCACATCATCACCAGCCATGCCGCACTGCCGCTCCTGGTCCGGCGGCCCGGCGGACTGGTCGTCGAGGTGACGGACGGCACCGCGGACTCCAACAGCGACTACCGGGAGAACTTCTTCTACGACCTCACCAAGTACGCCCCGATCCGGATGGCCTTCGGCCTCGCGGAGGAGCTGAAGGAGCTGGGCTGCACCGCGGTCTCCCTCACCCCCGGCTTCCTGCGCTCCGAGCAGATGCTCGATGCCTTCGGCGTCACCGAGGAGAACTGGCGCGAGGGCGTACGGATCGTGCGCAGCTTCTGCATCTCCGAATCGCCGGTCTATGTCGGCCGGGCCGTGGCGGCCCTCGCCTCGGACCCCGATGTCGCGCGCTGGAACGGGCAGTCGCTCTCCAGCGGGCAACTGGCCCGGGTCTACGGCTTCACCGACACCGACGGCACCCGCCCCGACGCCTGGCGGTACATCGAGGAGGTCGAACGCGCCGGCCGCGACGCCGACGACACGGGCTACCGCTGACGCCGGTTCAGGGGGTTCACGGCGGGCGGCTGGTGCCGCCCCCGCCAAGGTCTGCCCGGTAGCGAGGCGTCCTGATGCGGCCCGATGCAAGGCGCAGGATCGGCCTCGTATGGGGTCTGCCCGGTTGATCCGGCAACACAGCGGACGGCCGTGCCAGGGCGGCGAGGGGGGCACACCGTGCCGGGGCGGCACTAGCTTCCGTACAGCGCCACCGAGCGGGCCGCAGCGTCGGCGAACCGCTCGCGAAGCTCCTGCGGTTCCATCACCTCGGCCTCCGGTCCCAGCATCAGCAGCTGGCTGAAGGCCACGTCCAGCGACTCGACGGGCAGGGTGACCGTCACCCAGCCGTCCTCCCCCGGCTCGGCGGCCTCAACCGCCTCCCGTCCCGCCGCGCGGTCGGTCACACGGGGCAGTCGCCGTGCCCCTGCCTCCGAGAGCCGCAGGACGACCGTGTCCCGAAGGATGGAGCGTGCGAACGCCTCGGCGCGCTCCGCCCAGAACGCCTCCAGATCGAAGGACTCGTCCCGCACGAAGCGCGCGGATCCGGGCTTGACCTCGGTGAACCGGTCCACCCGGTAGACCCGGTGGGCGGAACGCGCCCCGGTACCGGCCCGGGAGGACGTCCCGCCGTCGGCGGGCTCCGCGCCGTCGGCCGACTTCCCGCCACCGGCGGACTCAGCGCCGTCGGCCGACAGCCCGTCACCGGCGGACGCCTCTCCGTCCGCGGGCGCCCCTGCCGGGCGGGCCGCCAGATACCAGACCCCGGCCTTCAGCACGAGGCCGTACGGCTCGATCTCCCGCGCCACCTCCCCGCCCGCCCGGCGGTAACGGGCGCTGAGCATGCGGTCGTCCCAGACGGCGGTCGCGATTTCCGGCAGCAGTTCCGGGGTGTCGGGCTCCTGCCACCAGCCGGGCGCGTCGAGGTGGAAGCGCTGGGCGGCGCTCGTCGGCGCGTCGCTCAGCTCCGGCAGCAAGGCGGCCGCCACCTTCAGCCGCGCCGCCGAGCCCGCGTCGGCGAGGCCGAGTTCGCGCAGCGCCGACGGTACCCCGGAGAGAAAGAGCGCCTCGGCCTCCCGGCGGCCCATGCCCGTCAGACGTGTGCGGTAGCCGCCGATCAGGCGGTAGCCGCCCGCGCGCCCCCGGTCCGCGTACACCGGCACCCCGGCTTCCGAGAGGGCGAGGACGTCGCGCGCCACGGTGCGCTCCGAGACCTCCAGCTGCTGCGCCAGTTCGGCGGCCGTCATGGACGGCCGGGACTGGAGCAGCAGCACCAGCTTGATCAGCCGTGCCGCACGCATGGATTCATCATGCCCGGCGCCTCCGACAGCGGGCTGGGCACGGCCGCTTCCGCAAGCGGGGGGAGGGGGAGGCACACGAGGGGGACAGGTTCCAGGCGGAGGGAGACGAAGGGCGAGAGGTCAGGGAGAGATCCACCAGGGGAGAGACGACGGCGCCCCCGCCCGGAGCGATCCGGACGGGGGCGCCGCTGCGTACGCGGTCCCGCGGAGGGCCGGGGCCGATGCCCGATGCCCGAGGGCGTCAGAGGCCGAGGTCGACCTCGAACTCGCCCGCCTCCAGGATCTCCTTGACGGCCACCAGGTAGCGGGCGGCGTCGGCGCCGTCCACCAGGCGGTGGTCGTAGGAGAGCGACAGGTACGTCATGTGCCGGACGGCGATGGTCTCGCCGAGCTCCGGGTGGTCGACGACCACCGGGCGCTTGACAGTCGCACCGATGCCGAGCAGGGCCGCCTGGTTCGGCGGCACGATGACCGTGTCGAACAGCGCACCGCGCGAGCCGGTGTTGCTGATCGTGAAGGTCGCGCCGGACAGCTCGTCCGGGGTGATCTTGTTGCCACGGACCTTGTTCGCCAACTCTGCGGTCTTCTTGGAGATACCGGCGATGTTGAGGTCGCCCGCCCCCTTGATGACCGGGGTCATCAGACCCTTCTCGGAGTCCACCGCGATACCGATGTTCTCGGTGTCGAAGTAGGTGATGGTGCCCTCGGCGTCGTTGATCCGGGCGTTGATGACCGGGTGGGCCTTCAGCGCCTGGGCAGCGGCCTTGACGAAGAACGGCATCGGCGAGAGCTTGACGCCCTCGCGCTGCGCGAAGCCGTCCTTCGCGCGGGAACGCAGCCGCATGATCCGGGTCACGTCCACCTCGACCACCGAGGTGAGCTGGGCCTGCTCGTGCAGCGCCTTCATCATGTTGTCGCCGATGACCTTGCGCATGCGGGTCATCTTGACCGTCTGGCCGCGCAGCGGGGACGGCTGGACGGAGGGGGCCTTGGCGGTTGGGGCGGCGGCCGGAGCCGAGACCGCGGCCTTCTGCGCCTCGGCGGCGGCGATGACGTCCTGCTTGCGGATACGGCCACCGACGCCTGTGCCCTTGACCGTCGCCAGGTCCACGCCGTTCTCCGCCGCGAGCTTGCGCACGAGCGGCGTCACGTACGCGCCCGCGCTCTCGCCCGCGGGCGCGGACGGGGCCGGGATGGACGGCGCGGCCGGAGCTGGTGCCTCGGGGGCAGCGGCGGCGGGTGGGGGGGCCGGGGCGGGGGCGGGCTCCGGCCGCGCCGGGGCGGCAGCCGGAGCCTCCGCCTTCGGGGCCTCGGCCTTGGGAGCCTCCGCGGCGGGCGCGGGCGCCGGGGCCTCGGGGGCCGGGGCCGGAGCGCCACCGGCGGCGCCGATGACGGCCAGCTTTGCGCCGACCTCCGCGGTCTCGTCCTCGCCGACGAGGATCTCGAGCACGGTGCCCGCGACGGGGGCCGGGATCTCGGTGTCGACCTTGTCGGTCGAGACCTCGAGCAGCGGCTCGTCGGCCTCGACCGACTCGCCGACCTGCTTCAGCCAGCGGGTCACGGTGCCTTCGGTCACCGACTCGCCCAGTGCGGGCAGGACGACCTCGGTGCCCTCGGCCGAGCCACCCGATGGAGCGGCGGCCTGGGCCGGAGCGGGTGCCTCGGCCTGAGCGGCCGGGGCGGGGGCGGCCTCGGGCTGCGGGACCGGCTCGGGAGCCGGCTCGGCCGCCGGGGCGGGAGCCGCCGCGGGCGCCCCGCTGCCGTCGTCGATGACGGCCAGCTCGGCGCCCACCTCGACGGTCTCGTCCTCGGCCACCTTGATGGAGGAGAGCACACCGGCCGCGGGGGCCGGGATCTCCGTGTCGACCTTGTCGGTCGAGACCTCGAGCAGCGGCTCGTCGGCCTCGACGCGTTCGCCCTCCGCCTTCAGCCAGCGGGTGACGGTGCCCTCGGTCACGCTCTCTCCGAGCGCCGGCAGGGTTACGGAAACCGCCATGGTTTCGGTTGCTCCTTAACGATCTGTGCGGATGGGTCGCGCCCGAGGATTAGTCGTGGGAGTGCAGAGGCTTGCCCGCCAGCGCGAGGTGAGCCTCGCCGAGCGCCTCGTTCTGCGTCGGGTGCGCGTGGACGAGCTGCGCGACCTCGGCGGGCAGCGCCTCCCAGTTGTAGATGAGTTGCGCCTCGCCGACCTGCTCGCCCATACGGTCACCGACCATGTGGACGCCCACGACGGCGCCGTCCCGCACCTGGACGAGCTTGATCTCGCCCGCGGTCTTGAGGATCTTGCTCTTGCCGTTGCCCGCCAGGCTGTACTTGAGGGCGACGACCTTGTCCGCGCCGTAGAGCTCCTTGGCCTTGGCCTCGGTGATGCCCACCGAGGCGACCTCCGGGTGGCAGTACGTGACGCGCGGCACACCGTCGTAGTCGATCGGCACGGTCTTGATGCCCGCCAGCCGCTCGGCGACGAGGATTCCCTCGGCGAAGCCCACGTGCGCGAGCTGCAGCGTCGGTACGAGGTCACCGACGGCCGAGATCGACCCCACGTTGGTCTGCATGTACTCGTCGACGAGGACGAAGCCGCGGTCCATCGCGACCCCGGCCTCCTCGTAGCCCAGGCCTTGGGAGACCGGACCGCGGCCGACGGCGACGAGCAGCACCTCGGCCTCGAAGGTCTTGCCGTTCTCCAGCGTGACCTTCACACCGTCCGCGGTGTACTCCACACCCTGGAACCTGGAGCCGAGGGAGAACTTGATGCCGCGCTTGCGGAAGGCGCGCTCCAGCTGCTTGGAGCTGTCCTCGTCCTCGACCGGCACGAGGTGGGGCAGCGCCTCGACGATGGTGACGTCGGCCCCGAAGGACTTCCAGGCGGAGGCGAACTCGACGCCGATTACGCCACCACCGAGCACGATCGCGGACTGCGGCACGCGGTCGAGAACCAGGGCGTGGTCGGAGGAGATGACGCGGTTGCCGTCGATCTCCAGGCCCGGCAGCGACTTGGGCACGGAGCCGGTCGCGAGCAGGATGTGGCGGCCCTCGTAGCGCTCGCCGTTCACATCCACCGAGGTGGGCGAGGAGAGACGGCCCTCACCGGTCACGTAAGTGATCTTGCGGGAGGCGACCAGACCCTGCAGACCCTTGTACAGGCCCGAGATCACGCCGTCCTTGTACTTGTGGACTCCTGGCATGTCGATGCCCTCGAAAGAGGTCTTCACACCGAACCCGGAGCCCTCGCGAGCCTGGTCCGCGAGTTCGCCGGCGTGGAGCAGAGCCTTCGTGGGGATGCATCCGCGGTGCAGGCAGGTCCCGCCCAGCTTGTCCTTCTCGATCAGTGCGACGTCCAGGCCCAGCTGTGCCCCGCGCAGAGCGGCGGCGTAACCACCGCTGCCGCCTCCGAGGATCACTAGGTCGAAAACGGTGCTGGCGTCGTTCGCCACGTCACGTCCTCCATGCATGGTGCGCCGGAGCCGGTCTACGGCGACCGGGCTGCGGCTGTGGTTCGGCCGCTTTTCTGTCGGCCCTCGGGTTGGCTCGCTCGGTACGTGAGCCGGGGGCCCTGTCCTGCCGACACAACATCTTCGCACTTGTTCGGAGGAGGCGGGACGCGGGGCCACGGTCTGAGACGGGCCCGGGTGGCCGGGCCTTCGGTTACCCGAGCGTACGCCGGACGGATTTCGTCGAGGGCGAACGGAATTGGGCCCGGAACGACCAGGGGCGACGCACGCGAGGACTCCGGAACGGGGCGGCGCCCCGGCGCGCGGCCCACGGTACGCACGTGGCCCCGGGCGCGAGACCCGGGGCCGTTGCCGTGACCGCGGTGCCTCGCTCAGGTGAGGTCGCCGGCCGCCGTGCGCTCGACGAGCCGCACCAGGGTGCGGACCGAGGCGCCGGTGCCGCCCTTGGGGGTGTAGCCGTAAGGGGCGCCCTCGTGGAAGGCGGGGCCCGCGATGTCGAGGTGGGCCCAGGTGATGCCGTCGGCGACGAACTCCTTGAGGAACAGCCCGGCCACCAGGCCGCCGCCCATCCGCTCTCCCATGTTGGCGATGTCGGCGACGGGTGAGTCCATGCCCTTGCGCAGTTCGGCGGGCATCGGCATCGGCCAGGACTGTTCGCCGACCTCCTCGGCGATCTCGTGGATCGCGGTGCGGTACGCCTCGTCGTTCGCCATGATCCCGAAGGTGCGGGTGCCCAGGGCCAGCACCATGGCGCCGGTCAGTGTCGCCACGTCCACGATCGTGTCCGGCTTCTCCTCGCAGGCGCGGGTAATGGCGTCGGCGAGGACGAGCCTGCCCTCGGCGTCGGTGTTGAGCACCTCGACCGTCTTGCCGCCGTACATAGAGAGCACGTCGCCGGGGCGGGTCGCGGTGCCCGACGGCATGTTCTCGGCGAGCGCGAGCCAGCCGGTGACGTTGGTCTGAAGGCCGAGGCGGGCGGCGGCCACGACGGTGGCGAAGACGGCGGCAGCGCCGCTCATGTCGCACTTCATCGTCTCGTTGTGGCCGGCCGGCTTCAGCGAGATGCCGCCCGAGTCGTACGTGATGCCCTTGCCGACGAGGGCGACGGTCTTCTTCGCCTTGGGATGGGTCCACGCGAGCCGCACCAGGCGGGGCGGGTTGGCCGAGCCCTGGCCGACGCCCATCAGGCCGCCGTACCCGCCCTTGGTGAGCGCCTTCTCGTCCATCACCTCGACCTTGAGCCCGAACTCCTTGGCGGCGGCCTGCGCGGCGGAGGCGAAGGACTTGGGAGTCAGGTCGTTCGAGGGGGTGTTGACGAGGTCGCGGGCGCGATGCACCTCGGCGGCGAGCGCGATGGCCCGCTCCACGGCCGCCTTGAAGGCCTTGTCACGGGGCTTGCCGCCGAGCAGGGTGATCTCGGCGAGCGGCTCCTTCTTGTCGTCCTTCTTCTTGGCGCCCGCCTTGCCGTTGCCGCTGCCGTTGCCGCGGTAGGTGTTGAAGGCGTACGCACCGAGCAGCGCGCCCTCGGCGACCGCCCCGGCGTCCTCGGGGCCGCCGAGGGGAAGCGCGAACGCGCCCTTCTTCGACCCGGCCAGGGCGCGGGCGGCGGACCCGGCGGCGCGCCTCAGGGCCTCCGTGCCGAACCCGTCTCCCTTTGCGGGGGCTTCACCGAGTCCGACCGCCAGCACGACCGGGGCCTTCAGACCCGACGGGGCGTGGAGCTTGGTCACCTCGCCCTCGCCGCCGGAGGCGCCGAGGGTCTCCAGGACGGTGGCCAGCTTCCCGTCGAACGCCTTGTCCACGGCCTCGGCGCCGGGCGTGACGACGGGGCCCTTGTCGCCCTTGGTCACGCCGATGACGACGGCGTCCGCGCGCAGCGTCGCCGCTGAGGAGGTGCTGATAGTCAGAGCAGTCACGGGTTGAGGTCCTCTTCCGTTGCGTTCCTCGGCCAGTCGGTGGGCCGGCCGCCGCGAGCCCACAGGGGCCGCACCGCACTGCCGCGCACGACCCGGGGCGCTGCGAGCATCGTATTCCGACCGCCAGGCGGGGGTGCCGCCCGGCAGGGGAGCCCGATGCGGGCGTGGGCCTCGGGTGACCGCGCGCCCCGTACGGGACTTGTGCCGTCATGGGCGTCACATCCCGAACGTGCGTTTGCGGTGTGGAAGTTCCGGCGCTCCGGATGGCGTGTGGTGGGCGGGTGCGAGCTGTTGGTGGCGTGTGGGGGGGGCGGGTGCGTGCTGGTGGTGGGGGCGTGGTGTGCGTGGTGCCTGCCTGTTCGTGGCCAGTGCTGTGCGTGGGTGCATGCTGTGCGTGGGTGCATGCTGGTGCGTGGTGCTTGCTGTGCCTGCTGCGTGCTGTGCGTGGTGGTCCTTGAGTGAGTGTGGTGCGTCCTTGTGCGGGTGGCGTGCCGCGCGGAGTCCGCGTCAGGCGACAGCCAGCGCGAGCAGGGCGGCCGTGGCCGCCGTCTCGGCGAGTGCGCCGAACACATCACCGGTCACGCCCCCGAGGCGGCGCCTGCAGTGGCGGAGCAGGAGTTCGGCCGTGGCGAGCGCGATCAGCACGGCCACCGCATGCCGCACGGCGCTGCACGGTCCGAGGGCGGTGCCCGCTGCCGCGCACGCCGCCACACAGACGCCCGCCGCGAGCGCGGCGTTCCCCGACGGGACCGTGCCCGCGACCGCGGCGCCCAGCCCGCCGGGGCGTGCGGCCGGGACCCCGGCGCGCGAAGCGAGGGTGAGCGCCAGCCGCGCCGCGACCGCGGCGACGACAACCGCGAGGACGCCCTGCGCGGCACCCTTCCCGAACAGCTCGTACAGGGCCGCGACCTGGGCCAGCAGGACGAGGACCAGGGTGATGACACCGAACGGCCCGATGTCCGACTGCTTCATGATGCGCAGGGCGTCGTCGGCCGGCCTGCCGCTGCCGAGCCCGTCGGCGGTGTCGGCCAGACCGTCCAGGTGCAGGCCCCGCGTGAGCACCGCCGGTCCGGCCACCGCCGCCACCGCGGCGAGCAACGGCCCGCCGCCCAGGGCGTGCAACAGCCCGGCCGCGACGGCCGCGCAGAGCCCGACGGCCGCACCGGCCACCGGTGCGCACAGCATTCCGGCCCGCGCGGCCGCCCGGTCCCAGCGGGCCGCCGTCACGCGGAAGACCGTCAGGGTGCCGAAGGCGAAGCGCAGGCCCTCGCCCGCCGTGACGGGGGAGGCGGGGTCCGCGCCGTCGTGCGGCTCCGGCGGGCCGGACGCGACGGGTTCCGGGGTCGTGTCGCTCATCGCGCGCAGGCTATCCCGCCCCGTGAGCGGCACCGTGCGGCGAGCCCGCCCGCCCTTCCGCCCCGCAGGCCGCACGGGGCCGCGCGCAGTACATTGCCCTCTAGAGCAAAGCGGAGCAGAGCAGTAGATGCAGCACATAAGGGTCGGTTCGGCGTGGGGAAGCGGATGTCATGGCGGGTTTGTGGGAGCGCAACATTGTCGAACCCGGCAAGCTGCCCCTCTTCCTCGCCCTCACGTCGTTCGTCGTCACCTTTCTGATCACCCGCTCCATCACGCGGATGATCAGGGCGGGGAAGGGGCCCTTCCGCAATCTCACGCCGGGCGGGGTCCACATCCACCACGTCGTCCCCGGCGTCATCCTCACCGTCATCGGCGGATTCGGGGCGATCGGCGGTTACGGCCACGGGTTCGGCAGCGGGCTCTCCGCGGTCCTCTTCGGCATCGGCGTGGGGCTCGTCCTCGACGAGTTCGCGCTCGTGCTGCACCTCGCCGACGTCTACTGGACCCAGCAGGGACGGCAGAGCGTCGAGGCCGTGGTGCTCACCGCGGCCCTCGTCGGCCTCCTGCTCCTCGGCTTCGTCCCGTTCGGCGTCAACGGCTTGACCGACGAGGAGGCGCAGGACCGCTTGACCGTCGTCGCGAACATGGGACTCAACTTCTGCGTCGCCGTGATCGCCCTGGTGAAGGGGAAGCTGAGGCTTGCCGTCATCGGCGTGTTCATCCCGTACTTCGCCCTCGTCGGCGCCGTACGCCTCGCCCGGCCCACGTCACCCTGGGCCAAGCGGTTCTACAGGAGCCGCCCGCGGGCCAGAGCCCGGTCGCGGATCCGGGCGTACCGCCACGACAAGCGGTGGGACAGGCTGAGCCGTCGCTTCCAGGATCTGGTGGCGGGCGCCCCCAGCCGCTGACGCAGCGGCCGCCGGAGCAGCGGGCGTTGACGGGTCATGTGCTGCGGACCGCGGACGCGCCGGGCCCGGTACGCCGACTGCGCTGCGCACAGCACCAGGACCGCGGCCATGGCTGCCAGATGCTCCTTGCCCGCCAGATTGGGCTTGACGATCACCTCGACGACCATGGCGGTGACCACGACGCCGCCCGTGATCCAGGCCCGGAGATACCACGCCAGATGGACCGCGAGTCCCACGACGGCGGCCGAGGGACCGGTGTCCGTGACGAACCCCTCGGAGGCGGGCAGGCCGAGGAAGCCGTTCGGTCCGGCAGCCACGCCGTACCGCGCGTACATCGTCCCGGCCGCCGTCGCCAGAAGAGCCACCGCCAGTGTCCGGCGCCACCCGAGGCAGATCTGGCGGTCGGTAAGAGCGTGGTCAACTCCCCTCTGGTGAAGGCCGCTGTGCATGGCAGTGACCCGAACTGGGGCCGTGTGGCGATGGCCATCGGCAAGCTCGCTACCGCGACCACCTCACACTCGCAGCCGATGCCGAAGACGATGAGGACCTGGGCGAGCGCGCCCCAGACGGGGAGATCGGGCGCGGGGACGAAGAGCGACAGCGGAGTGCGCAGAACGGCGAGCCACCACGGCAGTTCGGCCCGGACGGCACCGATGTCCTGGACCGGCTGGAAGCCCCACGGCTGCGACTGTACGAGCTGGAACAGCGCCGTCAGGCACGCGGCCGCCACGGCCAGCGGGATCGCGCCGACGACGAACGGCCGCCCGGTCACGAACGCCTCGCGCACCGGGCGTTGGATCGTGTCCCACTCGGCGCGGACCGCGCGTAGGAGCTGCGCACCGGCCCGGGAGCCCGTAACCGCCCGTCTCGCCGGCCATGCCGCCGCCCTCGCATCGTCCGCGGGGGAGCCCGAGCCGCTCTCGTTCTCGACCCACCACTGCACCCCGCGCCCGGGGCCAGGGAGGCCCGGGGCACCGGCTCCCGTGTTCCGGGGCAGGGACGCGGTGTCGCACCAGGCGCCGCCGCGCTCGCGCGTGGACCAGGTGGACGGCTCGGCTCCGTGCGGTGCGTAACGAACAGCACATTCCGCGTGGTTGGGATGCACGTGGACTTCTCCCCCTGACGAACACCTGACGAACGACCGTATGGAATCGGCGATGGGGAGAAGCCGGGTGGCCGGCGGCGCGGCCGCGCCCTCACAGGCGCGGGTCCGCGTCCGCCCAGCCGTTCCGCTCGTACCGCGGGCCGGTCCGCCCGCGGCGCAGGTCAGTCGAGCTCGGACTCCTGCGGCGCTCCGTCCGTGCCCGCCTCCGCGTGCTCGGGCAGTTCCGCCGCCAGGGAGGCCGCCGCCTGCACGAGTGGCAGAGCGAGCAGCGCCCCCGTTCCCTCGCCCACAGTGACGCCGTGGTCGAGCAACGGGTTGAGTGCCATCCGGTCGAGAGCCTTCGCCTGGCCCGGTTCGCCGCTCGCCTGGCCCGCCAGCCACCAGTCCGGTGCCCGGAACGCCACGCGCTGCGCGACCAGCGCGCAGGCCGCGGACACCACACCGTCGAGGATCACAGGCGTGCGGCGCACCGCGCACTGCAGCAGGAAGCCCGTCGTCGCGGCGATGTCGGCACCGCCCGTCGCGGCCAGCAGTTCGAGCTGATCGCCCAGCACAGGGCGGGCCCGGCGCAGCGCGTCGCGGATCGCGGCGCACTTGCGCATCCATGCCAGATCGTCGATCCCGCCCCCGCCCCGGCCGGTGACGACCGAGGCGTCGGTGCCGCAGAGTGCGGCGATCAGCGCGCCCGCGACGGTGGTTCCGCCGATGCTCAGATCGCCGAGCACGACGAGGTCGGTGCCCGAGTCCGCCTCCTCGTCCGCCACCGCCATACCGGCGCGCACCGCCTGCTCCGCCTCCTCGGCGGTGAGGGCGTCCTCGATGTCGATGCGGCCGGAGCTCCGGCGGACGCGGTGCCGTACGACGTCCTCGGGCAGCTCGTCCGGATCACAGTCCACGGCCATGTCCACCACACGGACGGCGACCCCGAACCGGCGGGCCAGTACGGCCACGGGGCTCGCCCCGGCCAGTACCGAGCGCACGAGGTCCCCGGCGGTCCCGGCCGGGCGGGCGGAGACCCCGAGACCGGCGACCCCGTGGTCACCGGCGAACAGGACGACGCGAGGCTGCTCGACCGGCTTCACCGGCACCGCGCTCTGTGCGGCGGACAGCCAGTCGCCCAGCTCGTCCAGGCGTCCCAGGGCACCCGGGCGCACGACCAGGCGCTCGCGCCGCTCCTCGGCGTCCCGCCGCACCCCGCCGTCGGGTCGTTCGATCAGATTGCCGAAGTCGTCGAGATTCAGGCCGCTCACGTGCTGAACCCTACCGTCGCCGAACGGGCCGACGCCGGGCCGGGTGCGCCCGCGGCCGGCCCGAGCGCCCCGACTCCTGCATCTCTCCGTCCGTGTGACGATCCGTCGGCCGCCGTGCTCGCCGTGCTCGCGCCGCCGGCGTCAGCGCGGACGGAGCGGGAACGGCTGGCCCGCCACGACGAGCACGAGATGTTCGCACTCGGCCCCGAACGCCGCGTTCAGGCGCCCGAGTTCGTCGCGGAACCGCCGTCCGGCGGAGGTGGCCGGGTGCACCCCGGAGCCCACTTCGTTCGTTACGGCGACGAGCCTGCGCCGTGTGCTCCGTACCGCCTTCGCCAGCGCGTCCGTCCGCTCGTGCAGTTCGCGCCGCGCCACGCCGGAGGCCCACCGCTCGTCGTCCCACGCCCCGGCCCGGTCCATCGCGTCCGTCAGCCAGAGCGCCAGACAGTCGATGAGCAGCGGCGGCCCCTCCTCGGCCAGGAGCGGGACCAGGTCGCAGGTCTCGACGGTGCGCCAGGAACCGGGGCGGCGCTCGCGGTGCAGAGCGACCCGCTCCGCCCAGTCGCCGTCGCCCTCCCGCGAGCCGCCCGTCGCCACGTACACCACGTCCGGGAACGACTCCAGGCGGCGCTCCGCCTCGACCGACTTGCCCGAACGGGCGCCCCCGAGGACCAGTGTGCGGCGCGGAAGGTCGGGGACGGCGTGGAAGTCGCCGGCCACCAGCGTCTCCCCGTCCGGTACGGCCCGCGCTCCCGCCGCCGCCAGCCTGCGGTGCAGCTCGGCCCCCGGCGGCACGCCGTGGTCGAGGTGGACCGAGACCACGTCGGTGGTCGCCGCGACCGCACCCGCCGCGCGCAGCCGGGCCAGCGCGTCGGGCCGCCCGGTGACGTCGAGGACGGCCAGGTCGTACGGATCGTGGCCCTCGGACCGGCCCGCGGACGCCGCCGCCGGTGGCAGATAGAGCAGCCGGTCGCCGTCGGGGCACGTCACCGCGTAGCCCGTGCCCGGCACGTCCACGGCGACGGCCTGCACCCGGTGCCCGCTGATCAAGGTGATCTCGCGCCCGTCCGGCACGCGCTCCGGCGCCGGCAGACCGGCCGGTGCCTCGACTGCCGGCCCGTTGTGCGGGTGGGACAGCAGCACCTGCCGTACGCCGGTCAGGGTCTGCCCGGCGCGGGCGGCGGCCAGCGCGGCGCCCGGTGTGAGATCGAGCAGCAGTGAGCCGTCCACGAGGAGCGCGGTCGGTGCCCGCGCCTCGTCGCCGACCGCCATGGCGCAAGCCGCGCACGGGCAGCCGGGGCGGGGCAGCCCGCCGGGCGTTCCGGTCCCGAGCAGAGTGAGTTCCACGCCCCGATCGTCTCGCGTCGGTGCGCACCGGGCGCGCCGGGGCACCCCGGTACGTCCCGGCGGCAGCCCCGTCCGGCCCGTTAGGCTGCGTCAGGCATGCATCCGGAGGGACTCAGAGGGACGCAGGGAGGCGCACATGGCGTGGACGTGGCGGTTCGAGAAAGCCGACGGCACCGAGACCGTGCCCGCGGTCGAGCCCGAGGAGTTCAGCACCCAGGGGGACGCGGAGTCCTGGATCGGCGAGGTGTGGAAGGACTTGGCGGACGGCGGTGCGGACCGGGTGACGCTCTTCGAGGACGGCACCAAGGTCTACGGCCCGATGAGCCTGCACGCGGAGGAGGCGCCGCAGGAGCCGGAGACCTCCGAGATCTGACCGTCCATCGGGCGGTGGGTCCTGCCGTCCATCGGGCGGTGGGTCTGCCGCCCATCGGGCGGTGAGTCGTGCCGTCCACCGCGTGCTGAGGGGTCATGGCGCGGCCGCCGTTGCGGCCGCGCCCTCGCTCGGGGGCCCGACCCGTACGCCGCGCTCAGCCCCGTACGCCGCACAGATGCAGCAGCGCAGCCACGGCGCGGTACGGATCGGTGCGCCCGGCCCGCTCCTCCGCGGCGAGCCGCGCCTGGAGTCCTGCGGCGGGCGGCGCGTGCGGCGGCCGTTCGCCGTCCCCGACCGGGCCGGCGAAGACGTGCGGCGGCCGTTCGCCGTCCCCGGCGGCGCCGGTGAAGACCCGTATCCCGTACCAGGCATGCAGCGGCGCGCCGATCCCGGCGAGAGTGGCGGTGAGGGCGCCGAGCCGGTCGGCCCGCAGCTTCAGACCGCCGAGGCCGGTGGATACGGGGGAGTCGAACGCGCTCAGGGCGCCCGCCCAGTCCCCCGCGATTCCGGGCCGCATGGCCAGCGCGTCCGCGTTGCGCACCAGCAGCGACAGCAGCCCGCCGGGGGCGAGCACGCGGGCCAGACCCGCCAGCATCGCGTCGGGCTCCGCTATGTACATCAGGACGCCGTGGCACAGCACGACGTCGAAGCTGCCCGGCAGAAAGTGGACGCCCGTGTCGCGGCCGGCTCCCTCGATGAACCGCACCCGCTCCCGTATGCCCTCGGGCTCCGTCACCAAGGCGGCGCGGAGCATGCCGAGGGTCCGCGGATCGGACTCCAGAACCGTGATCCTGTGGCCCGCGCGAGCCAGGCGCAGCGCCTGCGAACCGCCCCGGGTCGCCGGCTCCGGTGCCCCCGGGCCGAGCCCCACGTCGAGGACGCGCAGCCGTTGCCCCACCGAGAAGCGGCCCGCTATCTGCTCGTCGAGCTGGCGGGCCACCAGCTCGTGCTGGACGGCGGCGTCCGGGTCGGACAGATCCTCCAGCCCGCCGGCCGCGGCCTCGCTGGGGGCGGGCGGAGCGCTCAGGGCCGCTCTCCGCGCTTGACCTGCGGCTTCGGCAGGCGCAGTCGGCGCATCTGCAGGGTGCGCATCAGCGCGTACGGCACGGCGCCGCGCAGGTTCTCGTTCGGGAAGCGGGTGCGGAGCTGCTTCTTCAGGCGGAAGGCGACGCCGATCGAGTCGATGACGATCATCACGATGACGCCCAACCACAGGAGCAGCGAGATGTTCTTGATGGCCGGCGAGGGCAGCATGCTCAGCACCAGGATGAGCACGGCGAGTGGCAGGAAGAACTCGGCGACCGCGAAGCGCGAGTCGACGAAGTCTCGGGCGAAGCGCCTGACCGGACCCTTGTCCCGGACCGGTAGATAGCGCTCGTCGCCGCTGGCCAGCGCCTCGCGCTGGCGGGCCAGGTCGGCCCGGCGCGCCTCGCGGGTGCGCTTGGCGGAGTCCTTGCGGCCGGCCGGCGTCGACGCCAGGCTCCGCCGCTGGGACTGCGCCTCGCTGCGCTTGGGGGTGGGGCGACCCTTGGGTGCCTGCGGGTCACGGGGCTGCTGCGGCTGGTCCGCGGTCATTCTGGTGACGGCGGCCTGCTCATCCTTGGAACGGCTTCGGAACACAAAGCCCAAGGGTACGGGTTCCGCCGCCGGGACCCACAGGCCCCACGGGCACGATCCGGCAACGGCACGGGTGACTTACGGCGGTCGCATCCCCGCCCCACCTACTCCTTGCGCCGGAGACGACAGTGGCGTGATCGTCCTGCAGGAGGAGCGCATCGGGGGCGGAACAGTGCGGTAATAGAGGCAGGACCCGTACTGTTGGGTCTAGAGACGTGCTGCAGTCCGAGCCCGGAAGAAGGGGGCGCGCGAGGCCCATGAGCGGTGTCATGAAGCGGATGGGGATGATCTTCCGCGCGAAGGCCAACAAAGCCCTGGACCGGGCCGAGGACCCGCGCGAGACCCTCGACTACTCGTACCAGAAGCAGCTCGAACTGCTTCAGAAGGTCCGCCGGGGCGTGGCGGACGTGGCCACCTCCCGCAAGCGGCTCGAGCTCCAGCTCGGGCAGCTCCAGGGACAGTCCGCAAAGCTCGAGGACCAGGGCCGCAAGGCGCTCGCCCTGGGCCGCGAGGACCTGGCACGCGAGGCCCTCTCCCGGCGGGCCGCGCTTCAGCAGCAGGTCACCGACCTCGAGACGCAGCACCAGACGCTGACGGGCGAGGAGGAGAAGCTGACGCTGGCGGCGCAGCGGCTCCAGGCCAAGGTGGACGCCTTCCGCACCAAGAAGGAGACGATCAAAGCCACCTACACCGCGGCGCAGGCGCAGACCCGCATCGGTGAGGCCTTCTCCGGCATTTCCGAGGAGATGGGCGACGTCGGCATGGCGATCCAGCGGGCCGAGGACAAGACCGCCCAGCTGCAGGCGCGCGCGGGCGCAATCGACGAGCTGCTCGCCTCCGGCGCGCTCGACGACCCCAGCGGGATGGCCAAGGACGACATCGCGGCCGAGCTGGACCGCCTCTCGGGCGGTACGGACGTCGAGCTGGAGCTGCAGCGGATGAAGGCCGAGCTGGCGGGCGGCAGCGGTTCGCAGCAGGCTATTGAGGGAGGTTCCAAGGAGCAGCAGGCGGCGCCGCAGCAGTCCGAGGAACGGCCCAGGTTCGACAAGAGCTAGGCCCCCCGCCCCGCGAGCCGTGGCCGGGCGTCATCGCGCACCGGACGTATCTGGAGGTCGTCATGATCGTGCGGATCATGGGAGAGGGCCAGGTGGAGCTGGCGGACCGTCACTTCGCCGAGCTCAACAAGCTGGACGACGAACTGCTCGCCGAGATGGAGAGCGGCGACGAGGCGGGCTTCCGGCGGACCCTGACCGCGCTGCTCAACGAGGTCCGCGAGCTCGGCGAGCCACTTCCCGACGACTCCCTCGAACCGTCCGAACTGATCCTTCCGGCTCCGGACGCCACGCTGGAGGAGGTCAGGGAGACGCTCAGCGAGGACGGGCTGATCCCCGGCTGACGGATGGTCCTTCCGGCCGGTCCGACCTCCGCGCACCCCTGCCGACCTCGTACGCACGGGCCCACGTCCTCGAACACACGCCCCTGCGAGCCCGCACACAGGGGCAAGCGCACAGCAGCACACTCGATGGCCCGGCCTCCTGAAGGGGGACGGGCCGTCGCCGCCTCGCGGGCCGTCGCCGCCTCGCGGGGCGGCGGAGACGAGGGCACACGCTCGCGGCGGATCAACCGGGTCGTACGGGCGGCGAGTTGAACGCCCCTGCCGCCCTCCGCCCTCCGGCGGGGGCCCGAGCACCCACGCCCGCTGTCGGGCCGACCCGGGCACCGCTTACCGTTGCCTCTCGTGACCTCCCTCGCCGTCGGACAAGGCCTGGCCCGTCCCCAGCGCTGGCTGCGGGCCCACCCGCTGGCCCTCGACGCCGCCGTGGCCGCGGTCGTCCTCGCGCTCATCCTCGTCGGCATGGTGACCGAGCCGCACGGCCCTCACGGCCGGCAGTACGGGGAGCGCAGCCCCCAGGCGGCGAGTGTCGTCCTCGCCGTGCTCGCCTCCGGTGCGCTCGTGCTGCGCCGCCGTATGCCGCACCGGGTCCTCGCCGTCACCGGCGTGCTGTCCCTGGCCGAGCTGGTGGTGGTCCGCGGTGACGACACCTCGCCCGTGGCCATCACGGCTGCCGTCGCCGTCTACACCGTGGCGTCCAGGACCGACCGCTCCACGACCTGGCGGGTCGGGCTGCTCACGGCGGTGGGGCTCACGGCCACCGCCATGCTCTTCGGTGCTCGGCCCTGGTACGTCCAGCAGAACGTCGGGATCTTCGCCTGGACGGGTATGGCGGCGGCCGCGGGCGACGCCGTCCGCAGCCGCCGCGCGTTCGTCGACGCCATCCGGGAGCGCGCCGAGCGCGCGGAGCGGACCCGCGAGGAGGAGGCCCGCCGTCGCGTCGCCGAGGAGCGCATGCGGATCGCCCGCGAGCTGCACGATGTCGTGGCCCACCACATCGCGCTGGTCAACGTGCAGGCCGGGGTCGCGGCCCACGTCATGGACAACCGCCCCGACCAGGCCAAGGAGGCACTGGCGCACGTACGGGAGGCCAGCCGCTCCGCGCTGAATGAACTGCGCGCCACGGTCGGGCTGTTGCGCCAGTTCGGCGACCCCGAGGCCCCCACCGAACCCGCCCCGGGGCTCGGCCTCCTCGACCAGCTCATCGACTCCTTCGCGCTCGCCGGACTGCCGGTCGACGTCGAGGTGTCCTCGACCGTCGGCCGGCAGCCGTGGCACAGTCGCCGGGCCGAGGATGCGGCCGAAGTCATCGGCGACCTGCCGAAGGGTGTCGATCTGACGGCGTACCGGGTGGTGCAGGAGGCCCTCACCAACACCCACAAGCACGCGGGCGAATCGGTGCGCGCGGTCGTCCGTATCGCCCGGGCCCGCCAGTCCCTGGAGATCACGGTCCTGGACGACGGAGCCGGGGCGCTGGCGCAGAGCACGGCACCGGGGGCCAAGCCGGAGCGGTCCGGCCGGGCCGAGACCCGCGCGGGCGGGGTGAACCCGACGAGCGCGAACCCGAAGAGCCCGGCCCCGAGAAGCCCGAATCCGAAGAGCCCGGCCCCGAGAAGCCCGAACCCGAAGAGCCCGGCCCCGGGCCGGACGACGGCGGACCGCCCGACCCCGGACCGTACGGTGGGCGGCCGCTCCGCGCCCGACGTGATGAGCGCGGACGGAGCGGAGGCCGACCTCGGCACGGGCGGCGGCCACGGCCTCCTGGGCATGCGGGAACGGGCGGCCGTTCTGGGCGGCGTGTGCGAGACCGGCCCGCGCTACGGGGGCGGATTCCGCGTCCACGTACGCTTGCCGCTCAGGGACACGCAGGCCGGGGAGGCCGTGCGGAAGGGGGCCATGTGACGATCCGGGTGGTGCTCGCGGACGACCAGGCGCTGCTGCGCAGCGCGTTCCGCATCCTCGTCGACTCCGAACCCGACATGGAGGTCGTGGGAGAGGCTTCCGACGGGGCCGAGGCGGTACGAGTGGTGCGCGAACGCGGAGCGGACGTCGTCCTCATGGACATCCGCATGCCCGGCACGGACGGCATGGCTGCCACCCGGGAGATCAGCTCGGACCCGGCGCTCGACGGCGTCCGAGTGGTGATGCTGACGACGTTCGAGGTCGACGAGTACGTGGTGAAGTCGCTGCGCGCCGGAGCCTCGGGCTTCCTCGGCAAGGGCGCGGAGCCGGAGGAGATGCTCTCGGCCATCCGTGTCGCGGCCGCGGGCGAGGCCCTGCTCTCGCCGGCAGCCACCAAGGGGCTGATCGCCAAGTTCCTGGCGCAGCCCGATGGTTCGGACCCCGGCGAGGAGCGGGGCGGCGGCGCCGAGCGTCTTGCGGCACTGACCGGGCGCGAGCGCGAGGTCCTCGTCCTCGTCGCGGGCGGGCTCTCCAACGACGAGATCGCCGAGCGACTGGTCGTGAGCCCGCTGACCGTGAAGACGCATGTGAACCGGGCGATGGCCAAACTCGGTGCCCGCGACCGCGCCCAGCTCGTGGTGATCGCCTACGAGACCGGGCTGGTCCGCCCGAGGGCCGACTGACGGCTCCGTCCCGAGCGACCGATGAAGCGGAAGAAGGCGACGCTCATGTCAACCACCGCACCCGACCCGCGGCACGACGGGGCGCGGGACCGAATGGCCGCGACGGTGGCCGCGCTTCAGGGGGACCTGGTCCGCTCCGAAGGCAAAGCGAGCCTGCTCCTGGCCTTGTCCGGAGCGGCACTTGTGGCGCTCGTATCGACCGCCACGAACCTCCATCCGCCCCTTCCGGCCGCTGTTGCCGGGGCATTGGGCGCCGCTGCGCTGCTGTCCGCGACACTGCTGCTGTTACTTGCGGTCCGACCTGAACTCGGGGGAAACGGCTGGACGAGCTGGCCGCGGTTGAGCGCCGAGCAATTGCGTGATCAGCTCGCATCCGGATACCAACCTGACCATCTCAGGTTCATGGCCGCACTCGCCATACGGAAGTTCCGGCTCATCCGGGCGGCGGTCGACTCCCTGCTCGCCGGGATCGGCCTGCTGGTCCTGGCGGCCGTCCTCGTCGTCACGGCGTGACTCGAAGCCGTGTGCCGAGCCGTGTGGCGAGCCATGGCATGCGTCAACGCCCTGGCGTGAACCTCCCTTGTCGCACGGTCGATCACCGGGACTGCGTATTCCGGCTCGACCTCGTCCCAGAGGGCGGAGGGACGGTGCGTCGCAGGGTGGACCGACGGGGGAGAGGGGCGTACTGCGTCCGTGGTACGCGCGTCGGGTGAGAACCGACCTGGGAGCGAGGAAACCGGCCTCTTCCGTGGCTGATCGTATAAGTGCGGCATAAGGCCGCTTCGCGACCGGCAACAGAAGAGAGACCTTCACCCATGTCCTGGCTGTCCAGAATCAGCCTCGTACAAAGGGGTTTGATCGCCCTGATGGCGCTCATCGCGATCGCCTTCGGAGCGGTTGCGATACCCCAGCTCAAGCAGCAGCTGCTGCCCTCCATCGAACTGCCGATGGTGTCGGTGCTGGCCCCGTACCAGGGTGCGTCCCCCGATGTCGTCGAGAAGCAGGTCGTCCAGCCGCTCGAGGACAGCATCGAGTCCGTCGACGGCATCACCGGCATCACGGCGACGGCGAGCGAGGGCTCAGCCGTGATCATGGCCCAGTTCGACTACGGCAACGGCTCCAAGCAGCTCGTGGCCGACGTCCAGCAGGCCGTGAACCGGGCGCGCGCCGAACTGCCGGACGATGTCGACCCGCAGGTCGTCGCGGGCTCGACGGACGACATGCCCGCCGTCGTCCTCGCCGTCACCTCCGACAAGGACCAGCAGGCGCTCGCCGACCAGCTCGACCGATCGGTCGTGCCGGTCCTCAAGGACATCGAGGGTGTCGGGCAGGTCACGATCGACGGCGTCCAGGACCGCATCGTCTCGGTCACTCCGGACGAGGGGAAGATGGCCCGCGCTGGACTGTCCCCGGCCGCCCTCGGCCAGGCGCTGGAGGCGGGCGGCGCCTCGGTGCCCGCCGGTTCGTTCGCCGAGGACGGCAAGAGCAGGACCGTACAGGTCGGCATCGGGTTCACCTCGGTGCGCCAGATCGAGAACCTGCGGGTCTCCCCGGCGGCCGCCGCGGCCGGCGGACAGAGGGGCGGCCATGGTGGCGGCCAGGACCGTCAGGGCGGTCAGGCCGCGGGCGCCGATGGCCAGGGCGCCGGCACCGGCGCGGCTCCCAAGGCCGTACGCCTCGGTGACATCGCCGAGGTCGAGGACGAGTCCGCGACCCCCGTCTCGATCACCCGGACCAACGGCGAGCCAAGCCTCGGCGTCGTCCTGACGATGGGTCAGGACGGCAGCGCCGTCGACATCTCCGAGGCCGTCGAGGACAAGCTGCCCCAGCTGCGCAAGGACCTCGGCTCCGAGGCCGAGCTGACCGTCGTCAGCGACCAGGGCCCCGCGGTCTCGAAGTCCATCGACAGCCTCACCACCGAGGGCATGCTCGGCCTGCTGATGGCCGTCGTGGTGATCCTGATCTTCCTGGTCTCGCTGCGCTCCACGCTGGTGACCGCGGTGTCCATCCCGCTGTCGGTCGTGATCACCCTGATCGTGCTGTGGACCCGTGACCTCTCGCTCAACATGCTCACGCTCGGCGCGCTGACGATCGCGATCGGCCGTGTCGTCGACGACTCCATCGTGGTCCTGGAGAACATCAAGCGGCACCTCTCGTACGGGGAGGAGCGGCAGAAGGCCATCCTCGACGCCGTCAAGGAGGTCTCCGGCGCGATCACCTCCTCGACGCTGACCACGGTCGCCGTCTTCCTGCCGATCGGTGTGGTCGGCGGCATGACCGGCGCCCTGTTCGGCCCCTTCTCGCTGACCGTCACGGTCGCGTTGCTGGCCTCGCTGATCGTGTCGCTCACCGTCGTGCCGGTGCTCTCGTACTGGTTCCTGCGCGCCCCCAAGGGCTCGGCGGGCATGGACCCCGAGGAACTGCGCCGCGTCTCGGAGGAGAAGGAGTCGCGCAGTCCGCTCCAGCGGATGTACGTGCCTGTGCTGCGGTTCGCCACCCGCCGCCGGTTCACCAGCCTGGTGATCGCGGTCGTCGTCTTCATCGGCACGCTCGCCATGGCGCCGCTGCTGAAGACCAACTTCTTCGACGCGGGGGACCAGGACACGCTCTCGATCCGGCAGGAGCTCGAGGCGGGCACCAGCCTGGACGCGGCCAACGCCTCCGCTCGGCAGGTCGAGAAGATGCTCGACGATATCCGCGAGGTCAAGGACTACCAGGTCACGGTCGGTTCGTCCGGTCTGATGGCGGCCTTCGGCGGGGGTACGGGTGCCAACCAGGCCAACTACCAGGTGAAGTTGGCGGACTCCGACGACTCCGACGCGGTCATCGAGAAGATCCGCGACGGACTGGACAGGCTCGGCAAGGACGCCGGCCAGACCACCGTTCAGGCGGGGGACGGCTTCGGCAGCCAGGACCTCAGCGTCGTGGTCAAGGCCGCGGACGCCGATGTGCTGAAGAAGGCGTCCGAGCAGGTGCGCGCCGAGGTCGCGAAGCTCGACGACGTCACCGACGTCCAGAGCGACCTGTCGCAGAGCGTCCCGCGCATCGCCGTCACGGCCAACGCGAAGGCGGCCGGCTACGGCTACTCCGACGCCACCCTCGGCCAGGCCGTCACCCAGGCCGTGCGCGGCACCACCACCGGCAAGGCGGTACTCGGCGAGACCGAGCGCGATGTGGTCCTGAAGGCGGAGAAGCCGGCGAGGACCGAGGCCCAGCTCGAGAAGCTCGAACTGGCCACGCCTGCCGGTACGGTGAAGCTCGGTGAGATCGCCGATGTGAAGTCCGTCCCCGGGCCGGTCCAGATGACCCGGATCGACGGATCGCGGGCGGCGACGATCACGGCCAAGGCGACGGGCGACAACACCGGCGAGGTGAGCACCGAACTCCAGTCGAAGATCGACGAGCTGAAGCTTCCGGACGGCGCCACCGCGGACATCGGCGGTGTCTCCCAGGACCAGGACGAGGCGTTCTCCTCGCTCGGTCTGGCCATGCTGGCTGCCATCGCGATCGTGTTCATGCTGCTGGTCGCGACCTTCAAGTCGCTGGTGCAGCCGCTGATCCTGCTGATCTCCATTCCGTTCGCGGCGACGGGCGCGATCGGCCTGCTCGTCGCGACGGGCACGCCGATGGGCGTTCCGGCCCTGGTCGGCATGCTGATGCTGATTGGCATCGTGGTGACCAACGCGATCGTGCTGATCGACCTCATCAACCAGTACCGGGCGCAGGGCTACGGCGTCGTCGAGGCCGTCGTCGAGGGCGGCCGGCACCGCCTGCGGCCGATCCTGATGACCGCGCTGGCGACGATCTGCGCGCTGCTGCCGATGGCGCTGGCGATCACCGGTGACGGCGGCTTCATTTCGCAGCCGCTGGCGGTCGTGGTGATCGGCGGTCTGGTCACCTCCACCCTGCTCACGCTGCTGTTGGTGCCGACGCTGTACGCGATGGTCGAGCTCCGCAAGGAGCGCCGCCGCACCAAGCGCGCCGCCAAGCGGGCGAAGGCGGAAGGCCGCGGCCCGGCCGCGGAGGAGCGGGAGTCGGAGCCGGCCGGGGTCTGACCCCGCGAGGCGCCCGAGCCGTCCAACGGGCGGTCCCCACGGCCCTGTTGTGGCCGTGGGGACCGCCTCTGCACGCGTACGGGCCCCGTGATCCCGTACGTGAGGCATCAGCAGGCTCTGGCCAGGACAGGCACCGGCCCGGGGAGCCCTCGAGGACGCCCCGGGCCACGCCGTGCGTCATGCTGTCCGCTACGGCAGCGCCAGCATCCGCTCCAGCGCCAGCTTGGCGAACTTCTCGGTCTCCGGGTCCACTTGGATCCGGTTGACCGTCTTGCCGTCCGCCAGCGACTCCAGCGCCCAGACCAGGTGCGGCAGGTCGATCCGGTTCATCGTCGAGCAGAAGCACACCGTGCGATCGAGGAAGACGATCTCCTTGTCCTCGTCGGCAAAACGGTTCGCCAGGCGCCGTACGAGGTTGAGCTCCGTGCCGACCGCCCACTTCGACCCGGCGGGCGCCGCTTCCAGGGCCTTGATGATGTACTCCGTCGAGCCGACGTGGTCCGCGGCCGCGACGACCTCGTGCTTGCACTCGGGGTGCACCAGCACGTTCACCCCCGGGATCCGCTCCCGTACGTCGCGCACCGAGTCCAGCGAGAAGCGCCCGTGCACGGAGCAGTGGCCGCGCCAGAGGATCATCTTCGCGGCGCGCAGCTCCTCGATGCTCACACCGCCGCCCGGCTTGTGCGGGTTGTAGACGACGCAGTCCTCCAGCGACATCCCCATGTCGCGGACCGCCGTGTTCCGCCCCAGGTGCTGGTCGGGGAGGAAGAGGACCTTCTCTCCCTGCTCGAACGCCCAGTCCAGCGCACGCTTGGCGTTGGAGGAGGTGCAGATGGTGCCGCCGTGCCTGCCGGTGAACGCCTTGATGTCCGCGGAGGAGTTCATGTACGAGACCGGGACCGTCGCCTCGGCCACCCCGGCCTCGGTCAGCACGTCCCAGCACTCGGCGACCTGCTCGGCCGTGGCCATGTCGGCCATCGAACACCCGGCGGCGAGGTCGGGGAGGACGACCTGCTGGTTGTCGGCGGTCAGGATGTCCGCGGACTCGGCCATGAAGTGCACACCGCAGAAGACGATGTACTCGGCCTCCGGGCGCGCCGCGGCCTCCCGCGCGAGCTTGAAGGAGTCACCGGTGACGTCCGCGAACTGGATGACCTCGTCACGCTGGTAGTGATGGCCGAGCACGAAGACCTTGTCCCCGAGCCGAGCCTTGGCCGCCCGGGCGCGCTCCACCAGGTCCGGGTCGGAAGGGGAGGGCAGGTCGCCGGGGCACTCGACACCGCGCTCGCTCTTCGGGTCGGCCTCGCGGCCGAGCAGGAGCAGGGCGAGCGGCGTCGGCTGGACATCGAGGGGTTGGGCGGTGGTCACTGACACGCACCCTTTCTGTGTTCCGCAGACGCACCTTTTCGTCTGATTGACGCTATCTATCATAACTGCTTCGTGTCAGTTTGACGAAGGGCATCGCGTCGATGTGACGCATTCCCGGGGCGCACGCACGGCGCCTCCGGGATCCGGTGCGCAGCGTCGCGACCGTACGCCGCGAGGTGTGCGAGCATGAACTCGGAAGTGCACGGAAGAGAACGTGCCGGGCCCGGAATGAATCCGCGGCCCCGTCGGTTTCAGCCGACGGCAAGCAGTCCGAACAACCCGGGAGAGAGCAGATGTCCGTTCAGGACGACAAGACCAGCGTGAGCGACGGCATCATTCTGTCCGACGCCGCCGCGGCGAAGGTCAAGAGCCTGCTGGAGCAGGAAGGCCGCGACGACCTCGCGCTGCGCGTCGCCGTCCAGCCCGGTGGCTGCTCCGGCCTGCGTTACCAGCTCTTCTTCGACGAGCGCTCGCTCGACGGCGATGTCGTGAAGGACTTCGACGGCGTGAAGGTCGTCACCGATCGGATGAGCTCCCCGTACCTGGGCGGCGCCTCCATCGACTTCGTCGACACCATCGAGAAGCAGGGCTTCACCATCGACAACCCGAACGCGACCGGCTCCTGCGCCTGCGGCGACTCCTTCCACTAGGAGTCCCGGGTTCCGCCCGGAGCCCGGGCGGAGCGGACGCCCAGTGCGCACGCCGTACCGGCGCACACGCCGAAGGCGGCGGACCTTTCCCGGTCCGCCGCCTTCGGCGTGTTGCTGATGAGGCATATGGGGTGATGCACGGCGGCCGTGCCGGTCACCGGGCGTCCGGCCCGGCCTTGCCGGGTCCCTTCGCCACGGCCTTGCCGGTCGACGCGTCCATGAGCTCACGGTCGCCCAGCGGCTTGTCCAACGTGACCTTCTCCTCGTACTCCTTGGCCATCTTCACGCACACCTGGCCCGGCTTCTTCTCCTTGCCCGTCACCCGGACCACCACCTTGTCGGACAGCGAGGTGTCGGCCTTGGCGGTGTAGGTGTGGCACACCCCGCCCCAGAAGCGCAGCGTGACGGTGGTGCCGTCGGCGCTGTACGACGTGACGCGCGGGGACTCGCCGCCCGGCCTGCCGGGCTCGGCCGTCGGCTCGTCACCGCCCGGCCGGGACGGCGACGGGGTGGGCTTCTCGATGTACTTGTCCTTCACGGCGGGGTGCGTGACCGTGTACGTCGCCGAGTCCTCCGCGGCACCCGCCGGCCGGACCTCGAACATCCACGACGGCACCAGCGTCTCGCGCCCGTCCACGAACTGGACCGCGAGACCGAAGACGGCGTCGCTGACCTCCAGCGGCTTGGCCGGCGCCGCAGGCTTGCCGCCCGGCTTGCCCTTCGGCTCGGCACACGGAAGCGTCTTCGCCTCACCGGCCTTGTGGGGGACGGCCGAGGCGCACTCGGGGATGTCGACCACTCCGCTCGTGCCCCTGTTCAGCCGCTTCAGCGTGTCCTCGGCAGTGAGCACCGGGTAGTCGGCGCCCTTGGTCAGCTCCGCGAGGCGGCCGTTTCCGGCGACGATCTGGCCGTCCGCACCGACCTGCAGACCGGTCTGCCAGCCGTACGTGGGCAGGCCGTCCTTCACCGGGTTCGCGTTCACCTCGCGTAGGGCACCCGTCGTACGGCTCGCGTCCAGCTTCGCCCCGCTCAGCCCGGCACGTTTCAGCACGGGCTGGACCACCGACTTCGCCCGGTCCTCGGAGACGGGGTCCTTGCCGTGGCCCTCGGTGCCGTCCTGCCCGTCGCCCGGGGCGGGGCAGCGCGGGGGAGCGGATCCGTCCGTGGCGGCGCCCGCGTCCTGGGGGACCGGAAGCGTCTTCGGCGGCTCGACGCACCCGGGGTCGCCCGGCTTGCCGTACCGCAGGAACGTCCAGGTGCCCGGGGCCTGCTTGCTGACGCTCAGCGTGGGCCCGGAGGCGTCACGCGTCAGTCCGAACTTCCACGACCCGCTGACGTCCCGCGGAGCTCCCTTGACGCCCAGCGCCTCGGCCAGCTTCTCGGCCTGTGCCCGTGTCACACCGCTCCGCGCCTCGTAGACCGGCGCCGAGCCCGGGCCGTCGGGCAGGTCGCCCAAGGCGCGGTAGCGCGTGCCGTTCGGATTGGGCTCCCCGGGGGCGATCCCGCGGCCGTCCTCGGCGGAGGCCTGTCCGAAACCGTCCAGCCGTAGGGGCGGCGGCTCGCCCTCGCCCGCGGCCGCTGTGTCGTCGCCTCCGCCGTCCGAAGCGGTCGAGGCCCAGTACGCGCCGCCGCCACCGGCCAGCAGTACCGCCGCCGCCACCGAGGCGGCCACCAGCCCGGGGCGACGGTGCCACGGCGCGGGCGTACGGGTCTCGGGGGCCGTGGCGCTCTTCGAGGCGTCCTCGGTCCGGTCCCCTCCGCCGGAGGCGGGGGGAGTGTTCTCGGTGCTCACCGTTCAGCTCCTTCGGCTCCGCTCGACACTTCCATGTCGGGTCCCTCATCCGGGGACGCGGATTGGACGGAGCGGAGGAGCGTGTGGTTCCCGTCAGTCGCCGTACTCGGACATACCGTCCAGCAGATGGGCCGACCGGGGCGGCACCTTGACCCCTTGGATCCGCGAAGGAGACACATGCTCGGCGGGGGCGGGGCGGGCCTTCGACGCCCAGTGCGGTGCCATACGCGCGCAGTCGCCGCGCAGCTCGGCCATCGACTCCGGTTCGGCGGGTACGGGCTGAGCGGAGGAATCGGCGTGCTTGGTCATGGACACTCCCGGTCCGGGGGGCCGCAACGTCGCAGACCCCGACACCATGAACGGTAAGCAGGCCCGCGGGACCGAGAAAGACCTACTATCGGGTAGTTTTGCCGCGTCGGAACGGAGCGTGGGGAGCCGGTAGCGTGGATGCCGGTCTTTCACCGCTCGTTCGAACAGCGCGATCGTCCACTCATCCCTTCACTCGCCGCAGGAGCAGATCCGTCGTGCGCATCGCTGTCACCGGCTCCATCGCCACCGACCATCTGATGACCTTTCCCGGCCGATTCGCCGACCAATTGGTCGCGGACCAGCTGCATACGGTCTCGCTCTCCTTCCTGGTCGACACCCTCGACGTGCGCCGGGGCGGCGTCGGGCCCAACATCTGCTACGGCATGGGCCTGCTCGGCCTGCGCCCCATCCTCGTCGGCGCCGCGGGCGACGACTTCGCCGAGTACCGCGCCTGGCTGGACCGCCACGGCGTCGACACCTCCTCGGTCCACATCTCCGAGATGCTGCACACGGCGCGATTCGTCTGCACCACCGACGCCGACCACAACCAGATCGCGTCCTTCTACACCGGCGCGATGAGCGAGGCCCGCAACATCGAGCTCAAGCCGGTCGCGGACCGCGTCGGCGGCCTCGAGCTGGTGCTCATCGGCGCAGACGACCCCGAGGCGATGATCCGCCACACCGAGGAGTGCCGCTCGCGCGGCGTCCCCTTCGCCGCGGACCCATCCCAGCAGCTCGCGCGCATGGAGGGCGACGACATCCGCGTCCTGGTCGAAGGCGCGGCGTACCTCTTCACCAACGAGTACGAGAAGGCCCTGATCGAGTCCAAGACCGGCTGGTCGGCGGACGAGATCCTCACCAAGGTCGGCACGCGCATCACGACGCTCGGCGCCAAGGGTGTGCGCATCGAGCGCCACGGCGAGCAGCCCATCGAGGTCGGCTGCCCGGAGGAGGAGAGCAAGGCCGACCCGACCGGCGTCGGCGACGCCTTCCGCGCAGGCTTCCTGGCGGGTGTCTCCTGGAAGCTGCCGCTGGAGCGGTCGGCCCAGCTCGGCTGCATGCTGGCGACGCTGGTGATCGAGACGATCGGGACGCAGGAGTACGAGCTGCGGCGCGGCCACTTCATGGACCGCTTCACCAAGGCGTACGGCCATGAGGCAGCCGCCGAGGTCCAAGCGCACCTCTCCTGACGCTCCTGGCCTGCGCCGGGCCGCCGGGCCCGCGGTGATCCGTACGCCCACCCGCCTGTGACGAGGCGGGTGGGCGGCGGTGCTTCCGGAGGCCGGGGCCCGTGGTCCGTGGTCCGTGGTCCGTGGTCCGTGGTGTCCGAGCCGCGGCCCGGTACGGGTGGCCTCAGGGGCGGCGGCGCACCAGGTAGGCCGTGCCGCGGTCGGCCGGGCGCTCGCCCACGTACTCCTGGTCCCGCATCGCGCACCAGGCGGGGAAGTCCAGCCGCGCCGCCTCGTCGTCCGAGAGGACGGCCACGATCTCGCCGATCCCGATGTCCCCGATCACCTTGGCGAGTTCGATCACCGGGACCGGACAGCGCTTGCCGAGGGAGTCGACGGTGAGGGCGGGCTTCTCGTCGCCCTCGGATACACCCTCGGCCCCGTTCTCGCCCTCGTCCGCGGCCCCGTTCGCATACGTGGCATCGGCCCCGTTCGCGTACGTGTCATCGTTCGCGGGCCCGGACACGGATGCCGCTCCCGCCTCCGCGACCGTCGCCCGTAGCGCATCGGCGGGCCGGGGCCGTCCCGACGGGGCGCCGAGCTTCTCGCGCACGCTCCGCACGGCGTCAGGCAGCACGGCGAGGAAGCGTTCCACGTCCTCCTCCGATGTGCCGGAGGGCAGCGACAGCCGGACGTTGCCCTCCGAGAGCACGCCCATGGCCTTGAGCACATGGCTCGGGATGAGGGTGCTGGAGGTGCACGACGATCCCGACGACACCGAGAAGCCCGCCCGGTCCAGCTCGTGCAGCAACGTCTCTCCGTCGACATAGAGACAGGAGAAGGTGACCAGATGCGGCAGCCTCCGTACCGGATCGCCGACGACCTCGACGTCCGGCACCAGTTCGGGAACCCGCTGCCGGATCCGTTCCACCAGCCCGCGAAGTCGGTCCGCCTCCACGGCAGCCTCCTGCCGTACGGCCCGCAGCGAGGCGGCCGCGGCCACGATCGCCGGAACGTTCTCGAAGCCGGGAGCGCGCCCCGACTCCCGTTCGTCCGCGGGCCCTTGAGCCGCGAACCGTACGCCTTTGCGTACGGCGAGCAGGCCGACACCGGGAGGCCCTCCCCATTTATGGGCACTTGCGGTCAGGAGCGACCAGTCGCCCGCGACCTGTCCCCACGGCAGCGACTGCGCGGCGTCCACCAGCAGCGGCACCCCCGCCTCCCCACACACCCGGGCGACCTCGGCCACCGGCTGCTCGGTGCCCACCTCGTGGTTGGCGGACTGCAGGCAGGCCAGTGCGGTCCCGGAGCGCAGCGCCGCGGCGTACGCCTGCGGGTCCACACGGCCCGCGCGGTCCACGGCGACCTCGCCGCTCTCGCCGCCGGCTGCGCGGTGCGCCTCGGCGGCGTGCAGGACGGAGGAGTGCTCGACGGCGGAGACGACCAGATGCCGGCCCGTACGGCGCCGGCCGGCCAGGGTGCCCGCGATCCCGCTGTGCACGGCGCGGGTGCCGGAGGAAGTGAAGACCAGTTCGTCGGGCCGGCAGCCGACGGCATCGGCCGCGGCCTCCCGCGCCGCGTCAAGCAGCAGCCGCGCACGTCGCCCTTCCCGGTACAGCCTGGCAGGGTCGGCCCACCCCTCGTCGAGCGAGGCCGCCAGCGCCTGGCGGGCGACGGGATGGAGCGGAGAGGACGACGCCGAATCGAAGTAGACCACGTATGAACGCTAACGCGGTCCGGGCGGGGTCCGCCCGGCCGTCCCGTCCCTGCCCCCGGACCGGCCCCCAGGCCGGCCCCGGACCATGCGCCACCAGGCGCGCGGGCACAGCGGCCCGGCGCTCATGGTGTTCGCGGCATCACGCCGCATCACGCGACGGGGCGCACACCTGCCGCTGCCGCGGCGCGGAAGGGCGGTGGTCGCGCCGGCCCGGCCGCGCGGAGCCGCCCCGCCCGTGCAGCCGTGGTTGCGTACGGGGAGGGTCGTCCCGTCCCCGTACGGTGTCCGGAGGCCGGTACGGGAGACGGCGCGCACAGCGGCCAGGACCGGGAGCCACCATCCGTTCCCCGGTGCCCCCGCTCGCCGAACTACCCTGCTCACGGCGTATGCGAAGGTGCGTCAGAAGGCGCGCGGTGCGGCCCGTTCCACCCCTTCGGGGTGCGGCACGCCGCGTTGGGCACCCTCCCCGCGCGACCCCAAATTGCGTCCAGTAGGGTTTGGTCCGCATAAACATCAAACCCCTGCCCGCGCCAGGGCCGGCGACCGACCAGCGAGACGGCCGCAGCCGGCCGCGCGGGCGAGACTCTCGGGAAGGCGCTACGTGAGTCCCAACGGCTCCGACCGCTCGTCGCGGCGCCCGATGCGGCGGAAGCTGCCGCAGGCGCTGGCCGCGGGCCTGGTCCTTGCGACCGCCACCGGTTGCACATATAAGGACTTTCCCCGCCTCGGTATGCCAACCCCCGTCACGGAGGAGGCACCGCGGATCCTCTTCCTCTGGCAGGGCTCATGGGCGGCTGCGCTCGCCACGGGCGTGCTGGTGTGGGGTCTGATCCTGTGGAGCGTCGTCTTCCACAGGAGGTCCAGGACCAAGGTCGAGGTTCCTCCGCAGACGCGGTACAACATGCCGATCGAGGCCCTCTACACGGTGGTCCCGATCATCATCGTCGCGGTGCTCTTCTACTTCACCGCACGCGATGAGAGCGAGCTGCTGAAGACCTCCAAGAAGCCGGACCACGTCATCAACGTCGTGGGCTACCAGTGGAGCTGGGGCTTCAACTACATGGAGAACGTCGACGGCGACCTCAGCACTCCTGCGAAGGTCCCCACGGCGGTCAACACCATCCCGGACAAGAGGCTCGCGGCCGTCCCCAAGGGCGCCGAGGGTGTCTACGACACGGGCACGCCGGGCGAGTGGACGAAGGGCAACCCGAGCCCGGGCCCGACCCTGTGGCTGCCGAAGGGCGAGACGGTCCAGTTCATCCTGACCTCGCGTGACGTCATCCACTCCTTCTGGGTGCTGCCGTTCCTGTTCAAGCAGGACGTCATCCCGGGGCACACCAACGTCTTCCAGGTCACCCCGGACAGGGAAGGCACGTTCCGGGGCAAGTGCGCCGAGCTCTGCGGTGTCGACCATGCACGCATGCTCTTCAACGTCAAGGTCGTCTCTCCCGAGCGGTACCGGGCGCACCTGAAGGACCTGGCGGAGCAGGGCCAGACCGGCTACATCAAGTCCGGCATTCCCCAGACTGATGCCGCCAAGAATGCGGAGACGAACGAAGAATGAGCATCCTCAACGAATCCCAGGGTGCCGCCGAGACGGAGTCCTACGAGGACGAGCTGCCGCTGCGCCGCAGGGAGCCCGGCAACGTCGTGGTCAAGTGGCTGACGACCACCGACCACAAGACGATCGGCACGCTCTACCTCTCCACGTCGTTCGTCTTCTTCCTGATCGGCGGCGTGATGGCGCTGCTGATGCGCGCCGAACTCGCCCGTCCCGGCACGGACATCATGTCGAACGAGCAGTTCAACCAGGCATTCACGATGCACGGCACTGTGATGCTGCTGATGTTCGCGACGCCGCTGTTCGCCGGTTTCGCGAACTGGATCATGCCGCTGCAGATCGGTGCCCCGGATGTGGCGTTCCCGCGGCTGAACATGTTCGCGTACTGGCTCTACCTCTTCGGCTCGATCATCGCGGTCGGTGGTTTCCTCACCCCGCAAGGAGCCGCGGACTTCGGCTGGTTCGCCTACTCGCCGCTCTCGGACGCGATCCGCTCGCCCGGTGTGGGCGCCGACATGTGGATCATGGGCCTGGCCCTCTCCGGCTTCGGCACGATCCTCGGCTCGGTCAACTTCATCACCACCATCATCTGCATGCGCGCCCCCGGCATGACGATGTTCCGGATGCCGATCTTCTGCTGGAACGTGCTGCTCACCGGTGTGCTGGTGCTCATCGCGTTCCCTGTCCTGGCCGCCGCGCTGCTGGCGCTGGAGGCGGACCGGAAGTTCGGGGCGCAAGTCTTCGACGCGGCGAACGGTGGAGCGCTGCTGTGGCAGCACCTCTTCTGGTTCTTCGGCCACCCCGAGGTGTACATCATCGCGCTGCCGTTCTTCGGCATCATCTCCGAGGTCATCCCGGTCTTCAGCCGCAAGCCGATGTTCGGCTACATCGGCCTGATCGCCGCCACCATCTCGATCGCCGGTCTCTCGGTGACGGTGTGGGCGCACCACATGTACGTCACGGGCGGCGTGCTCCTGCCGTTCTTCTCGTTCATGACCTTCCTGATCGCGGTCCCGACCGGAGTGAAGTTCTTCAACTGGATCGGCACCATGTGGAAGGGCAGTCTCAGTTTCGAGACCCCGATGCTGTGGTCCGTGGGCTTCCTGATCACCTTCCTCTTCGGTGGTCTGACGGGCGTCATCCTGGCCTCGCCGCCGCTGGACTTCCACGTCTCGGACTCGTACTTCGTCGTCGCCCACTTCCACTACGTGGTGTTCGGCACCGTCGTCTTCGCGATGTTCGCCGGCTTCCACTTCTGGTGGCCGAAGTGGACCGGCAAGATGCTGGACGAGCGGATCGGCAAGATCACGTTCTGGACGCTTTTCATCGGCTTCCACGGCACGTTCCTGGTGCAGCACTGGCTGGGCGCCGAGGGCATGCCGCGGCGGTACGCGGACTACCTCGCCGCGGACGGTTTCACCACGCTGAACACGATCTCGACGATCAGCTCCTTCCTGCTCGGCCTCTCCGTCGTGCCGTTCCTCTACAACGTCTGGAAGACGGCCAAGTACGGCAAGAAGGTCGAGGTCGACGACCCGTGGGGCTACGGCCGCTCGCTGGAGTGGGCGACCTCCTGCCCGCCGCCGCGCCACAACTTCCTCACCCTGCCGCGGATCCGTTCCGAATCCCCGGCGTTCGACCTGCATCACCCCGAAATCGCGGCGCTGGACGAGCTCCAGTTCCACGCGGGTGAGAAGGAGCTCGCGGGCGGCAAGGAGGCCGGGAAGTGAAGATCCAGGGACGCATGTTCATCTGGCTGGCCGTCTTCATCCTGGCCATGGCCATCGTCTACGGCGTGTGGTCGAAGGAGCCGGTGGGCACCACGGCGCTCTTCCTCGCGTTCGGCCTGTCCGTCATGATCGGCTACTACCTGGCCTTCACGGCCCGCCGGGTGGACACCGGAGCGCAGGACAACAAGGAGGCGGACGTCGCCGACGACGCCGGCGACCTGGGCTTCTTCAGCCCGCACAGCTGGCAGCCGCTCTCCCTGGCCGTCGGCGGCGCGCTGGCCTTCATGGGCATCGTTTTCGGCTGGTGGCTGCTGTACTTCTCGCTGCCGGTCGTCCTCGTGGGCCTGTGGGGCTGGGTCTTCGAGTACTACCGGGGCGAGAATCGCACCCAATAGCGCACCTCGCGCACCTGGCGCACCGGGCCCGGGCAACCTCTCAGGTTGCCCGGGCCCAACCCGTTTGCAGTCATCCGACGCGCCGATTCGTCCCGTTTTTTTTATTTTGTGACCATGAGTCACACCTCTCGAATCCGGACGGCAGCAGGCTGCGCCCTGCTGATAGCCCCGCTGGCGATATTCGCCGGCGCCTGCGACGACGGCCACCCGCTCTCGGCCACGCCCTACGACGCGGCCGACCAGATAGCCTTCAACGCGGATGACGGCGGCAAGATAGACCCCGACAAGCCGCTGGAGATATCCGCCAAGGACGACGACGGCAGGATCACCGACGTGACCGCCACGGACGCCGCAGGGCGCTACGTGCGCGGCGAACTCTCCGCCGACGGCACCCGCTGGCGCAGCACCTCCCCGCTGGCCGCAGGCGCCCACTACACCGTCCGGGTGAGCACCGAGGACGAGGACGGCGCTCCCGGCCGGCGGACGGTCGGCTTCGACACCAAGCCCGCCGGCAAGCTGCTGAAGGTCACTCTTGGCCCGGACAGCGGCGAGTACGGCGTGGGCCAGCCCATCACCGCGGAGCTGAGCCACTCCGTCAAGAGCCCCGAGGAGCGCGCGACCGTCGAGCGCGCGCTGAAGGTCGACTCCCAGCCCCACGTCGAGGGCGGCTGGACCTGGGCCAACAACAAGACGCTGCACTTCCGCCCCCGCGAGTACTGGCCCGCCGGGGCCACGGTCGAGGTGCACAGCCGGCTCGACGGCATCAAGGTCGGAAAGCGCTACGGCGGCTCGGCCAAACCCCTCAAGCTGACCATCGGCGACCGCGTCGAGGCGATCACCGACGCCGGCGCCCACACGCTGACGGTCAAGCGCAACGGCAAGGTCATCCGTACGATCCCGGTGACCACCGGCAAGCCCGGCTACGACACCCGCAACGGGGTCAAGGTCATCCTCGCCAAGGAATCCTTCGTTCGGATGACCAGCGCGAGCATCGGTGCCGCGGACTTCTACGATCTCCCGGTCTACTGGGCGACCCGCGTCACCTGGAGCGGCGAGTATCTGCACGCCGCCCCCTGGTCCACCGGCTCGCAGGGCGCCGCCAACGTCAGCCACGGCTGCACCGGCATGAGCACCGAGGCCGCGAAGTGGTTCTTCGACACCGTCAAGGTCGGGGACATCGTCCAAGTGGTCGGCAGCAACGGCGACATGATGACGCCGTTCGACAACGGCTTCGGCGACTGGAACGTGGACTGGGCGAAGTGGCGCAAGGGCAGCGCCGTGGTTCCCGCGGGGAGCCACGTCGACAGCACTCCCGCCGACTCCGCCCGACTGCGGCCGTCTGTCTGAGTGCCGGGGCCCGCAGCCTCAAGGCCGCGACGGCACAGGCCAAAGGGTCAGGCCTCGACGGCGAGGCGCGTCCGCAGCAGCCCGGCCAGCGCCTCGGCGAACTCCACCGGGTCGATCGGGTGCGTGACCGCCGCGTCCGCCCGGCTCCAGGTCGCCAGCCAGGCGTCCTGCGGGCGCCCGATCAGCAGCAGGACGGGCGGGCAGCGGAAGATCTCGTCCTTGATCTGCCGGCAGATGCCCATGCCGCCCGAGGGCGTCGCCTCGCCGTCCAGAACACAGACGTCGATCCCGCCGGCCTCCAGGGCCTCCAGGACGGCCGGCTGGGTCGCGCACTCGACGAATTCGACCTCGGGGAGACCGGGAGCGGGGCGGCGCCCTGTCGCCAGCCGTACCTGCTCGCGGGTGCCCGCGTCATCGCTGTAGACCAGCACCGTGGCAGTCGGCTGCATCGTTCCTCCGCGTCGTCGAGGTTGGGTCCGCCTGGCGGAGCCTACTCCGCCGAAGGCCCTGCCGAGGAGGGGTCCGAACTGCTGACACACCGAACGGTACCCCCCGGAGTGAGGGCGGGATAAGCGACCGACATAATGTCGGTCGTGGCGACAGCAACGACAGTAGACACCGGGCACGCGCACCCGTCGGTCAACCGGCCGAACCTCACCAGCGTCGGAACCATCATCTGGCTGAGTTCCGAGCTGATGTTCTTCGCGGCCCTCTTCGCGATGTACTTCACCCTGCGATCGGTGACCGGATCCGAGCACTGGAAGGACATGGCGGACGCCCTGAACTTCCCGTTCTCGGCGACCAACACCACGATCCTGGTGCTCTCTTCCCTCACCTGCCAGCTCGGTGTCTTCGCCGCCGAGCGCGGTGACGTGAAGAAGCTGCGCATGTGGTTCGTGATCACCTTCATCATGGGTGCGGTCTTCATCGGCGGTCAGATCTTCGAGTACACCGAGTTGGTCAAGCACGAGGGCCTGTCGCTCTCGTCCGACCCGTACGGCTCGGTGTTCTACCTGACCACCGGATTCCACGGACTGCACGTGACCGGCGGTCTGTTCGCCTTCCTCCTGGTCCTCGGCAGGACGTACGCGGCCAGGAGGTTCACGCACGAACAGGCCACGGCGGCCATCGTCGTGTCCTACTACTGGCACTTCGTCGATGTCGTCTGGATCGGCCTCTTCGCCACGATCTACATGATCAAGTAACCGGCCGTCCGGTCCACCGGACTCGCGTTACCGCACAGACATACCCAAAGCATCGACGCAGAAGATCCTGACACCGGGGTAATCCGTGAAAAAGCTCTCCGCACGACGGCGCCATCCGCTGGCGGCGCTCGTCGTCCTACTCTTCGCGCTGGCGGTCACCGGGGGGCTGTACGCAGCGTTCGCGCCCGCGGACAAGGCGCAGGCGCAAGACACCGCCCAGTCCCTTGCCATCGAGGAGGGCAAGAAGCTCTACGCCGTCGGCTGCGCGAGTTGCCACGGCACCGGCGGTCAGGGTTCCTCTGACGGCCCGAGCCTGGTCGGTGTCGGCTCCGCCGCCGTCGACTTCCAGGTCGGCACCGGCCGTATGCCCGCGCAGCAGCCCGGTGCTCAGGTGCCGGAGAAGCCGAAGGTCTACAGCCAGGCGGAGATCGACCAGCTCGCCGCGTACGTCGCCTCGCTCGGAGCAGGACCGATCGCTCCGACCAAGGAACAGTACGACCCGAGCGGTGCGGACATCGCCAACGGCGGCCAGCTCTTCCGGACCAACTGCGCGCAGTGCCACAACTTCACCGGCAAGGGCGGGGCCCTGACAGGTGGAAAGTACGCCCCGGAGCTGGAAGGCGTCGACCCCAAGCACGTCTACGAGGCCATGCAGACGGGCCCGCAGCAGATGCCGTCCTTCCCGGACACCACGATGCCCGAGCAGGACAAGCGCGACATCATCGCGTACCTCAGGGCAGTGGGTGAGGACGACTCCCCGTCTCCCGGTGGCTTCGAGCTGGGCGGGCTCGGCCCGGTCAGCGAGGGCCTGTTCGGCTGGATCTTCGGCCTGGGCGTGATGATCGCCGCCGCCGTCTGGGTCGCCGCGCACACCGCAAAGGCCAAGAAGTCATGAGTGAGACTGGATCCAACAAAGACGTGTCCGAAGAACACCTGCCGAGTGAGCAGGCATCGGCCGGGGCCGGCACGCTGGCCCCCGCGGAAGACCCGTTCGCCGATCCCGGGCTGCCGCCCCACCAGCCGCGCATCCAGGACATCGACGAGCGGGCCGCCAGGCGGTCCGAGCGCACCGTCGCGCTTCTGTTCACCATCTCGATGCTGGCCACCATCGCTTTCATCGCGTCGTATGTGAGCATCGGGATCGAAGACATCGTGTACGTGTGGCCGATCGGCCACATCAGCGCGCTCAACGTCGCGCTCGGCACCACCCTCGGCGTGGCCCTGTTCTGCATCGGCGCCGGTGCGGTGCACTGGGCCCGCACCCTGATGTCGGACGTCGAGACCGCGGACGAGCGCCACCCGATCGAGGCGCCGTCCGAGGTCAAGGCCAAGGTGATGTCCGACTTCCAGCAGGGCGCCAAGGAGTCGGGCATCGGCCGCCGCAAGCTGATCCGCAACACCATGTTCGGCGCGCTGGCCATGGTGCCGCTCTCCGGCGTGGTGCTGCTGCGCGATCTCGGCCCGCTGCCCGAGGACAAGCTCCGCCACACGCTGTGGTCCAAGGGCAAGTTGCTCATCAACCAGAACACCGATGAGCCGCTGCGTCCCGAGGACGTGATGGTCGGATCGCTGACCTTTGCCAAGCCCGAGGGCCTGGAGGAGGACGCGCACGACTATCAGTCCCAGATCGCCAAGGCGGCGCTGATGATCGTCCGGCTGCAGCCGGAGAACATCAAGGACAAGCGCGAGCTCGACTGGTCCCACCAGGGCATCGTGGCGTACTCGAAGATCTGCACCCACGTCGGTTGCCCGATCAGCCTGTACGAGCAGCAGACGCACCACGTGCTCTGCCCGTGCCACCAGTCCACCTTCGACCTCGCGGACGGCGGCCGAGTGATCTTCGGCCCTGCCGGTCACGCGCTGCCTCAGCTGCGGATCGGTGTGAACAAGGACGGTTACCTCGAGGCGCTCGGCGACTTCGAGGAGCCGGTCGGCCCGAGCTTCTGGGAGCGCGGATGAGTACGGCAACCGACAAGCGTCGTCAGGCGCCCCGTGGCGAGAGGCTTGCGGACTGGGCGGACGGCCGGCTGGGGATCTATGGCCTGGCCAAGACCAATATGCGCAAGATCTTCCCGGACCACTGGTCGTTCATGCTGGGCGAGGTCGCGCTCTACAGCTTCATCATCATCATTCTGACCGGTGTGTATCTGACGCTGTTCTTCCACCCGGCGATGAACGAGGTGGAGTATCACGGCAGTTATGTGCCGCTGCAGGGTGTGCGGATGTCGGAGGCGTACGCCTCGACGCTGGACATCAGCTTCGACGTCCGGGGCGGTCTGCTGATCCGGCAGATCCACCACTGGGGCGCGCTGATCTTCATTGCGGCGATGTTCGTGCACATGATGCGGGTGTTCTTCACCGGTGCGTTCCGCAAGCCGCGTGAGGTGAACTGGCTGTTCGGCTTCCTGCTGCTGGTGCTGGGCATGTTCACCGGGTTCACCGGTTACTCGCTGCCGGACGACCTGCTGTCCGGTACGGGAGTGCGGTTCATGGAGGGTGCGATTCTCTCCGTGCCGATCGTGGGCACGTATCTGTCGTTCTTCCTCTTCGGCGGGGAGTTCCCGGGATCGGACTTCGTGCCGCGGTTCTTCTCGGTGCACGTCCTGCTGCTGCCCGGTCTGATGCTCGGCCTGCTGGTGGCGCATCTGATTCTGGTCTTCTACCACAAGCACACGCAGTTCCCGGGACCCGGAAAGACGAACAAGAACGTCGTGGGTATGCCGCTGCTGCCGGTGTACATGGCCAAGGCGGGCGGTTTCTTCTTCCTGGTGTTCGGTCTGACCGCGGTCGTCGCGGCGATCGCGAGCATCAACCCGATCTGGTCTCTGGGGCCCTATGTCCCGGACCAGGTGTCCACCGGCGCCCAGCCCGACTGGTACATGGGCTTCTCCGAGGGCCTCATCCGTCTGATGCCCGGCTGGGAGATCAACTTCGCCGGCCATACGCTCGCGCTGGGTGTCTTCATCCCGCTGATGATCTTCCCGTTGGTGCTGGTCGCCATCGCCGTCTGGCCGTTCATCGAGTCCTGGGTGACCGGGGACAAGCGCGAGCACCACATCCTGGACCGCCCGCGCAACGCCCCGACCCGTACCGCCTTCGGTGCTGCCTGGCTGAGCGTGTACTTCATCCTGCTCGTCGGTGGTGGCAACGACATCTGGGCCACGCACTTCCATCTGTCGATCAACGCGATCACCTGGTTCGGTCGGATCGGCTTCTTCGTGCTGCCGGTGCTCACGTTCGTCGTCACGAAACGGATCTGCCTGGGTCTGCAGCGGCGTGACCGGGACAAGGTGCTGCACGGCCGGGAGACCGGCATCATCAAGCGGCTGCCGCACGGTGAGTTCATCGAGGTGCACGAGCCGCTGTCGCAGCAGCAGCTCCACACCCTCACGCAGCACCACCAGTACGAAGCGCTCGAACTCGGCCCGGAGGTCGACGAGAACGGCGTACGGCGCAGATTCAAGCGCACGCAGAAGCTGCGCGCCCTGCTGTCGCGGGGCTTCTACGGCCGGGACAACCAGATTTCCAAGCCGACGGTCGAGGAGTACCGGGAGATCACCAGCGGCCACGGTCACCACTGACCCGAGACCGCCGGCCTGCCGGACTCCGCCGGAGCCATGCGAGGGCCCCGGGCCGCCTCCCTTCGGGAAGCGGCCCGGGGCCTCGATCATGCGGGCTCTTGGTCATGCTGGGCCGTCAGCGGGGCTTTCGGCCAGGCGGGGCTTTCGGTCATGCGGGGCGCTGGGCCCTGGAGCGTACGGGTGTTGCGTCGGTGGCACCTGTGGGCAGTGGGGGGCCTCCGTACGGCCCGGGGGCCCGCCGTGTCCGGACTCCGGGCTCGGACGCCGCTCGGATGCGCCGCGCCGATAGGCTTGCCGCAAGACCGCAGGTGGCGGCCGCCGCCTGCCCCATCCGACATCCAGGAGCGGACCATGGACCGTGTGACCCCAGCCGGAGCTGACAGCCCCGCGGCGGCCCGCACCTGGCCGGATGTCCTGACCTCCCTCCTCGCGGGCCGGAACCTGACGGCGGAGGACACGGCCTGGGCCATGGACCTGATCATGCGCGGTGAGGCCACGGACGTGCAGATCGCGGGCTTCGCCGTCGCGCTGCGAGCCAAGGGCGAGACGGTCGAGGAGGTGTCCGGCCTCGTCCGGACGATGTACGAGCACGCCAATGTCATCGACGTACCGGGCCCGAGCGTGGACATCGTCGGCACCGGCGGTGATCGGGCCAAGACCGTGAACATCTCGACGATGGCGGCCGTCGTCGTGGCCGGGACGGGCGCGCGGGTCGTCAAGCACGGCAATCGCGCCGCCTCGTCCGCGAGCGGGGCCTCCGACGTCCTGGAGAAGCTGGGCGTCAACCTCGATCTGTCGCCGCAGCGCGTGGTCGAGGTCGCAGGCGAGGCCGGGATCACCTTCTGCTTCGCGGTGAAGTTTCACCCCGCGCTGCGCCATGTGGCCCCCGCGCGGCGCGAACTGGGGATCGCCACGACGTTCAACTTCCTCGGTCCGCTGACCAATCCGGCCAAGGTCCGTGCGCAGGCCACCGGAGTGGCCGACCAGCGCATGGCGCCCATCGTGGCGGGCGTCCTGGCCGAACGCGGCTCGTCGGCGCTCGTCTTCCGCGGCGACGACGGGCTGGACGAGCTGACCACCACCGCCACGTCACAGGTGTGGGTGGTCCGGGACGGGATCGTCCGGCAGGAGACCTTCGACCCCCGCGACATCGGGATCGACCTGGTGCCCGTGGAGGCTCTGCGCGGCGCCGACGCCTCGTACAACGCCGATGTCGCCAGGCGGCTGCTGGCGGGCGAGACCGGGCCCGTACGGGACGCGGTGCTGCTCAACTCGGCCGCGGCGCTGGTCGCCCTGCATCCGCAGGACGCGCCGCTCAACGACCAGATCGCGGACGCGATGGGGCGGGCCGCCGAGTCCATCGACTCCGGTGCGGCGCGGCGGACGCTGGAGCGCTGGGTCGGGGCCACCAACGGCTGAGCGGCGCGGGGCAGTTCGGCTCCGCGAATGGTGTGATGCAAGCCGACGTCACAGGCTGGCGACGCGGGCCGCTGTCCACGTATCGGACAGCGGCCTGCGCGATCGCGTCCCTGTGGCATGATGCTCGGCAGGTCACGAGTGACAGCGACACAGGCCCCGGCCCGCTGTCCGGCAACCCTCCTTCCGTGGCGGGGTGCCCCGGGTGATGACCGGGCCGCAGGCAGCGAGGTCTGCGGCAAGCGCGGATCCCTCGCCAGGGATCCTGGGTTGTCGAGGGAGATCTTCCGTGAATCAGCGAATGCGCTAGTGCCGCCCCCGCCAAGGTCTGCCCGGTAGCGAGGCGTCCTGGTGCGGTCGGATGCAAGGCGCCGGATCTGCCTCGTGGTTGCGCCTACTCGGCTGATCCGGCCACGCAGCAGACGGCCGTACCAGGACGGCGAGCGGGCAAACCCTGGAGGGGCCGGCACGAGGGCTGCGGCCCGTTCTCTCTGCCTCCGTGCGGTGATCGTCCGCGCGTCGAGGCGCATTCCGTACGCCGGCGCCTGTTCTGCCCGACGCGTGCGTCCTTGAAGCCTTTCACCTTTTCCACCGGGAGATTCCGCCATGTCCGTGCGCCCTGCTGCCGCCACCCCTACCGCCGTTGCCGCCGATGACCCCGCCTCCGAGGCCTGCTGTCCCGCGCCCACCGTGGGTGCCCCGCTGCCCGTGCTCGGACGGGACGTCCTGGTGCCGCTCGTCACCGGCGGCGAAGTCAGCTACGCCGCCCTGGATTACGCGGCCAGCGCACCCGCACTGCAGCGGGTGTGGGACGACGTCGCCGCCTACGCCCCGTACTACGGCAGCGTCCATCGCGGCGCCGGCTATCTGTCGCAGCTGTCCACCGACCTCTTCGAGAACAGCCGTGCCGCCGTCGCCGAGTTCCTCGGCTGCCGGGCGGACGACCAGGTGGTCTTCACCCGCTCCACCACCGACTCGCTCAACCTGCTGGCATCCGTGCTCCCGCAGGGCACGCAGGTGTTCGTCTTCGAAACCGAGCACCACGCGTCCCTGCTCCCCTGGCAGCAGGCCTCGGGTGACGAGGTCTCCGTCCTCGACGCGCCGCGCACGCCCCGGCAGGCCGTCGAGACGCTGGAGCGGGCCCTCGCGGCCAGGGAGCCGCATGGCCCGGCGCTGGTGTGCGTGACGGGTGCGTCGAACGTCACCGGCGAGCTGTGGCCCGTACGGGAGTTGACCGCCGCCGCTCACGCCCATGGCGCGCGCATCGTGCTCGACGCCGCCCAGCTCGCCCCCCACCACCCCGTGGACATCGCGGAGTCGGACGTGGACTGGGTGGCCTTCTCCGGGCACAAGCTGTACGCGCCGTTCGGCTCGGGCGTCCTCGCCGGGCGGGCCGACTGGCTGCGGGAGGCCGAGCCGTACCTCGCGGGTGGTGGCGCGAGCCGTACGGTCGCCCGCCGCTCGGACGGTGGCGTCGACGTGGAGTGGCACACGACGGCGGCGCGGCACGAGGCCGGTTCGCCCAACGTCATCGGCGCCTACGCGATCGCCTCGGCCTGCAAGGCGCTGACCGAGGCGGGTTTCGACGCCCTCGTGGAACGCGAGCAGGCGCTGGTCGCGCGGGTTCGGGAAGGTCTGGCGGAGGTGCCGGAGGTGCGGGTGCTGTCGCTGTTCGGCGACGACGCCCCCCGGGTCGGCGTCCTGTCCTTCGTCGTCGACGGCTGGAACAGCTCGCATGTCGCCGCGGTGCTGTCCGCCGAGTACGGCATCGGCGTACGGGACGGGCTCTTCTGCGCACACCCACTGGTCAGGACGCTGCTGGGCAGCCAGGCGGACGAGCCGGGCGAGTGCGGGGCGCCGGAGGCGGCACCGGGGGAGAGGTCGCTCAACGCGATTCGCGTCAGCTTCGGAGCGGGCACGCCGGACGAGCATGTGGACCGCTTCGTCGCGGCGGTGAAGGAACTGGTCGCGAACGGCGCGCAGTGGACGTACCGCACGGAGGACGGCCGCTGCGTCCCGGACCGCGACGCGTGACGAGGCGGGCGTCCGCCCCCGCGGGCATTCGTCCGGTGGGGGCGGGAGCGGGGGGCGGGGCGGCGGCCACGGGGTGCAGCGGCAGGATCACGCCCGCCGACCGCGGTGCTCGTGGCGCGCGGAATGCTGGGGTGAGACGGGCGCGCGAGGGCTCGTCCGGCGGCGGCGGAGATGGCACCGCGCCGCCGCTCGGCGAGGTGCCGCGTTCGGCGGGGCCGCCGCGTCCCGCGGGGCTGCCGGCCGGAGGGGAGCCCGGGGCGCCCGCCCCGCTGCCGGTCCCGCGCCGCGTGACGAGGCGACGAACCTCGCACCGAGGGTTGCACGACCACCCGCGCCGAGGCTGCGGCCCTGCGGACGGCCGGAGACCATGAGCCACCGCGCGGCGAGTCAGACCCCGAGCCGCTGCGCGCCGCGGGACGAGGTCTTCCAGCCGCTACGCGTCGAGGCCGATCGCGAACGCCGCCTCCAGGTCGTGCTGGGAGTACGTCCGGAACGCCACATGCGTGTCCGTGACCTCGACGCCCGGGATCTTGCTGATCCGCCCCGGGATGATGTCCGCCAGATCGTCGTGCTCACCCACGCGGACCATCGCCACCAGGTCGTAGTTCCCCGTGACCGAGTAGACCTCGCTGACGCTCTCCAGAGCGGCGATCGTCTCGGCGATCTCGGGAATCCGGTCCACGCTGGTCTTGATGAGCACGATCGCGGTGATCACGGCTGGCTCTCTCCCTCGGTCGCCCTGGCTGCGCTGCTCACTCTAGCCTCACCGTCCTCGCTCCCACGCCCCGCGGCCCCGCCCCCGCTCGGCCCGCGTCCGTAACGCGCCCAGGCGTAGAGGAAGCCCAGGCAGAAGCCGATCAGATGGGCCAGGTAAGCGACGCCGGGCCGGGTCGTGGAGGTGCGCGCGGCCAGCCACTGGAGGACGAACCAGAAGATCAGCACCATCCAGGCGGGGAAGCGCAGAGGGAGGAAGAAGAGGAAGGGGAAGAGACTCGTCACCCGGGCCGTCGGCAGCAGATAGAGGAATGCACCCAGCACCGCCGCGATCGCGCCCGACGCCCCGACCAGGGTCTGGGTCGAGCCGGAGTACGCGATCGCGAACCCGGCGAGCGCCAGACAGCCGGTCGCGAGGTAGAAGAGCGCGTACCCGGCCCTCCCCATACGCTGCTCCACCATTCCGCCGAAGACGAAGAGGAACAGCAGATTGCCCAGCAGATGAAGCCAGCTGCCGTGCACGAACAGGGCCGTCAAAGGGGCGAGCAGCGCGCGGGCGGAGCCCGTCCACAGGTCGCGGGGGACGACGCCCCACCGTTCGAAGTACGCCACCTGGGCCGCATGCAGATCTGCCCCCCTGCCGTACGCGGGGTTCAGCCCGGAGCAGGGCCCCGCGACGAAGATCACGAAGCACACGACGATCAGGGCGTACGTCACGACGGGCTCGGGCCCGCGCCGCGCCCGGGGGAGGAGCCGTCGGGCGGATGCCACCCGGGCCCGCTGCACCGCGATCGCCTTGCTGATCATGAACTGAGCATGGCGCAACCGGGCCGAACTGCCCAGAGCGCCTCGCCGTGCCCCGTTCGCCGCCCGGCCTCGGCGTCCCCTGCCCGCCAGGTCGTAGGGTGACGGAAAGCACCCGGAGAAGGACGACATCCATGGGCGTTCCGCAGCAGGCGGCCGGAACCCGCCGGCACCGCACCCCGAGCGGCGTTCGCACGTGTTCCGGCGTCCCCCGTACGACCCGGGCGGTCCGGTACGTTCACCTCGGCCCGGCAGGTGAGAGCGGGGCCGGGGAGAGTGACGTCGTCGGTGGGACCATCGGAACGGTGCGCTGCCGCTGATGCGACGCGGTGGACCGGACCGGACTGGTGGACCGCCCGGGCGTGAGTGCCTGAGAACGGAGCGGTGACAGGTGGTGGAGCGTAGCGAAGGCGGCGCTGCCGGGGCCGACGAGGCCGCCGGTGCCGCCGAGGTGCTCGACCGCCCCCTGCCCGAGGGCGTACGGCGGAAGGTGATCGGCCTGGTCGCGGATGCCTTCGGCGACCTCACCGTGGCGGAACTCCCGACGCAGCTGCGGCAGTACGCCCGTTTCACCCCCACCCGGCGTGCGAAGTTCGCGGGCAACGCGATGGCCTCCGCGCTGGAGAGCCACACGCTCTTCCGGCAGCGGGTCGGCGAGCTGGTCCGCGAGGCGCAGCCGGAGCTGACCGAGGCACTGGACGCGGGGTCCGTACCGGCGGCCGCCGATCCGCTGGACGTGGCGGCCGCGGCGTACGTGCTGCGTCCCCCCGGTTGGGTGAAGCTGGTCGCCGCCGCGGGCGAGGAGGTGCAGCGCGCGCAGGCCGAGAAGGCGGAGGAGGACACGGCCCGGGAACTGCAGCGGCTGCGCGAGGAGCTGACCGCTGCGCGCTCGGCCGCGCGCGAGGAGACGGAGCGCATGCGCACCGAGCTGGATGCGTCGCGCAAGGAGGCCGACCGGCTGCAGCGCAAGCTCCGCAGCGTGGAGAACGACGTACGGCGCGGCGAGGCGGCGCTGCGCAAGGCCGCCGTGGAGCTGGACTCCGTACGGGAGGCCGCGGCGACGGAGAAGTCCGCCGCCGAGACCGAGGCCAGACGGCTGAAGGCGCGGCTGGCCGAGACGGAGTCCGCGCTGGAGGCGAGCCGGCGGGCGGCGCGGGAGGGCCGCAGCGTCGAGGACATGCGGGTGCGGCTGCTGCTGGACACGGTGCTGGACGCGGCGCAGGGGCTGCGGCGCGAGCTGGCGCTTCCGCCCGCGTCGATGCACCCGGCCGACACCGTCGACGCGGTCGAGCCGGGCCGGATGACGCCCAAGGACGTGGCCAGCCGCGCGCTGTCGGACACCGACCCCGCGCTGCTGGACCAGCTCCTCGCCCTGCCCCAGGCCCACTTGGTGGTGGACGGGTACAACGTCACCAAGACCGGCTATCCCACGATGCCGCTGGAGAAGCAGCGGTTGCGGCTGCTCGGCGGGCTCGCGGGGCTCGCGGCACAGACCGGTGCCGAGATGACCTGTGTGTTCGACGGCGCGGAACTTGCCGCACCGGTGCTTCTCGCACCACCGCGCGGAGTTCGCGTGCTGTTCAGCAAACCGGGGCAAACCGCGGATGAGTTGATCCGCCGCCTCGTCCGCGCGGAACCGCCGGGCCGTCCGGTCGTCGTGGTGTCGACCGACCGCGAGGTCGCCGACGGGGTCGCACGCGCGGGCGCGCGCCCCGTTGCTTCCGCTCTGCTGCTCAAACGGCTTTCGCGTACCTGAGCAACTCCTGGGCTCATTGCCCGAATTGGGGACAGCGGTGCGTCAGGTGCCCGTTACTGCCCGTGTGGCGTGTGTAAAGAATGGGCGTGGCCCCAGACTTTTTTCCGATGAGGATTTGAAGCGATCACAGGAAGGTCACTATGGTCTGGCTCGAACCTCCGCGCGGTCGATCGTCCATCCGGGATGACCGTGGAGGAACCGCCGAGTCCGGGGCACGCGTCAGCGCTCCACTCCCCACTCACCCGGCAGGCGGCTGAGGAAGAAGGAGCTCGCCTCCGTGGCGTCCCACCGTCGACCCAAGCAGCCGAGCCGCACGCGCGTGACCGTGCTCACCGCGACCGCCGCCGCGGCCGTCGCCCTGACCACCCAGGCCGCGCAGGCCGACCCGAAGCCGACCAAGAAAGAGGTCAAGGCCAAGGTTGACAAGCTCTACGAAGAGGCCGAGCACGCGACCGAGAAGTTCAACGGGGTCAAGGAGAAGCAGGACAGGCTCGAGAAGCAGGTCGGCGAACTCCAGGACAAGGTCGCCCGCGGGCAGGGTGAGCTCAACGAGCTTCGCAACGGCCTCGGTTCGATGGCCACGGCCCAGTACCGCACCGGCGGCATCGACCCGTCCGTGCAGCTCATGCTCTCCTCGGACCCGGACTCCTACCTCGACAAGGCGTCCACGCTCGACCAGCTCAGCACCAAGCAGGCCGAGGCGCTCCGCAAGATCGCGGACAAGCAGCGCACGCTCAAGCAGCAGCGCCAGGAGGCCTCCACCAAGCTCGAGGAGCTGGCGGAGACCCGTAAGGCGCTCGGGGAGAACAAGAAAGAGATCCAGGGCAAGCTCTCCAAGGCGCAGGCCCTCCTCAACTCCCTGACCGCCAAGGAGCGTGCGGCGCTCGCCGCCGCTGAGGCCGAGCGCGCCAACCGTGCCAGCAGCCGTGCGGACCTCGGCAACGCCCTGCCGTCCTCGCAGCGCGCCGGCGCGGCGTTCTCCGCCGCCCAGTCCAAGATCGGCTCCCCGTACGTCTGGGGCGCCACCGGACCGAACTCCTTCGACTGCTCCGGCCTCACCTCGTGGGCCTACTCGCAGGCCGGTGTCTCCCTGCCGCGCACCTCGCAGTCGCAGGCCAACGCAGGCCAGCGGATCTCCAGCCAGAGCGCCCTGAAGAAGGGCGACCTGGTGCTCTTCTACGGCGACCTGCACCACATAGGTCTCTACGCCGGCAACGGCCAGATCCTGCACGCCCCGAAGCCGGGTGCCACTGTGCGGTACGAGTCGATCAACAACATGCCGTTCCAGTTCGGCGTACGCGTCTGATCCCGGCGCGAATCCCCCGCCGACGGCGGGTGGTTCATCATCGTCCGCCGTCGCCGTGCACCCCTGGTGCGCCGCGTCCGCACACCGCCCATCCGGGGGAATCGGCGCCCCCGAGAAGTTTCCGCGCCCCGCCGGTGACCTGCGTTGTCCGGCGGAGTGTCACGTTCCGTGCCGCTTCCCGATTTTGAACGCTGCGCGATCATGCGGCTACTCTCTGCCCGCCAGTCGTCGGCCCCAGCTCCGCCCACCGGGCGGCGGGGCCATCAGCGGAAGGGAGAGCGGCCGCAGTGGCCTCCCATCGCCGTCCCCCACGGTCCGGTTCCGACCGGACCTCCCGGACCAGCAGGGTCTCCGTCCTGTCCGCCGCCGCGGCCACCGCCGCCGCGGCGCTCTCCGCCGGATCCGCCGACGCGGACCCGCGCGACACTCCGACCGATGTGACGTCGCGGGTGGACCGCCTCTACGAGGAGGCGGAGCTCGCCACGGAGCGTTTCAACGCGGCTGACGAGCACCATGACAGGCTGAGCGAACAGACCGAGCGGTTGCGCGACCGCGTGGCCCGCGGCCAGGAGCGGGTCAACCGCCTGCGGGACGGGCTGGCGACGCTCGCCGGAGCCCAGTACCGCTCCGGGGGCATCGCCCCCGCCCTCTCACTGATCCTTTCCGAGGACCCGGAGAGCTATCTCGACAAGGCGTCCACGCTCGACCGGATCGGCAACCGTCAGGCCGGCCGGCTGCGCGCCCTCCGTGAGGCCCAGCGACTCCTGCAGCAGGAGCGTCAGGAGGCGAGCAGGAAACTCGCCGAACTCGAGCGCAGCCGCGCCGATGTGGCCCGCGGCAAGAAGGCCGTCGAGCGCAAGCTCGCGGTGGCGCGGACACTCCTCAACTCCCTGCCCTTCGACCAGCGGGCCGCGTACACCAGGGCGTCGCGCTCCGGCGGCCGCACCGACGGCCTCCCGGGCGGGTCGTGGGGGGAGGCGGCGCCCTCCTCCTCCCGTGCCGCCGCGGCTGTCGCGGCCGTCCGGCGTGCGGTCGGCGCACCGTACATCTGGGGCATGGCCGGGCCGGGCGGCTTCGACTGCTCGGGTCTGACCTACTGGGCGTACGGGCAGGCGGGGATGGCCATTCCGCGGACCTCGCAGGGGCAGCGCGTCGCCGGGCAGCAAGTGCCGCTGAGCCAGGCCAGGCCAGGTGATCTGGTCACCTACCGCTCCGACGCCAGCCATGTCGGGATGTACGTCGGCAACGGGCAGGTGGTGCACGCGCCTTACCCGGGGGCGCGGGTGCGCTACGACCCCGTCGGCATGATCCCCGGCCCCACCGTGACCCGTGTCTGAGCCCCGGTCCGATACCGGACGCCCGGGCCCGGGAGCCGAGCCGGGCTCGTACGATCGAGGGCGTGGCAGGGCAGGTAACAGGGGCGAGGCGGCGGGCCGCACGGTGCGTGGCACTGGTGGTGGTCCTGCTGTCCGGCCCCGGAGCGCTGGCCGGCTGCGGATCGACCGGCACCACCGACTCCCGCGCACCCGACAGCCGCGGCATCCAGCGGATGCTGGACCGGCGGGCCGAAGCGCTCCTGGACCGGGACGGGCGCGGTTTCCTCGCCTCCGTCGATCCCCGCGCCACCGGTTACCGCGCACAGCAGCGCAAGGTCTTCCGCAATCTCGCCGACGTACCGCTGGACGGCTGGCGCTACCGCCTCGTTCGCACCGGCGGGTTCCGCCCCGCGGCGGGCGACGGGCACCGGGTCGCCGCCGAAGTCCGGCTGGACTACCGGCTTGAGGACTACGACACGGCGCCCGTGGAGTCCGTGCAGCGGCTGACCCTCACCGAGCGGGACGGCCGCTGGTACGTCGCCGCCGAAGACTCGCGCACCGCCACCGGCAAGCTCCGTGCGCGCCCGCTGTGGGAGCAGGGCGACGTCACGGTCGTCCGCGGGAGAAGCAGCCTGCTGCTGGGGGTCGGCCAGGACGAGCGGCTGCTGCGGCGCGTGGCACGGACTGCGGACGGGGCGGTACCCGCGGTGGACGACGCCTGGCGGGGGCGATGGGCGCGGCGCGTGGTGGTCCTCGTCCCCGGGTCGCTGAAGGGGATGAGCGCGCTGCTGGGCGCGCCCGCCACCGCGTACCGGGGGATAGCGGCGGTGACCACCGGCGAAGCGGGCGGCGGCCGGCGCGCGCCCGCGGACCGCGTGGTCGTCAACCCCGATGCGTACGGGCTGCTCGGCGACACCGGACAGGGCGTCGTGATCACCCACGAGACGGCGCACGTGGCGACGAGGGAGGGCACCTCGGCGGCCACGCCGCTGTGGCTGTCGGAGGGCTTCGCCGACTGGGCGGGCTACCGCGGTACGGGCCGCACGGTGCAGGAGATCGCGTCCGAGCTGAGCCGCGACGCGGCCGAGGGCCGGCTGCCCCGGGAGCTGCCCGGCGACGACGACTTCGGCTTCGGAGGGGGAGACGGCCGGCTCGCGGCGGCGTACGAAGGCGGGTGGCTGGCCTGCCGGATGGTCGCCGGTCAGTGGGGCGAGGAGAAACTCCGCCAGTTCTACCGGGCCGTGGGCGCGCAGAAGACGCGTCAGGGCGCGGTGGAGCGGGCGCTCCACGACGTGCTGGGCATCGGCCCCGAGGCGTTCACGGCCCGGTGGCGCGTCTACGTCCAGAAGGAGCTGGCCGCGGGCGGGCGCACGGCGTAGGGAGTGCGCGGAGCCGGGCTCGGCAGTGTGGGGGCGGGCGGCTCAGGGGCTCAGCGGGGGACCTTCTCGGACGCGCCCGCCCCGGCGGGGCGCGGGAGCACGGTTCTGCCGGTGGTGGCACGCAGCCTGGGTTCGGTCACAGTCTGCCGCCAGAGGCGGCGGCAGCAGACCAGGGTCGCGGCGACGAGCAGCCCGTTGCGGACCGCCAGAACGGCGATGCCCAGCGGGTCGCTCACGACCACATGCGAAAACCAGACGGGAAAGACGAGTTGTGTGACGGCAGTCGCCGCGAGCACCAGCAGCGCGGTCGGCCACTGACGGCTGCCCCGTAGCGTCAGGCACACCGCCGCGAGGCCGAGGAGCCAGAGCAGGTACTGCGGACTGATGACCCGGCTCGTCGTGGTGAACAGCAGCACGGCCGCGAGCGCGGCGTCGCAGGGCGTGCCCGGACCGGCCTCCGCCGCCAGCCGGCGCCGGACCAGCAGCCAGATCAGCGCGAGGACGGTGAGCACGAGCGCGAGACGGCTCACCTCCTGCACATACGGGCCGAGGAACTCCACGGAGCCGTAGTTGAGGAGCACCCGGCCCTCCCAGCCGACGTGCCGCGCCGCGTGGAAGACCAGCGCGCCCAGCGACTCGATCTCCGTGCCGCGGTCGCGCTGGAAGGTGAGGAACGCCAGGGCGCCCGGCATCGCCGCGGAGAAGAGCACGGTGACGCAGGCCGCCGTCACCGCGGCCGCCGTCCAGCACATCCGGGCGACGCGGCCCCGCCGCAGGCCGACGAGCAGCAGGACCGGCCAGACCTTGAGCAGCGCTCCGAGAGCCGCGAGCGCACCCGCCGCGCGCGGACTGCGTGGCAGGACGAGAAGCGCTGCCACGGCGACCGTCGTCACCATCACGTCGTAACGGGCGTACGCGGTGGGGCCGAGCAGCGGGACACCCGCCACCCAGACCCAGGCTCCGGCCAGTTGGCGGCCCGGTGCCCGGCCTGCACGCAGCAGCAGGGCCAGGACCACGGCATCGGTCAGCCAGGCCAGGACGAAGAACGCGGAGGCATAGCCGAGGAACGGCAGCAGGGACGGGGAGAGGATCGCGAGAGCGGCCGCGGGCGGGTACTGCCATGTCACGTCGTCCACAGGGAAGCTGCCGGAGCGCAGCACCTCGAACCAGCCGCGGTAGATCACCGAGACGTCACTGGTCAGGTCGGGGCCCGGGAGGACCAGCACCTTGAACACGTACAGCAGCAGGAGGGCCCGGGTCGCCGCCCAGACCACCAGCGGTGCCGTGAGCGCCTGCCGTCTGCCCGGGGTCACGGTCGCCTGCTCCATGGAGCCTCGTCCCGTTCTGTCGTATTCGGCACTGTTCGGTGCATCATGACGTACGGGACGGGCTGCGGGCGGGCGACCCGCGCGGACCCGCTACTGTCGGCATGCGATGGACAAGACCCTGATCGTCACCAACGACTTCCCGCCCCGGCCGGGCGGCATCCAGGCGTTCCTGCACAACATCGCGTTGCGTCTGGACCCGGCACGGGTCGTCGTCTACGCCTCCACCTGGAAGCGTGACCGCGAGGGCCTGGAGGCCACGGCCCGCTTCGACGCCGAGCAGCCCTTCACCGTCGTCCGAGACCGTACGACCATGCTGCTGCCCACCCCGCGCGTGACCCGGCGGGCGGCGGAGCTGCTGCGCGAGCACGGCTGCACCTCGGTCTGGTTCGGGGCGGCGGCACCGCTCGGGCTGATGGCCCCGGCGCTGCGGAAGGCGGGCGCCCGGCGACTGGTCGCGACGACACATGGACACGAGGCCGGGTGGGCGCAGCTCCCCGTCGCGCGTCAACTGCTGCGGCGGATCGGGGAGTCCACCGACACACTGACCTACCTCGGCGAGTACACCCGCTCGCGGATCGCCCCGGCACTGACGGCGGAAGCCGCCGGGCGCATGGTCCAACTCCCGCCCGGCGTCGACGAGAAGACCTTCCACCCCGCCTCCGGCGGTGACGAGATCCGGGCCCGGCTGGGACTGGCCCAGCGCCCCGTCGTCGTCTGCGTCTCGCGGTTGGTGCCGCGCAAGGGGCAGGACACTCTGATCAGGGCGATGCCCCGGGTGCTTGCCGCGGTGCCGGACGCAGTGCTGCTGATCGTCGGCGGAGGCCCGTACGCGAAGGACCTGGAGAAGCTGGCGCGGAAGACGGGGGTGGTGGGCTCCGTACGCTTCACCCGGCCCGTCCCGTGGGAGGAACTGCCCGCGCACTACGGGGCCGGGGACGTCTTCGCCATGCCGTGCCGTACGCGGCGCGGGGGCCTCGACGTGGAGGGCCTCGGCATCGTCTATCTGGAGGCGTCCGCGACCGGACTGCCGGTGGTCGCCGGGGACTCGGGCGGCGCACCGGACGCGGTGCTCGACGGCGAGACGGGATGGGTGGTCCGCGGCGGCTCGGCCGAGGAGACGGCCGAGCGCGTCGCGGCACTCCTGCGGGACGCCGGACTGCGCCGCCGCATGGGGGAGCGGGGCCGCGCCTGGGTGGAGGAGCGCTGGCGCTGGGACATCCTCGCGGAGCGGCTGACGGCGCTGCTGTAGCGGCGGGGGTGTTGTTGGGACGGGGGTGTTGTTGGGACGGCGGTGTTGTTGGGCCGGCACCGCCTTAGGGGCAGCGCTGCTGTCGGGGCGGCACCGCTCTTGGGGCGGCACCGCTTTTGGGGCGGCGCTGCTGTCCCGGGCGGCGCCACGGTGCGAACGTGCTGTTTGTCCCGGCCGACCCCGGAGGACGGGCCCGACATCGCGTATTCACGCGTGCTCGAAAAGGTCATGTGCATGGCTATGGGCGATTCACGGTTTCCCGCTCATCATGCGCGCATGACCTCATATCTGACGCGTCGTCATTTTCTCGGACTCGCCGCCCTCCAGACGGCTGCCGCCCTCGGGCTCACCCGTATCGCCGCCCCCGCCGCGGCGCTCTCCTCGACGGCCGCGCCGCCGGACTACGCCCCGGCCGTCGTCATCGGCTCCGGCTACGGCGCCGCCGTGGCAGCGCTCCGGCTCGGCGAGGCCGGGGTACGCACCCTGGTCCTGGAGATGGGGCGGCTCTGGCACGAACCCGCCCCGGACGGCCGGATCTTCTGTTCCACCCGGACCCCGGACCGCCGGTCCATGTGGTTCCGCACCCGCACCGAGGCGCCGCTGGCCACCTTCCTCTGGCTGGACGTGGTCAACCGCGACATCGATCCGTACCCCGGCGTCCTGGACCGGATCCGGTTCGACGCCATGTCCGTCTACGTCGGCCGTGGCGTCGGCGGCGGCTCACTCGTCAACGGCGGCATGGCGGTGACGCCGGCGCGCGCGTACTTCTCCGAGGTCCTTCCGCGCGTGGACGCGGCCGAGATGTACGACAGGTACTTCCCGCTCGCCGTCCGCACGCTGGGCGTCAACAACGTGCCACCCGACTGGTTCGAGTCCACGCCCTGGTACCGCTTCGCCCGGGTCTCGCGCACCCACGCCCAACGGACAGGACTGCGGACGACGTTCGTGCCCAACGTGTACGACTTCGCGTACATGCGGCGCGAGGACGCGGGCGAGGTCGCCCGGTCCGCGCTCGACGGCGAGGTCATCTACGGGAACAACCACGGCAAGCGCACCCTCGACCGCACCTATCTGGCCGACGCCCTCGGCACGGGCCGCGTCACCATCGAGACCCTCTGCCGGGTGAGGGCCATCCGCCGCGAGCCGGACGGCCGTTACGTCCTGACCGCCGACCGTACCGACGAGACCGGCAGGGTGATCGAGACCCGCGAGATCGGCTGCCGCCATCTCTTCCTCGGCGCCGGGAGCCTGGGCACCACCGAACTGCTCGTGCGCGCCCGCGAGACCGGCACCCTGCCCGGGCTCGACCCGCGCGTCGGCACCGGCTGGGGCACGAACGGCAACATCATGACGGCGCGTGCCAACCACATCTGGGACACCACGGGCGCGCAGCAGTCGACGATCCCGGCGCTGGCCATCGACGACTGGAACAACCCGGACAATCCCGTGTTCGCCGAGATCGCACCCCTGCCCATGGGGTTCGAGCACTGGATCAGTCTCTACCTGGCGATCACCCGGAGCCGGGAGCGCGCGACATTCACCTACGACAGCGCCACCGACAGCGCCCGGCTGAACTGGCGGCGCGAGCAGAACGAGCCCTCGGTCGCCGCGGCAAGGAACCTCTTCGACCGCATCAACCGGCGGAACGCCACCGTCTACCGCCACGATCTCTTCGGCGGCAACAAGGCCTTCGCCGACGACTTCTGCTACCACCCGCTGGGCGGCTGCGTACTCGGGGAGGCCACCGACGACTACGGGCGGGTGCGCGGCCACCCCGGGCTCTATGTCACGGACGGAGCGCTGATCCCCGGCTCCATCGGCGTCAACCCGTTCGTGACGATCACCGCTCTCGCCGAGCGCAATCTCGCGCGCGTACTCGCCGAGGACGGTGTCGGTTCCTGAACGCGTCCCGGCCGGAGAGCAGCATCCCCGGCCCGGTCAGGTCGGATTCGGTGATCAAGCGGTGGTGATCAGGCGGCAGTGGTGGTCAGGCGGGGTTGTCGGGCAGTGGTGGTCAGGCGGTGTAGATGGCCTCGATCTCGTGCGCGAAGTCCTTGGCCACCACATTGCGCTTGAGCTTCAGGGACGGCGTGACGTGCCCGGACTCCTCCGTGAACGCGGCGGGCAGGATGCGGAACTTGCGCACCGACTCCGCCTTCGACACCGCGGCGTTGCCGTCCTCGACCGCCTGCTGGACCGCGGCCAGCAGATCCGGGTCGTTGCGCAGCTCGGCCGGGGTGACACCGGCCGGCTTGCCGTGGTCCTCGGCCCAGCGCGGCAGGAACTCCTCGTCCAGGGTGATCAGCGCGCCGATGAACGGCCGCCCGTCGCCGACCACCATGCACTCTGCGATCAGCGCGTGGGCGCGGATTCGGTCCTCGATCATGGCCGGGGCGACGTTCTTGCCGCCCGCGGTCACGATGATCTCCTTCTTGCGGCCGGTGATCGCGAGGTAGCCGTCCTCATCCAACGTGCCGATGTCACCGGTGTGGAACCAGCCGTCCGACATCGCTTCGGCGGTCGCGGCCTCGTTGCCCCAGTAGCCCGCGAAGAGGTGCTCGCCGTGCAGCAGCACCTCGCCGTCGTCGGCGATCCGCACCACCGAGCCGGGCAGCGGCTGGCCGACCGTGCCGATCTTCTGGCGGTCCCAGGGGTTGAAGGACGTGGCGGCGCAGGACTCGGTCAGCCCGTAGCCCTCCAGCACCGTGAACCCGATGCCGCGGTAGAAGTGGCCGAGGCGTTCGCCGAGCGGAGCGCCGCCGGAGATCGCGTACTCGCCGCGGCCGCCGAGCACCGTCCGCAGTCTGCTGAAGACCAGACGGTCGAAGACCTTGTGCTTGAACTTCAGGCCCAGCGACGGACCCGAGGGGGCGTCCAGCGCGCGGCTGTACGCGATGGCCGTGTCCGCCGCCTTGTCGAAGATCTTTCCCTTGCCGTCCGCCTGTGCCTTGGCCCGCGCCGAGTTGTAGACCTTCTCGAAGACGCGGGGCACGCCGAGCACCGTGGTCGGCCGGAACGAGGCGAGTTCGTCCGTGAGGTTCTTGATGTCCGCCACATGGCCGAGCTTGATCGGCGCCAGCACGGAGGCGACCTCGACCAGACGCCCGAAGACATGCGCGACGGGCAGGAAGAGCAGCACGGACGCGTCGCCGGTGCGGAAGAGGGGACGCAGCCGCTCGACGATGTTGCCGCACTCGGCGAAGAAGTTGCGGTGGGTGAGGACACAGCCCTTGGGGCGGCCCGTGGTGCCGGAGGTGTAGACGATCGTCGCGGGCGAGTCGGCGTTCGCCATCGCGCTGCGCTCGTCGACCTCCCCGTCCGTGAGGTGCGCGCCCTCGCTCCGCAGCTGCTCGATGGCGCCGTCCTCGATCTGCCAGATGTTCTTGAGCTCAGGCAGCCGGTCGCGCACCGACTCGACGGCCGCCTCGTGGACCGAGGTCTCGCCGAAGCAGCCCACCGCGCCCGAGTCGCCCAGTATCCAGGCGATCTGCTCCGGCGAACTCGTCTCGTAGACGGGCACGGTGACCGCGCCCGCGCTCCAGATCGCGAAGTCCAACAACGTCCACTCGTAGCGCGTGCGCGAGATCAGTCCGATGCGGTCGCCCGGCTGCACGCCGGCCGCGATCAGGCCCTTGGCGGCGGCACGGACCTCGGCGAGGAAGGCGGTCGCGGTCACGTCCTCCCAGTGGCTCCCGCGCTTGCGAGCGATGACCGGAACGTCCGGATGCTGCGCGGCATTACGGTGGATCAGATCCGTCAGATTGCCGTCCGCGGGGACCTCGTACAGGGCCGGAAGGCTGAACTCGCGCAAGACTGCTCCTCGTCGGGCGCCGGCGGCATGGGTCGTGTGGAGGTGCGCCGACTGCGGTCCGTGTCAGGCAGGGGGTGTGGACTGCCCGGACGTTACCCATCGGTACTGGCTTCCCGGTAGGGGGGTCCGGTCAGATGTTCCATGCGTCACATACCGCTGCGTGTGGCTCAGCGCAGGTTAGTCCAGCTTTCGGGGACTCGGAAGTAACCGCAGGTGGGGGCAGCCTCCCAGGATCCGGAGCCACGGCGTAGGGTCTGGCCATGCGAGTCCATGTGGTCAGTGACGTGCACGGCAACAGCCGGGACCTCGCGCGGGCAGGGGACGGCGCCGACGCTCTGGTCTGCCTAGGCGACCTGGTCCTCTTCCTCGACTACGCCGACCACACCCGCGGCATCTTCCCCGATCTCTTCGGCGCGGAGAACGCCGACCGCATCGTCGAACTGCGCACCGCGCGGCGCTTCGAGGAGGCTCGTGCGTTCGGAGCGGAACTCTGGACCCGCGTCGCCCGCGCCGCGGGGGAGGAGCACTTCGACCGCGCGGCCACCATCGAGGAAGCGGTACGCAAGCAGTACGGCGAACTCTTCGCCGCCTTCCCCCGGCCGACGTACGCCACCTACGGCAATGTCGACATCCCGCATCTGTGGCCCGAGTACGCCCATGAGGGCATCACGGTCCTCGACGGCGAGCGCGTGGAGATCGGCGGCCGCGTCTTCGGCTTCGTCGGTGGCGGACTCCGCTCCCCGATGCGTACCCCGTACGAGATCGACGACGAGGCCTACGCCGCGAAGATCGCCGCGCTCGGCGAGGTGGACGTCCTCTGCACCCACATTCCGCCCGATGTGCCCGAGCTCTGCTACGACACGGTGGCGCGCCGCTTCGAGCGGGGCAGCTCCGCACTGCTGGAGGTGATCCGCGCAACCCGGCCGCGATACGCCCTTTTCGGTCATGTTCACCAGCCGTTGACGCAGCGGATGCGGATCGGCGCCACCGAGTGCGTGAACGTCGGGCACTTCGCCACGACCGGCAGTCCGTGGGTCCTTGAGTGGTGAACGTGCCCATCAGCGGTGGACGCGCCTTCCGTGGTGACCGTGCCTTTCCCCGGTGAAGGGGCCTTTCCATGCTGAACGCGGCCGGGGCTCTCTCGGGCGCCGGCGCGCGCCGGCCGGGACGCGCGCCCGGCGGTGACGGCCGGTGAAAAGGTGACGCAGGGCGTGCTCCTGCCTCCCACCTGCGCGCGGTAGCCTTCAGCCGCAGGCACACAGGCCGCGGACCGGACCGTAGTGGAGGAGCCACGGCGATGGCGGAACACACCAGCTCGAGCATCACGATCGACGCGGCACCCTCCGAGGTGATGTCGGTCATCGCCGACTTCGACCGCTATCCGGAGTGGACCGGTGAGGTCAAGGAGGCCGAGGTCCTCGCCAAGGACGAGCAGGGCCGGGCCGAGCAGGTCCGGCTGCTGCTGGACGCCGGCGCGATCAAGGACGACCACACGCTGTCGTACACCTGGACCGGCGAGAACGATGTGAGCTGGACGCTGGTCAAGTCCCAGATGCTGCGCGCCCTCGACGGCTCGTACAGCCTGGCCCCGGTGCAGGACGGCGCCCGTACCGAGGTGACCTACCAGCTCACCGTGGACGTAAAGATCCCGATGCTCGGGATGATCAAGCGCAAGGCGGAGAAGGTCATCATCGACCGGGCGCTCGCCGGTCTGAAGAAGCGGGTCGAGAGCGAGATCCAGTCCTGAGCGTGCGCACCGTCCTGGTCACCGGCGCCGGTGGCGCCGGGCGCACGACGGTCGCCGCCGCGACCGCCCTCGCCGAAGCCAGGAGCGGGCGGCGAACCCTGCTGCTGACCACCGACCGCCTGGGCTCGGCGGAAGCGGCGCTCGGCGTGGTCGCGCCACGAGGCGGGGCCGCCCACACGGCCCACACGGCACACATCGCCCACACGGCACACACGGCACACACCGCCCCCTCTGTCCCCGCGCCCCGCCGCGACCCCGACGACCAGCCGCTCGCGCCGGGCTCCTCCCGTCCGTGGACCCCGCCCGTCGAGGCGGCACCCGGGCTGTGGGCGGCCCGCGTCGACTCCGGCGAGCACTTCCGCACCGAACTGCTCGCCCTGCAGGAGCGCTGCGCGACCCTGCTCGGACTGCTCGGGGCCCGTCCGCTCGACCGTGACGAACTCACCGAACTCCCCGGCGCCCCTCAACTCGCCCTGCTCCACGCCCTGAAGTACCTCCACGAAGGCGCCGCCGAGAGCGCCCGCCCGGACCGTACGGACCCGGGCGCAGGCTGGGACGTGGTGGTCGTCGACCTGCCGCCGGTGACGGAGGCCGTGGCCCTGGTCGCCCTGCCCGAGCAGCTCCGGCGCTATCTGCGCCGACTGCTGCCGCCCGAGCGGCAGGCGGCCCGGGCCCTGCGGCCGGTGCTCGCCCAGCTCGCCGGTGTGCCGATGCCCGCCGAGCTGCTGTACGAGGTCGCGGACCGCTGCGCGGACGAACTCGCCACCGCCCAGGCCGTGTTCGACGATGTCGCGACGTGCGTTCGTCTGGTGATCGAGCCCGGCCCGGCGGCGGCCGGCGCGCTGCGCATCGCCCGCGCCGGGCTCGCGCTGCACGGGCTGCCCATCGACGCCGTGATCGCCAACCGGCTGCTGCCCACCGGCTCGACCGACCCCTGGCTGGCCGGTGCCTCCGGCCGCCAGCAGGCCGCGCTCAAGGCGCTGCACGAGGAGCAGGCGGGCGAGGCGGCAGTGTGCGAGCTGCCCCATCTGGGCCGTGAACCCCGTGGCTGCGACGATCTCGGCACGCTGGCCGAGCAGCTCGCGGAGCAGTACGCGCGGCGGAACGCCGTACGTGGCGCCGGGCGGGGCGCAACGAGCGGCACTGCGGGCCGTGCTCGGGGAAGCTCTCCGGACGGCTGTCCGGTCGGCCCTCCGGACGGCGCTTCTCGGGAGGCCGCGAGAGAACGGGCCGAGGGGGCGTCCGGCGTCGCCCCCGCCCCCACCCTCGGATCCGTCGAGGACCACCTCGCCGACCAGGGCGTTCTCGTATGGAGCGTGCCGCTGCCCGGGGCACGGCGGGACGAGCTGGAGCTCGTACGGCGCGGTGACGAACTCGTCCTCGGTGTGGGCCCGTTCCGCCGCATCCTTCCGCTCCCGTCCGCGTTGCGTCGGTGCTCGGTGTTCGGCGCGGGGCTCACCGACGGTGCCCTGCGGATCCGCTTCACGCCGGATCCCGCCCTTTGGCCACGCATGCCCGACGGCCCGTGAACGGCGGCCCTCTGTTCGGGTAACGTCGAGGTACCTCCCGAGCCGTATGCAGGAGCCCGCGATGAGCGATGCCACCAAGCGCCCTGGCGCCGACCCAGCCGAAGCACCCCAGGCCGACGCGTGGGCGAAGGCCTGCGCCGAGGACCTCGCCGCCGAGCGCGCGCGGCGGCGCGCGCAGTACGGGGCTCCGACCGGCAGCGCCGCCGACGAACTGCGGAAGCTGGCCGACGCGGTCGCAGAAAGGCTCTCCTCCATTCAGGTCCCGAACGCCGGAGCCACCGCGGCCGGTGCCGTACAGCAGCTCATCGCGCAGGCCAAGGCCGCCGTGGAGCCGGTCGTCGAGCGGAACCCGCAGGTCTTCGACCACCTCGCCGCGGCCGGATCGGAACTGCTCGCGGCCTACCGCGCCGTCGTCGAGGGGCAGGAGCGCCGCTGGACCCGTTCCGCGGGCACCCCGGAGGGCCCCCGTGGCACCACCGGCCCCGACGGCCCCGACGGCCCCGAGGGACCCTCCGGCACTGAGCGCATCGACCTCGACTGACGCGACCGGTCCATGGGGCCGTCTCGCGGATCGGCACGGAAATCCTCCACCCGTTGCCCTCCGGTACGGTTGGTCGCGGCGGGGATCGACCGAATAACTGAGGGACACATGGGACTCACCATCGGCGTCGACATCGGCGGCACGAAGATCGCGGCCGGCGTGGTCGACGAAGAGGGCTCGATTCTCGAGACGTGCACGGTACCGACCCCGCCCACGCCCGAAGGAGTCGTCGACGCCATCGCGGACGCGGTCCGCCGGGTCGGCCGGGGGCACCAGGTCGAGGCCGTCGGCATCGGCGCCGCCGGGTACGTGGACGACAAGCGGGCCACCGTACTCTTCGCGCCCAACATCAACTGGCGTCAGGAAGCGCTCAAGGACAAGGTCGAGAAGCGCGTCAGCCTCCCGGTCGTCGTCGAGAACGACGCCAACGCCGCTGCCTGGGGCGAGTACAGGTTCGGCGCGGGCCAGGGCCACGACGACGTCATCTGCATCACCCTCGGCACCGGGCTCGGCGGCGGCATCATCATCGGCAACAAGCTGCGGCGCGGGCGCTTCGGCGTCGCGGGCGAGTTCGGCCACATCCGCGTCGTGCCGGACGGTCTGCTGTGCGGCTGCGGCAGCCAGGGCTGCTGGGAACAGTACGCCTCGGGGCGCGCCCTCGTCCGGTACGCCAAGCAGCGCGCCCAGGCCACCCCCGAGAACGCCACGCTTCTGCTCGGTATGGGAGACGGCACTCCCGCCGGTATCGAGGGCAAGCACGTGAGCGAGGCCGCGCGTCTGGGATGCCCGGTGGCCGTCGACTCCTTCCGGGAACTGGCCCGCTGGGCGGGCGCGGGCCTGGCCGATCTGGCCTCGCTGTTCGACCCGTCGGCGTTCATCGTCGGTGGCGGTGTCTCCGACGAGGGCGACCTCGTGCTCGACCCGATCCGCAAGTCCTTCCGCCGCTGGCTGGTCGGCGGCCAGTACCGGCCGCACGCCCAGGTGCTCGCCGCCCAGCTCGGCGGCAAGGCCGGACTGGTGGGCGCGGCCGACCTGGCCCGCCAGGGCTGATCCATGCCGCGGTCGCCGGGGTCACGGCCGCACGGTCCGCCGGCGCGGTCGTGACCCCGGTGCCACAGGGCACCAGGTGGGGCGCCGAGGGCCCCGTTGGCGTGTGCTGCTCTGCCCGGCCGTACGAACCAGCCGGGTCGTACGCATCGGTCGCGCTGCATGCGCTTCCTGGCCGTACCGGCTCCCGGTCGGTACCGGCTCCCGGTCCGTACGCGGTCGCCGGTCGCCGCACGGGGTCGTACGCCGCTCCGTACGCTGCACTGGTCCGTGCGCTGCACTGGTCCGTGCGCCCGGAGGTGTCGTGACCGCGGCCCTTCCGCCCGTCGGGCGCGGATCCCTCCGTGCCTGGCGCGGTTTCCGGGCGTAACGGGGTAGGGAGGGCGCATGAGTTCCTCCGTGCTGCCGGACCTCCCGGCGTCCCGCACCGAGCCGGATGGCTCCGCCGTGGTCCGCGTACTCAGCTACAACGTCCGCTCGATGCGCGACGACCGGGCCGCGCTCGCCCGTGTCATCCGTGGCTGTGCCCCCGATGTCGTCTGCGTCCAGGAGGCACCGCGGTTCTTCCGCTGGCGCAAGCATGCCGCCTGGCTCGCCCATGAGTCGGCCCTGGTCCGCGTCACCGGCGGGGCGACCGCTGCCGGATCGATGATCCTGGCCTCGCTGCGTGCCCATGTGCAGGGCGCGGAGGACGTCCTGTTGCCACGGACGCCCGGACTGCACCAACGGGGCTTCGCCACCGCCGTCCTGCGGTTCGGCACCGCCCGGCTCGGCGTTCTCAGCTGCCATTTGAGCATGCGGGCGGACGAGCGCTTCGCGCAGGGCGGACTGCTGCTGGAGCGCCTGGCGGACCTCGGTGTGCCCCACGCGATCGCGGCCGGGGATCTCAACGACCGTCCCGGCGGCCGTACGTTCCGCAGGCTCGCCGCCGAACTGCAGGACGGCTGGTCGGTCCAGCCCTGGGGCGGGGAGCACACCACCCGTCCCGGTGACCCGCCGCAGCGCATCGACGCGATCTTCGCCACGCGCGGTACGGAGATGCTGGGCTGCGGGGTGCCACGGGGGCTGCCCGGCGTCACCGAGTCGGACCTGCGGGCCGCGACCGATCACCTGCCGGTGCTGGCCGCGGTTCGCGTCCCCGCGACTCCTGCCTGACGGACCTGCGCCTCTGCGGCACCGTCGGCTGAGGCTTCGCCGGATGAGAGCACCTCCGGCGTCGTGCGACGGTCAGACGACCGCGCCGCGCCCCGGATCGTCATCGTCGTCCTCGTCACTGTCACCCATACGAATGACCAGCGTCGCGAAGCCACCGAGGAATCCGCCCACCCCAAGGGTGGTGATCCACCACGTCATGTTCCACTGCAGCAGCACAGTGAGCAGCAGGAGCAACGGGCCGCCGATGACGGCGAGCCAGGCGAACTTGGCCGTGGTGTCCGCCTCGGGAAGCGGCGGCGGCTCCGGCGGAACGAAGTGCCCCTCGTCGCTCTCGTCGTCGTCGTTGGGCCCGGCCGCCGACCAGTCGCGCGGCCCGATCGCGGGGTGGATGGTGACACTGGAACCCAGTGGCCGGCCCGTGCCCGGCCGTGGAGCCTTCCCGGTCTCCTCGGCTTCCTTGCCGGTTCCGGACGAGGCCTCGGCGTCCTCCCCGTCTCCGGCGGAGTCCCCGTCGCCTCCCCGGTTCGCTCCGGTGTCCGTACGTGCCCCTGGGTCAAGACCCGCACTGAGGTCATCACCTCTGCCCAGGTCATCACCTCTGCCCAGGCCACTGCTCGTACGGTCCCGGCCCGGTCCGGCCGTGCCCGAGCCGTCCTTGCCGGAGTGGCCCCCGCCCGGGCCGTCCCCGGGATCCGCGGACATGTCCGGGTCGGGCGGTTCCTCGCCGTAGGCCGCCACAATCGCCGCCCACGCGGCGTCTTCGTCGAGCGGTTCGCGACCTTCCTCGTCGCGCCCCGGCCCGGCGTCCCGCTCAGCCACCGCTCGCAGTCTCCTTGCTCTTCTCACCGGCGTCGGGCGCGAGCCGCCCGATGAACTCGTAGGAGTCCCGGAAGATCCGCTCGGCGTCGTGGTCCAGCGTCGCCACGTGGTAACTCCGCTCCAGCACCGTCTCGGTGACGTCCCTCGACGAGACCCGGCTCAGGATGCGGGCGGAGTCGGCGGGCGGCACGACGTGGTCCTGCGGGCTGCGCAGCAGCAGCAACGGCTGGGTGACCTGCGGCAGTTCGGAGTCCACGACACGGAAGAACCGGCGGAGCGAATGCGCCGCGTGGAGTGGCACGCGATCGTAGCCGATCTCGTCCACGCCCTCCTTCGCGACATCGTTCGCCAGCCCCTTGGTCGACCGCACCAGATACCGCACGACGGGCAGCGCATGCGGTGCCAGGCCGTGCATCTTGTTCGCCGGGTTGACGACCACGACGCCACTGATCGCGTCACCGTGCTTCGCGGCGAGCCGCAGTGCGAGCGCCCCGCCCATCGAGAGACCGAGGACGAAGACCTGCCGGCACCGCTCGGACAGCAGGCGCAACTCGCGGTCCACCTCGGCATACCAGTCCTGCCAGCTGGTGAGCTGCATGTCCTGCCAGCGCGTGCCGTGCCCGGGCAGCAGCGGCAGCGAAACGGTCAGCCCGCGCTCGGCCAGGAACCCGGCCCAGGGGCGCAGCGACTGCGGTGAGCCGGTGAAACCGTGGCACAGGAGGACGCCGACCTCTCCGCCCTCGTGGCGGAACGGCTCGGCTCCGGGGAGGACCGGCACCTTCGGGTCTCCATTCGTCGTGGTGGGAACGTGGATGTCCGGTGTGAGTCTCGGTGTGGCATTCACCGTACGCGACGGGACCGACACCCGGGTAGGTCCGGAGGCCGCACTCGGGGGGTGGGACCAGCGCCGCGGCAGGTCGCAGCAGGTTAAGGTCTGTTCGTCGGACTAGGAGGTCCTCGGTTGCTGTACGGCGCGATGAAGCTGTCCGTGGGGGGTGCGCTGAAGCTCGCCTTCAGACCCTGGGTGGAGGGGCTGGAGAACGTCCCCGCGGAGGGTCCGGCGATCCTGGCCAGCAACCACCTCTCGTTCTCGGACTCCTTCTTCCTGCCCGCGGTGCTCGACCGCAAGGTCACCTTCATCGCCAAGTCCGAGTACTTCACCTCACCCGGGGTCAAGGGCAAGCTCACCGCAGCCTTCTTCAAGGGTGTCGGCCAGCTCCCGGTGGACCGCTCCGGTGCGCGCGGCGCCGGGGAAGCGGCGGTCAAGAGCGGTATCGCGGTGCTGGAGCGCGGCGAGCTGTTCGGCATCTACCCCGAGGGCACCCGCTCGCCCGACGGCCGCCTCTACCGGGGCAAGCCCGGCGGCCTCGCGCGCGTCGCGCTCGCCACCGGCGCCCCGGTGATCCCCGTAGCGATGATCGACACCGAGAAGGTCCAGCCGCCCGGCCAGGTCGTTCCGAAGATGATCAGGCCCGGCATCCGCATCGGGAAGCCCCTGGACTTCACGCGCTACCTGGGGATGGAGCACGATCGCTTCATCCTCCGCTCCGTGACCGACGAGGTCATGTACGAGATCATGAAGCTTTCCGGTCAGGAGTACGTCGACATCTACGCGACCGCGGCCAAGCGAAGGATCGCCGAGACCGCCAAGCGGCAGGCTGAGGACGCCAAGCGGCAGGCCGACGACGAAAAGGCGGGCAGCGGTGGCACGGTAGCGGCCGAGGGCGGCGAGGACACGGGCAAGGGCAACCGGAGCGACGGGGCCTAGCCACCGCGGGGAGGGAGTCGGGGGGAATGGCGCAGCAGAAGCGCGAGCCGCACATGGGAGGGAAAGTCCTGCGCATGTCGGTCGAGTTGCCGCTCTGGCGTGCTCTGACCGGATACCGCATCCTCACCTGCGTCTACGCGGTCACCCTCGTCGTTCTCGCCCGCGACCACTACGCCCGTCCGATCGGGGCCTGGGCCTACACGGCCGTGCTCGTGGCCTGGATGCTGCTGACCTGGAACCGGGTGACCTCGCCCGAGCGGTGCACCAAGCGCTTCCTGATCGCCGACCTCACCATCGCGCTGACCGGCATCCTCCTCACGCCCCTCGTCGACACCCAGGCCCGTATCGCCGACGGCGCCGCCACCCTGCCGTCGATCTGGACGGCGGGGGCCGTGCTGGGCTTCGCGATCAAGGGCGGTTGGCGCTGGGCGGCCGTGGCTTCGGCGCTCGTGGCGGTGGCCAACGTCGTCGAGCGCGGCAGTTTCGCCCGTGACACCGTCCACAACGTCCTGCTGGTGTGGGTGGCGAGCGTCGCCATCGGCTACGTCGTCGAGGTGGCGCGGGCCAGTGAACGCACCCTCGCCCGCGCCCTCCAGGTCGACGCCGCCACCCGCGAACGCGAGCGGCTCGCCCGTGACATCCACGACAGCGTCCTCCAGGTGCTCGCGATGGTGCAGCGGCGCGGGGCGGAGATCGGCGGCGAGGCGGACGAACTCGGCAGGATGGCGGGGGAGCAGGAGATCGCGCTGCGCACCCTGGTGACGGGAGGACCGGTCCCCGCTGCGCGCAGCGCCGCCGGAGGTACGGAGAGCGCCGCAGTGGCCGGAGCCGACGAGTTCGACGGCCCGGTTCCGCCGCCGGTGGACACGGTTCCGGGCGACGGCGGCCCGCGGGACGCGAGGGGTGTGTGCGACGTACGCGCCCTGCTCGCGCCGTACGCCGGAGCCCGGGTGTCCCTGGCCCAGCCCGGGGCTCCGGTTCTTCTCCCGGCCGCGGTGGCAGGGGAGTTGGCGGCCGCCGTCGGTGCCGCTCTGGACAATGTGCGCAGGCACGCGGGCGACGGTGCGCAGGCGTGGATCCTGGTGGAGGACGAGGCGGATGCGGTGCTCGTGACCGTACGGGACGACGGTCCCGGCATACCGGAGGGCCGGCTCGCGGCGGCCGAGCGCGAAGGCCGCCTCGGTGTCGCGCTGTCCATCCGTGGCCGGTTGCGGGAGCTGGGCGGGGCCGCCGAGTTGGTGTCCGTCCCAGGCCAGGGCACGGAGGTCGAGTTGAGGGTTCCAAGGGAGCCGGTGGCTTCCCGGGGGAGCGAGGCGAAGCGGTGAATGATCAGAAGGAGGCGACGGCCGGGGAGGAAGGCGGCGCGGCCGTCAAGGTGATGGTGGTCGACGACCACCCGATGTGGCGGGACGCGGTGGCCCGGGACCTGGCCGCGGCGGGGTTCGATGTGGTGGCGACCGCGGGCGACGGCCCGCAGGCGGTGCGCAGGGCCACGGCCGCGGCACCCGACGTTCTGGTCCTCGACCTCAACCTCCCCGGAAAGCCGGGAGTTCAGGTCTGCAAGGAACTCGTGGGCGCCGACCCGACCCTGCGCGTGCTCGTTCTGTCCGCGAGCGGTGAGCACGCCGATGTCCTGGAGGCGGTCAAGTCCGGTGCCACCGGCTATCTCCTGAAGTCCGCCAGCACCGAGGAACTGCTGGACGCCGTGGGCCGGACGGCCGTCGGCGATCCCGTCTTCACCCCGGGTCTCGCGGGCCTGGTGCTCGGCGAGTACCGCAGGCTGGCCTCCGACTCGCCGCCCTCGGCACCGGACGAGCCGGGCGCGCCCCGGCTCACCGACCGCGAGACCGAGGTGCTGCGCCTGGTCGCCAAGGGGCTCTCGTACAAGCAGATCGCCGAGCGCCTCGTCATCTCGCACCGCACCGTGCAGAACCACGTCCAGAACACCCTGGGGAAGCTGCAGCTCCACAACCGCGTCGAGCTGGTGCGGTACGCCATCGAGCGCGGTCTGGACGACGACTGACGCCGCTGGTGGCGCCCCCGCCAAGGGCGCCGACCCAGGCGCACTCCGGGCGTCGCTGAGCCACGGCACTGCCGTGAATGCTGTCACGTATGTCACATCCGCCTCGTACGTCCCGGCCCTCGTACGAGTGATACGCCGTCCACACGGTCACACGGAATTCACCGGATTCGTCGGTTCGCCCCATCCCGTCGTGAGCTGGATCACCGTTAGCGTGTGCCGCGAGCGGGTCTTCGAGGGAGAAGGGAAGGATCCATGAAGGTCGGAGTTCTGACCGGTGGCGGCGACTGCCCCGGGCTCAACGCGGTCATCCGCGGCATCGTCCGCAAGGGCGTCCAGGAGTACGGCTACGACTTCATCGGGTTCCGCGACGGCTGGCGCGGCCCGCTCGAGGCCGACACCGTCCAGCTCGACATCCCGGCCGTTCGCGGCATCCTGCCGCGCGGCGGCACGATCCTCGGATCGTCGCGCACCAATCCGCTCAAGGCCGAGGACGGCATCCGCCGCATCAAGGAGAACCTCAAGAAGTACGAGGTCGGCGCGCTGATCGCGATCGGCGGCGAGGACACCCTCGGCGTCGCCGCGCGCCTGTCCGACGACTACGGCATCGCGTGCGTCGGCGTGCCCAAGACGATCGACAACGACCTCTCGGCCACCGACTACACCTTCGGCTTCGACACGGCCGTCAACATCGCGACCGAGGCCATCGACCGTCTGCACACCACGGCCGAATCCCATATGCGCGTGCTCGTAGTCGAGGTCATGGGCCGGCACGCGGGCTGGATCGCCGTGCACTCGGGCCTGGCCGGCGGCGCCAACGCCATCCTCATCCCCGAGCAGCGCTTCGACCTCGACGAGGTCTGCGCCTGGGTCGAGTCCCGCTTCAAGATCCGTTACGCACCGATCGTGGTGATCGCCGAGGGCGCCATGCCCAAGGACGGCGACATGGTGCTGAAGGACGGCTCGCTGGACTCGTTCGGGCACGTCAGGCTCTCCGGGATCGGCGAGTGGCTGGCCAAGGAGATCGAGAGCCGGACCGGCAAGGAGGCCCGGACGACCGTACTGGGCCATGTGCAGCGCGGCGGCACCCCGAGCGCGTTCGACCGCTGGCTCGCGACGCGGTTCGGCCTGCACGCGATCGATGCCGTACGCGACGGGGACTTCGGCAAGATGGTCGCGCTGCGCGGCACGGACATCGTCCGGGTTCCGATCGCCGACGCAACGGCGAAGCTCAAGACCGTCGACCCCGAGCTCTACAAGGAGATCGGCGTCTTCTTCGGCTGATCGTCTTCGGCTGTCGACCCTCCTGCCCCCGCACGTAGGCAGCAGCCTCCGCCCGGCCCGTCGGGCAGCCGCCTCCGCCCGTCGGCGGCCCTCTTCGCCCCACTCCGGTCACACCGGAGGACCGGACTCTTCCGGTCCTCCGGGACGGGCGGCACCCGTGCAGCACGCGGCGAACGGGCGGCCTCAGACCAGGACGGCGGCCAGCAGCGCAGCGGTGATCGACACACCGTCCAGCGTCAGCACCGACTCCGGGTGGAACTGCACCCCCGCGAAGCCGGGGCCGCGCAGCGCATGCACATCACCGGAGACCGGATCCCGGCTCAACTCGACCCGGTGCATGGCCAGTTCGGGCTCCGCCGCGGCGTCGCAGCGCGCGGTGAAGGTGTTGTAGAAGCCCACGACCTCCTCGCGCCCGAAGTAGTCGATCCGCTCCTGCGCGCCCTGGTGCGGCACATCCTTGCGGACGACGTCCATCCCCAGCTCTGCCGCGATCAGTTCGTGCCCCAGGCACACTCCCAGCAGGCCCTGCCCGTGCTCGCGCATCAGCTCGGCGGTCAGCCCGCGCAGGAACCGCATCTTCGGATCCTTCGCGTCGTTCGGGTCGCCCGGACCCGGCCCGAGGACCACCGGTCCCGGGTGCGACAGTGCCGCATCCCGCAGCCCCGGCTCGTCGTAGCGCCGCACCGTCACCTCCAGCCCGGTGGAGCGGAGCAGATGCGCGAGCATGGCGGTGAAGGTGTCCTCGGCATCGATCACCAGCGCGTGCTCCGCGATGTCGACCGACCGCCGCTGCATCCGCAGCCAGAACGGCGCGAGATCGGACCGCCGGGCGTCAAGCGCGGCGCGTACGCGGGGGTCGTCCGCCAGCCGCGGGCGCCGACCGTCCGCTCCGCGCGGGGGCGCCTTCCGCACACCGAGCGCGGTCAGTACTCCGGCCGCCTTGGCATGCGTCTCGGCCACCTCGCCGTACGGGTCGGAGTGGCGTACGAGTGTGGCACCGACGGGTACGCGCAGCCTTCCGTCCGCGTCGATGTCGGCGGTCCTGATGAGGATCGGGGAGTCCAGGGTCTGCGTCCCGTTGGCATCGCGCCCCAGGAGAGCCAGCGCCCCCGCGTAGTAGCCGCGCCCGTGCGGCTCATGGCGCTCGATGACCCGGCAGGCGTTCTGCACCGGCGAGCCGGTGACGGTGGCGGCGAACATCGTCTCCCGCAGTACGTCCCGTACGTCCAGGGTGCTGCGGCCGCGCAACTCGTACTCGGTATGGGCGAGGTGGGCCATCTCCTTCAGCCGGGGGCCGACGACGACGCCGCCCAGACGGGCCACCGTGCACATCATCTTCAGCTCCTCGTCGACGACCATGGACAGCTCCTCCACCTCCTTGCGGTCGTGCAGGAACGCCAGCAGGCCGTCGACTCCGGGCCCTTCCGCGGGGTACCGGTACGTGCCGCTGATGGGGTTCATCACCACCGTCCCGCCCGACATCCGGACGTGGACCTCCGGACTGGCCCCGACGAGCGTCCGGCCGCCCCCTTCGCCCCCGTGCCCGTCGCCGGTGTGCACGACGTACGTCCAGTAGGCGCCGCGCTCACCCTCCAGCAGACGCCGGAAGAGGGCGAGGGCGTCCGCGGGGCCGTAGCCCGGGATCTCGCCCTCGTACGTGCGGCGGATCACGAAGTTCGCGCCCTCGCCCCGCCCGATCTCGTCCTCGACGATCCGTCCGACGATCGAGGCGTACTCCTCGTCGCCCACGTCGAAGGTCCCGCCCTCGACGCTCACCCGATGCGCGGGCAGCGCCGCCCGTACGGCGTCCAGCGGCAGCTCGTAGGTCTCCTCGGGACGAAGCACGGTCAGCGGCGTCCCGTCGTCGCGGACGTCGAAGCCGCGCTCGCGGATCTGCCGGAACGGGACGAGGGCGAGTGCGTCGGTGACGGGCCGGCCCGGTGCGCCCTCGCCGAGCGGGATGGCGGAGAGCCGGTCCACATCCGAGACCGGGCCGGTGAGCACCTCGACGACGTCATCGGGGTGGCCGGGCGTACGCCGGTGGATCAGGGCGAACGGCGGGTGGCCGGGGCGAGTGAGGCTGCGCAGGAGCTCTGGGATGTCGGAATGCATCGTGAGCTGTTCCTTCCGGATTCGGATCGATGGTGACCGGATTCGGAGGAACGGCCCGCGGAAACGCAGAAGGCCGCCCCTCGGGGCGGCCTTCGCGGTGGTCTTGTCGGGAACGCGCGATCAGTGGGCCGCCTCGGAAGCGGTCCACCACCAGTACAGGTTCGAGTGCGCGAACATGGTGTGCACCCTAGCCGATGTCTCGCTCCTCGCGCCCGCTGTCTCATTTTGTGGGCGCCGGACCGGGCACTCCGGCGGACCCCGTAATGTTGACAGGGTGACCGTGAACGCTGAATCCCGTGCCCCCGGCACCACCTGGCGAGACCTTCCCGCGGCGCAGCAGCCCGAGTGGCCCGATGCCGAGGCTCTGCGCGATGTGATCGCGGACCTCGAGTCGTATCCTCCGCTCGTCTTCGCCGGTGAGTGCGACGAGCTGCGCGCCCGTATGGGGGCGGTCGCCCGGGGCGAGGCGTTCCTGCTGCAGGGCGGCGACTGCGCCGAGGCCTTCGACGCCGTGGGCGCCGACCAGATCCGCAACAAGCTGAAGACGCTGCTGCAGATGGGCGCCGTGCTGACCTACGCCGGTTCCGTGCCGGTCGTGAAGGTCGGCCGGATCGCCGGTCAGTACAGCAAGCCGCGCTCGAAGCCGACGGAGACGCGCGACGGGGTGACCCTGCCCTCGTACCGCGGCGATTCGGTCAACGGCTTCGAGTTCACCCCCGAGGCCCGCACTCCGGACCCCGAGCGACTGAAGCGCATGTACCACGCGTCCTCGGCGACGCTGAACCTCGTACGGGCCTTCACCACCGGTGGCTACGCCGACCTGCGCCAGGTGCACGCCTGGAACCAGGACTTCGTGAAGTCGTCCCCGTCCGGCCAGCGCTACGAGGCCCTGGCCCGCGAGATCGACCGGGCCATGAACTTCATGAACGCGTGCGGGGTGGACCCGGAGGAGTTCAAGACGGTCGAGTTCTACTCCTCCCACGAGGCGCTGATCCTCGACTACGAGTCGGCCATGACCCGTACCGACTCGCGTACCGGCAACCTCTACGACGTCGCCGGCCACATGGTCTGGATCGGTGAGCGGACCCGGCAGCTCGACGGGGCGCACATCGAGTTCGTCTCTCGCATCCGCAACCCGATCGGGGTGAAGCTCGGCCCGACGACGGCGCCGGAGGACGCGCTCACGCTGATCGAGCGGCTCGACCCGGACCGCGAGCCGGGCCGGCTGACCTTCATCACCCGCATGGGAGCGGACCGGATCCGCGACCGGCTTCCGGAGCTGGTCGAGAAGGTCACCGCCTCCGGAGCGCAGGTGGCCTGGGTCTGCGACCCGATGCACGGCAACACCTTCGAGGCGGCGTCCGGTCACAAGACGCGGCGCTTCGACGATGTGCTGGACGAGGTCAAGGGCTTCTTCGAGGTCCACAAGAGCCTGGGCACCCACCCGGGCGGCATCCATGTCGAGCTGACCGGTGACGATGTCACCGAGTGCGTGGGCGGCGGCGACGAGATCTTCGTCGACGATCTTCACCAGCGCTACGAGACCGCGTGCGACCCGCGGCTCAACCGCAGCCAGTCTCTCGACCTGGCCTTCCTCGTCGCGGAGATGTACCGGGACCAGTGACCGGTCGCTGATCGCAGCAGCAACGCCGTGGGGCGCGGATCACACAGATCCGCGCCCCTCGCCGTTGTAAGGCTTCCCTAACCAGGGTAAGGTAAGGGTTACCTTATTGATCACTGGGAGACCGCGTGTACGTCTGCTCATGCTTCGGCATCACCGAGACGCAGGTGCGCGAACATGTGGGAACTGGCGCCTGCACCCCGCGTCAGATCGCCGGCGCCTGCAAGGCCGGCACCGACTGCGGCTCGTGCGTCCGCCGCATCCAGGCGCTGCTCGGCCGGGGGGCCTGCCCGCAGCGTGAGCTGGTCGACCAGGGTGAGCCCGCCGCACTGACCGCCGATCCTGTGGCGGCCGCCGGAGCGGCGCGGCCGGTCGCCGGTGTGCTGGCGGCCGATGCCGCCTGATCAGCTCTCGGGCTGCTCGATGAGCTGGGCGATGTAGAGCGCCTCACCGAGCTTCGCCACCAGCTCGAGTTGGGTGTCGAGGTAGTCGATGTGATGCTCCTCGTCGGCGAGGATCGACTCGAAGATGTTGGCCGATGTGATGTCGCCCTTGGAGCGCATGACGTCGATCCCGCGCCTGAGGCGGTCGATCGCCTCCACCTCGATCTGCCGGTCGGCCTGGAACATCTCGGTGACGGTCTGCCCCACCCGTACGTGGAACAGCCGCTGGTAGTTCGGCAAGCCCTCGAGGAAAATGATCCGGTCGGTCAGAACCTCGGCATGCCGCATCTCGTCGAATGATTCGGCACGGGTGTACTTCGCGAGCTTCGTCCAGCCGTAGTTCTCCTGCAGCTTGGCGTGGAGGAAGTACTGATTGATCGCAGTCAGCTCGGCGGTCAGTTGCTCGTTGAGGAACTCGATGACCTCGGGGTCGCCCTGCATCGCAGCGGCTCCTTCCAGAGAAATACGGCGCAATGCGCGCATCCTCGCACCGCCCGCTCACCTGATCCAGTAAGTGCATGCTTAGTAAGAGTTGCCCCCGTTGGGCATTGGCCTGGTCACAACCACCCTTCGCGGTCTGTCACCATGGAGTCATGGGTCAGCCGGAAAGCCGTGAAGGGGCACAGGTCCAGCTTCCTCCAGGGCAGCGGCTGCAGCGCGGCTGGCCGGTCACCCACTACGGTCCGGTCCCCAAGTTCAAGCCCGACCGCTGGGAGTTCCGGGTCTTCGGTGCCACCGCGGACGGCGAGAAACACTGCTGGACCCATGAGAAGTTCACGGCCCTGCCGTACACGACGGTTGTGGCCGACCTCCACTGCGTCACGAAATTCAGCATGGTGGGGGCCGAATGGGGCGGTATCGCGGCCGCCACGGTCCTCGACCTGGCGCCGCCCGCCGACGACGTCACCCATGTGATGGTGTGGGCCGAATACGGCTTCAGCTCCAACCTCCGGCTCTCCGACTTCGCCTCCGACCGCACGATTTTCGCCACCCACAAGGGCGGCGAGCTGCTGACCGCCGAGCACGGCTTCCCGGTACGGCTGATCGTGCCGCATCTCTACGCGTGGAAGGGGCCCAAGTGGGTCCGCGGTGTCGAGTACATGACCGCGGACCGCCGGGGCTTCTGGGAGGAGCGGGGCTACCACAACATCGGGGACCCCTGGAGCGAGCAGCGCTACTCCTACCAGGAGGAGCCGGGCGAAGGCCCGGAGCTCTAGGCCCCGTCTTCAAGGCCCCGTGCGCCCCGCGGCTCAGTGGTGGTACGCGTGCGTCACCGCGTGGCCCTTGCCGCGGCCGATCATCCACCGGTTGACGGGCGTGGTGATCAGGAATGCGATGAGGAACCCGAAGGCCAGGGCGCCCCAGAAGAGGCCGTCGGACAGCTGGGCCTCCATCGCTCCAGGCGTCAGCGCGACGATGACGTTGTCGACCAGCTCCATGATCGCGATGGAGACGGTGTCGGCGGCCAGGGCGACCTTCAGCGCACTCCTCCAGCCGAGGCCCGCGCGCAGCACGGCGACGAGCGTGAGTGAGTAACCGAAGACGAACGCCAGCACGATCGCGAGAGCCATCGTCGGTGCGTTGTGCCAGGCGAAGGCGGTTCCGATGGCCATGCCCGCGACCTCGCCGATGGCGCATCCGGTGAGGCAGTGGAGCGTCGCCCGAGCGGCCGTGGGCCAGTCGGCGGCGGCCGCGTGGTGGTTGCCGGCGTCCTCGTCGTGCGCCTGCCCGGCGTGGACGTCCTGCTTCTCTCGAAGGTCCTGCTCCCCGTGAAGGTCCTGTTTGCCGTGTATGTGCTGCTCCATCGCCTGAGCTCCCCGGGCTGAGTGGCCGTCTCTGTCACCCGTACCCAGCAATATACCTCCTAGGGGTATTCCGCCGCCGGTGGACCGAGTGGCGGGTCCGCTTCAGGCGCCGCGCAGCTCCTTCAGCCTGGCCACGTCCGCGGCATGGCCGGACTTGCCGCCCGGGGTCTCGATCACCAGTGGTACGCCCTCGGTCGCCGGGTGCCCGAACAAGCCGCCGAACGCGTCGGCCCCGATGCGGCCCGAGCCGATGTTCTCGTGCCGGTCCTTGTGGGCGCCCGCCACGTCCTTGGAGTCGTTCGCGTGAATCAGCCTGAGACGGCCCGGGCCGATGGTGTCCACGAGTTCGTCGAGCAGGGCCTTCACCCCGCCGGGCGCGGCAAGGTCGTGCCCGGCGGCGAAGGCGTGGCAGGTGTCGAGGCAGACACCGACGCGCGGATGCCGTTCCAGTGCCTCGAAGTACGGGCCGAGGTCGGCGACGAGCGAGCACAGGGAGGATCCCTGGCCCGCCGTCGGCTCCAGAAGCAGCCAGGGATCCTCGTCGTGGGTCAGCTCGTCCAGCAGCGGCAGCATCAGCTCCCGTACCTGCGCGAGGGCGGTCGTACGCGCCCGGCCGCCCGTCGCCGAACCGGTGTGGACCACGACGCCGAGCGCACCGATGTCCCGCCCCCGGCGCAGCGAATGCCGCAGCGATGCCACCGACAGTCCGGCCGTGGACTCGGTGTGCGACCCGAAGTTGATCAGATAGGGGGCGTGGACGTACGCCGGGACACCCTCCTCGGCGCATGCCGTCCGGAACGCCTCGTCCTGGCGCGGACTGCCCGCGGGCGTCGCCCAGCCACGCGGATTCGCCACGAAGACCTGGACGGTCTCCGCGCCGATCTCGCGGGCGTAGGCCAGCCCGGTGGAAGCGAGACCGCCGGCCACCGGGACGTGGCTGCCAACGGGGTTACGGAGGGAGGGGGTGCGGCTGCTGCTCACACCGTCCAGGATCCCATGGCGCCCGTACGGGCCTCACCGGGCGTGAAGCACCCACGGCCGAGGCGTGTGCCGGGACGTCCGGCCGAGTTCGCGCTGTCGGGACGTACGGCCGAGGCGCGCTGCCCGGACCATACGGGCCGAGGCATCTTGCCCCGCGGTGCGGCCTCACCGCACGCGGATCGTGATCTCGCTGCCCTTGGGAGCCTTGTCCCCGCCCTCCACGGACTGGTCGAACACGGTGTCACCGAAGAAGAACCGGCTCACCTCGACCTTGAAGCCCGCCTCCACCAACTGCCGCTTGGCGTCTGCCTCTTTGTCGCCCTCGACGTCCGGAACCTCGACCATCTCCTGGCCCTTGGAGACCGTCAGCGTGATCGTGTCGCCCCTGGCCAGTTGCGCGCCCTCGCCCGGCGACTGAACGGCCACCTCGCCCTTGTCCTGCTCGGCGAAGACGCGGGTGGGGGCCACCTTTACCTTCAGTCCGTTCTCGCGCAGTTCGTCCGTCGCGTCCCGGAGCCGGTCGCCTACCACGTCCGGCGCCTCGACGGGCTCGCCCTTGCTGACGGTGATCGCGACGGCGGAGCCGGGCCTGCGCTTTACACCGGAGCCCGGTTCCGTGCGGAGAACTGTTCCCTGCGGGGCCTGATCGCTGAACTCCCGGCGGACGATGCCGGGGGCCAGGCCCAGCTTCCTCAGTTCGGCCTTGGCCTTCGCCAGGGGCATGCCCTCCAGGCTCGGGATCTTGACGACCTCGGGGCCCTTGGAGACGACGATCGTCACCGTGCCGTTGCCGCGGATGCGGTTGCCGGGCGCCGGATTCGTGGCGATGACCTTGCCGCGGTCGACATTGGTGCTGAACTCCTCGGTGGCGCGGGTGTCGAGCCCCGCGTCCCGGAGCTTCTTCTCCGCCTCGTCCCGCGGCATCGCCAGCACACCGGGGACGCGCGTGAACTGACCGGAGTTGATGTACCAGACCCCCGCGCCGATCCCCAGCGCCAGCAGCACGGCCGTCACGAGGGCGAGCACACCGCGCCGCGGCGGGCGCCGCCTCGCCCGGCCCCCGCCCGCTTCCGCGCTGGGCCGGGACGGGCCCTCGGGCTCCATGTCCAGCAGGCTGGTCCGGTTGATCGCGTCATCGCCGCTCGACGCACCGGCCACGAGCGGGATGACGCTCGTACGGTCCTCGGATCCGGGCGCCCCGCCGGTTCCGTCCGCCACGGCCTGCGGCGGTACGGCGTCGAGCTGCTCGTCGGTGAGCGTGGCGCGGGCGTCCCGGGTGGCCGCGAGCAGCGCCACCGCGTCGACGGGGCGCAGTTCGGGGTTGCGGGCGGTGGCCGCAGCCATCAGGCCGTCGAGCTGGGGAGCCATCCCCGGCACGGCCACGGACGGCGGAACGATGTCCTTGTGCAGGTGCTGGTAGAGCACCTGGGCCGGGGTGTCGCCGCTGTGCGGGCGGGAGCCGGTGAGCATCTCGTACAGCACGACCCCGCAGGCGTAGACATCGGCGCGGGTGTCGGAGACGCCGTGCTCGATCTGCTCCGGTGCGAGATACGAGACGGTGCCGAGCAGGGACCCGGAGGAGACGGTGGTGTTGGTGTCCACGGCCCGTACGAGTCCGAAGTCGGCGACCTTGACCCGGCCGTCGTCGCCGATCAGAACGTTCTCCGGCTTCATGTCCCGGTGGACGAGACCGGCGCGGTGGGCGGCGCCGAGGGCGGCGAGGACCGGCTCCAGGATGTCGAGGGCCGCGCGAGGCCGGAGGGCGCCACGCTCGCGCAGCACGTCGCGGAGCGTGCACCCGGCGACGTACTCCATCGCCAGATAGACGTAGTGGCCGTCGGTGCCCTGGTCGTACACGCCCACGATGTTCGGGTGGGCCAGCCTGGCCACCGACTTGGCCTCGCGGATGAAGCGGTCGACGAACGCGCCGTCGGAGGCGAGGCCCGGGTGCATCACCTTGAGGGCCAGCACCCGGTCGAGACGGGTGTCCACGGCCCGGTAGACCGTGGCCATACCGCCGACTGCGATCCGTGCGTCCACGCGGTAGCGGCCGTCGAGCACCTGCCCGACGAGCGGGTCCTGGAGGGTCGTATCCACGATCACGCAGTCTACGAGCCACCGCGGACACAACTGTCCACCAGGACCGTACTGTGCGGGACTGCAGCGGAACAGTGACAGCAGAGGAGACCGGCCAGGGGCACGGTCGGGGGGCGGGTCCGCCGCGGGCGGGGCAACTCCGTGCCAGGGACGGCGCGGGCCCGGGTCAGCCGTGTGACGCGGCGGCGATGGCGCCGAGCTCCTCCAGCGCCGCCGTCCACGCCATGCGCGCGTACTCCGCGTGCTGCGCCTTGGCCTCGTCGGGCATGTCGAGTGCCTCGATCCCCGTCTCCGCGACGATGACGCGGGTGCCCTCGCCCTCCGGCGCGAGCGTGAACTCGACGAGGGTCGCGTCGCCCCGCTCGGGCGGCCGGTCCGGGCTTGTGGCCAGCCGGAAGACGAAGCGGGTGGGTGCCTCGACCAGCTCCACGCGCGCGTGGAACTCCCCGTGATCGTCCCAGCGGAAGCGCAGTGCTCCGCGTGGGCGCAGATCCACCTCGGCGCCCCCGAAGGCGTACCAGGTCCGGATGTGCTCCGCGGTGGTCAGCACCCGCCAGACCCGCTCCACCGGGGCGGGGACGTACGCCTCGCGCTCGATCAGGTCGACGCTCACAGGCCACCTCCGGTCTCCGGTCTCCGCCTCGACCAACGCTAGTGCGCCCGGGCCGCCCGGGCCGTACCGCGCGCGTGGGGCAGGCCGTTCCGGTGTGGTGGTCCGGGAGTGCGGGGGCCGGCCCGGCTCGCGGCCGGAGCCGGGCGGCAGGGGCCGGGCGGCAGGGGCGTGCCGCTACCCGAATGCCGGCCGCTCCGGGTCCAGCACCGCGACTCCCTCCACCGGGGAGGACGCCTCGGCGAAGTGGCGCCGCGGGATCCGGCCCGCGCGGTGCGCCAGCCGCCCCGCCTCGACCGCATGCCGCATCGCCTCGGCCATCAGTACCGGTTCCTGGGCCCGCGTCACGGCGGATGCGAGCATGACCGCCGCACAGCCCAGTTCCATTGCGAGCGCCGCGTCCGAGGCGGTGCCCGCCCCCGCGTCGAGGATCACGGGGACGTGCGCCCGCTCGGTGATGAGCTGGAAGTTGTGCGGATTGCGGATGCCGAGTCCGGAACCGATGGGGGAGCCCAGCGGCATGATCGCGGCGCAGCCCGCGTCCTCCAGCTTCCGCGCCAGGACCGGGTCGTCGTTGGTGTACGGGAGCACGGTGAAGCCGTCGTCGACCAGGATCTCCGCCGCATCCAGCAACTCGACCGGGTCGGGCAGCAGGGTGCGTTCGTCCGCAACGACCTCCAGCTTGATCCAGTCGGTGCCGAGCGCCTCCCGGGCCAGGCGGGCGGTGAGCACGGCCTCGCCCGCGGTGAAGCAGCCGGCGGTGTTCGGCAGGACTCGGATGCCGAGCCGGTCCAGTACGGAGAGCACCGAACCGTGCACCGTCGGGTCCAGGCGGCGCATCGCCACCGTGGTCAACTCCGTGCCGGAGGCGACCAGCGCGCGCTCCAGCACCTCCAGGCTCGGCGCACCGCCGGTCCCCATGATCAGCCGGGAGCCGAACGTGGTGCCGCCGATGGTGAGGGCATCGGCGCCCGGGTCGGCCCCGGCGCCGCGGCCCCCGGTTCCATGGGTCCCGGCGGTCGGGTCCACGGTTCCGGCGGTCGTGTCCCTGGTTCCGGCGGTCCGGCTCCCGGTTTCATGGGTCCCGGCGGTCGGGTCCCCGGTTCCGGCGGTTCCGTTCCTGGCGCCGGCGGTCCGGTCCCCGGTTCCGGCGGTTCCGTTCCTGGCCCCGGCGGTCCGGTCCCCGGTTTCCGCGGTTACGGTCCCTGCGGCCCGGGTCCCGCGTCCGTGGTCGTACGCCCCGCTGCGCAATTCCGTGTCGGTCATCGTCCGGATCAGCCCCCCTGGACCGCGGTGAGCACCTCGACGCGGTCGCCGTCGCCCAGCGGCGTGCCGGCCCACTGGCCGCGCGGCACGACGGTCTCGTTGAGCGCGGCGGCGACACCGGAGGGCGCGGTGGTGAGGGTCGCGACCACCTCGTCGAGGGTGGTCCCCGCGGGGACGTCCCGCGGCTCTCCGTTCACCGAGACGGTCATACGGTCAGCTCCTGGAGTCGGCGGGATGCGGACGCGAAACGGCGGGGGGTGAACGGCCGGGCCTCCTCGGGGAGTTCACCGGTGGCCAGCACCTCGGCCATCGCATCTCCCGTGACCGGCGTGAGCAGCACACCGTTGCGGTAGTGCCCGGTCGCCAGATGCAGTCCCGGCAGCTCGGTCGGCCCCAGCAGGGGGGCGTTGTCCGGCGAGCCGGGTCGAAGCCCCGCGCGGGTCTCGACGAGTGGCAGTTCGGTGAGGCCGGGCACCAACTCATGGGCGTCCCGCAGCAGTTCGTAGACGCCGCCCGCGGTGACGGTGGTGTCCCAGCCCAGCTCCTCGCTCGTGGCGCCGACCACCAGCTCGCCGCTCTCCCGCGGTACGAGGTAGACCTGCCCGCCGCGCACCACGGCCCGTACGGTCCGCGACAGGAACGGCGCATACGTGTCGGGGACGCGCAGCCGCAGCACCTGTCCCTTGACGGGCCGCACCGGCGGCACCACGTGCTCCGGCACCCCGTCGAGCCGTCCGCTCCGGCTCCCCGCCGCGAGGACGGTCTGCTCCGCGGCGAGCTCGCTGCCGTCGTCGAGAACCGCGCCCGCGGCCCGGTCGCCCAGAACCGTGAGCCTCCGGGCACAGCGGCGGTGCAGCTCCACACCGGCGCGCTCGCAGGCCCTGACGAGGGCGGCGGCGAGGCGGCGCGGGTCGGCCTGATGGTCGCCGTCCACGCGCAGGCCGCCGCGGACGCCCGGGGCGAGCATCGGCTCCAGTCGGCGGCACTCGCGCCCGGTCAGCCACTGCGAGTCGAGCCCGTACCGGAGCTGCAGCGCGTGCAGTTCGCGCATATGGACGCGATCGTCGGCGTCCAGCGCGATGGCGAGAGTGCCGCAGGCGCGATAGCCGATGTCCAGTCCGCTCGCTTCCCGCAGTTCGGCCGCGAAGTCCGGATAGCGCTCGGCGGAGGCGAGGTTGAGGCCGAGCAGGGTCTCCTCGCCGTAGTGGAGTTCGGTGACGGCCGCCAGCATGCCGGCGGCGACCTGGGCGGCACCGCCGCCCGGCGACGGATCGGCGACCGCCGTGCGCAGACCGCGCTGGGCGGCACGCCAGGCCGTGACGAGGCCGATGATCCCGCCCCCGACGACGAGGACGTCGTAGCCCGCGGACGCCGGTGCGTCCCGTCTGCCGGAACCGCCCGAACCGGTGTTGTCGGATGCGTGCATGGGCGCCTGGCCCCTCCCTTCGCCGGCATGACCCGGATCAGGTTCGTACGGTCGGAGGCCGCCCAGCCTCCCTCTCAGCCCGGTGCGTCCGGGCTCCCGCGAGTGCTCTCGGTCCGCCACCATAGTCCCTGGCTCCGACAGCGAGTAAGGGAGTGGCGCCCTGTGTGGACGAGGGGCGTCCGGCCTCCGGCACAGGCCGTCGTACGTGATGCTGTGTCAGAGATCTCGGTGCGCGCGTCTGCGGCTCGCCCTCGTCGCCGTCCTAGAGTGATCGTGTGAGCGATGACATGCAGCGAGAGCAGCGAGTCGTGATCGTCGGCGCCGGCATGGCCGGGGTGCAGACCGCGGTCGCTCTGCGCGAACGTGGCTGGAGGGGCTCGATCACGCTGCTGGGGGCCGAGTCGCACGAGCCGTACGACCGGCCGCCGCTCTCCAAGGCCGTGCTGCTCGGCAAGGCCGACGGTTCCGCCCTCGAGGTCGACTTCCCGGCCCTGGGCATCGATCTGATGCTGGGCCGCCACGTGACCGCGCTCCGCCCGGAGCAGCACGTCCTGGAGACCGTGGACGGACCCGTCCCGTACGACACGCTGGTCATCGCCACCGGCGCCGAACCTGTCACCCTGCCCGGCACCGAGGCCGAACCCGGCGTGTACGTGCTGCGCACCCTCGACGACGCGGAACGGTTGCGCCCCGTGCTCGAGGGCCGGCAGGAGGTGGTGGTGGTCGGAGCGGGCTGGATCGGCGCGGAGTTCGCGACCGCGGCACGCGAGGCCGGCTGCCCGGTGACGGTCGTCGAGGCCGCGGACCGGCCGCTCGCCGGGGCGCTCCCGGCGGACGTCGCCGAGCACATGGCCGCCTGGTACGCCGACAGCGGGGCCCGGCTGATCACCGGCGCCAGGGTGGCGGTGGTCGAGGCGGGCGCGGTGGTGCTGGAGGACGGGCAGCGGCTGCGCGCGGACGCCGTGCTCGTCGGTGTCGGTGCACGCCCCACCACGGCCTGGCTGACCAACTCCGGTGTGGAGCTGTGCCCCGACGGCTCCGTGCGCGCCGACGAGCGCCTGCGCACCTCACAGCCCGATGTCTACGCGGTGGGCGACTGCGCGTCCTTCCCGTCCGGCCGCTACGGGGTGCGCCTGCTCGTACACCACTGGGACAACGCGCTCCAGGAGCCGCGCACGGTCGCCGCCAACATCGTCGGTGAGGAGACGGGCGGCTCGGTCTACGACCCGGTGCCCTACTTCTGGTCCGAGCAGTTCGGCCGGTTCGTCCAGTACGCGGGGCACCACGCCGCCGCCGACGCCACGGTCTGGCGGGGCGACCCGACGGGCGCCTCGTGGTCGGTCTGCTGGCTGAGCGACGGAGCCCTGGTGGCGCTGCTGGCCGTGGGCCGGCCGCGGGATCTGGCGCAGGGGCGCCGACTCATCGAACAGGGCGCTCGGATCGATCCGGAACGGGCCGCGGACCCGTCCGTACCGCTCAAGGCGGCGGTCCTGCGCTGAGGGCGGGTGCCCGGCTCCGGCCCTTGGCACGAGCCGTGGCAGCAACGATCGGCCCCGCCCGGCCGCGCTCTGCTACCGGCTGTCAGCCAGGGATGGCAGGCTGGTGTCCGTGACCGAGATTGACAGCAAGACCGATGCGCTCGTTCCCGCCTGGCTCACCCTCCCCGACGCCGCCGAAAGACTGGGCGTCGAGGTGACCCGTGTCAGGCAGCTCGTCAAGGAGGGGCAGCTCATCGCGGTCCGCCGCGGCGAGAACCGGGTTCTGCAGGTGCCGGCCGAATTCATCGGTGCAGGCAAGGTCGTCAAGGGCCTCGCAGGGACGCTGACGCTCCTCAAGGACGACGGCTTCACCGACGAGGAGATGCTGGAGTGGCTCTTCACGCCGGACCCGACCCTGCCCGGCACGCCCGCTCAGGCGTTGCGCGAGAACCGCGGCACGGAAGTGAAGCGTCGCGCCCAGGCGCTCGCCGTCTGACCGTGCTGCGGGAACCGGAGCGCTCGGGTCGCGGAGCCTGAGCAGCACCGGCGTCGGTACGCCCGGCCGCACGACGCCGGAGCTTGGACGCCCGGGCTTCACCCGGCCCGGGCGTGAAGTACCGCTTGGCCGGGGTGTGGTGGCCGCCGGTCCGGGGCGCCCGCCCGTAGGTGAAGTACCGCCTGCCCGGGGTGTGGTGGCCCCCGGTCCGGGGCGGCCGCCCGCGGCGTGAAGACCGCTTCCCCACGGCATGGGTGGCCCCCGTGCCCGCGGCGTGAAGACCGCTTCCCCACGGCATGGGCGGCCCCCGTGCCCGCGCTGTGAAGGCCGCCTGCCTGCAGCGTGGGGGGCTCCCTTCACCCGCGGCCCGCCTGCCGCGGGTGAAGAGAGCCCCGCCTGCCGCGGGGTGAAGGGAAGCCCCGCCTGCCGCGGGGCAGGGGAAGCACGCACCGCGGATCCGCCCGCCGTCGCGGCCACGCGAGCAGCCTGCCGCGTACGGCGTGCCCGTTCCCGTGCCCGCCGTACGCCGCCGCCCGGGGCAGCCGGGCGGAACAGCAGCCCCTCGGACGACGACCTGCGTACCGCAGTACGGCAGCCCGATGCGCATCGCGGGATGGCGCAGAGAGGCGGCCGCCGCAGCCGCGCCTCGTCGCCCCGGCCTGCGACCCCGTACGGTGTACGGGCCGGGCCTCCGGCCCGCACACCGCCGACCCGGGGAGGGGAACCCATGGCCGCCGCAGCTGCCACCGCCCGCGACCAGCTCGCCGACGCCCTGCTCTACCTCTGCACCGACGCGCGCAAGAGCCAGGGCGACCTGCCCGAGTTCCTGGACGCGGTCCTGGCCTGCGGGGTGGACATCGTGCAGCTCCGCGACAAGGGCATGGAGGCCGCGGAGGAGCTGGAGCATCTCGAGGTCTTCGCGGACGCCTGCCGCCGCCACGGCACGCTGCTCGCGGTCAACGACCGGGCCGATGTGGCTCACGCGACCCGGTCCGCCGTACTGCATCTGGGCCAGGGCGACCTGCCCGTGCCCGCCGCTCGCGCGATCCTCGGCGACTCGGTGGTCATCGGGCGCTCCACGCATGCTGAGGCCGAGGTCGACGCGGCGGTCTCCGAGCCCGGCGTGGACTACTTCTGCACCGGGCCGTGCTGGCCGACCCCCACCAAGCCCGGACGCCACGCCCCCGGGCTGCCGCTGGTGCGGTACGCGGCGTCGCTGGGGTCCGTACGGCCCTGGTTCGCGATCGGGGGGATCGACGCGTCCAATCTGGACCAGGTGCTCGACGCCGGGGCGCGACGGGTCGTCGTCGTCCGGGCGATCACGGCCGCGGACGACCCGGCGGCGGCCGCCGCGGATCTGGCGAAGCGGTTGCGCGAGCGCGGAGCGTAACGCGGGGAGGGCAGGGCGTCACCGCGGGCCCAAGCGCGGTGCGTAACCGGACGGGCTGTCCGAGTGGTGGACAGGACCCGGGCCAACCGGGCATATCGTCGGCTTTTGTTGGGGCTGTGCCCGGCCGCTGGTTAACCTGCCCCTATGGCCCTTGGCACTGCGTCCACCAGGATGGACCGCGCGCGTACCGTCCGTGACCTGCTTGCCTCAGGCAAGCGGTCCTTTTCGTTCGAGTTCGCCGCCCCGAAGACGGAGAAGGGGGAGCGGACCCTCTGGAACGCCATCCGCCGCATCGAGGCGGTCTCCCCCACCTTCGTCTCCGTGACGTACGGGGCGGGCGGCTCGTCGCGTGACGGCACCGTACGGGCCACCGAGCGCATCGCGACCGACACCACCCTCACCCCCGTCGCCCACCTCACCGCCGTCGACCACTCCCTCGCCGAGCTGCGCAATGTCATCGGCCGCTACGCCGACGCCGGGATCCGGAACATGCTCGCCCTGCGCGGGGACCCGCCGGGTGATCCGATGGGCGAATGGGTGGCTCACCCTCAGGGGGTCCGTTACGCCGCCGATCTCGTCCGGCTCATCAAGGAGTCGGGCGACTTCTGTGTCGGGGTCGCCGCCTTCCCCGAGATGCACCCGCGCTCCACGGACTGGGACACCGATATCCGCCACTTCGTGGACAAATGCCGCGCAGGGGCGGACTTCGCGATCACCCAGATGTTCTTCTACGCCGACGACTACCTCCGGCTGCGGGACCGCGTGGACGCCGCGGGCTGCACCACGCCGATCATCCCGGAGATCATGCCGGTGACCAACGTCCGGCAGATCGAGCGATTCGCCCAGCTCAGCAACGCCACCTTCCCTCCCGAGCTGGCGGAACGGATTCTCTCGGTCAAGGACGATCCGACGGCTGTACGCTCGGTGGGGATCGAGTACGCGACGGAGCTGTGCGCCCGGCTGATGTCCGAGGACATCCCGGGATTGCATTTCATTACGCTCAACCACTCCACAGCGACTCTGGAAATCTACGAGAATCTGGGACTGTCCCAGCAGTCCTGACGGCTAGGCCGGAAAGCGGCGGAAGAGGGGCGGACATGGGCTGGACGGTCCTCTACATCGCATTTGGCGTCGTCGCGCTGTGGTTGCTCGGCGAGGTTCTTCTGCAGTACAAGGCGCGGCTGCGGTGGCGCCTGCTCGCTTTCGTCGGCTTTCTGGGCGTCGTCATCGGCGTGCTGATGCCGTCCGTCGTCGTCATCGGGCTGGGTGCGGCCGCCTTCGCGGTCGGGCAGACCTACGTCACGCTCTCCTTCCGCCGCGGCTTCGCCGCCGGCTGGGCGCTCCGCAACGGCATCGTCGAGAACCGGCGCCGCAAGGACGAGGAGGAGGAACTCGCCGAGTACGCCGACCCGACGCTCGAGGTCTCCGGCCTCGAAGCGCCCGGGGACGAGCAGTACCCGGAGTACCGGGACTACCCGGACTACCGGCAGGAGGCCGCGCAGGAGACCGGCGCCGTCTACCAGCCGCAGCCGATGCCGGACGACACCGGTCAGTACGGCGTCTACAGCGACGCGGCGTACGACGGGCTGGGCGCAGGAGGCCAGGACAACCGCGGCTCGTACGCGACCGCCTCCGCCTACGCGACCACGCCCGCGTACGGGGACTACGGCCGGCAGCAGGACCCCCTGGGCGATCCGGGCGGCTACACGGCCGCGGCCCAGTACGACTACGAGACGGGGCAGTACCAGCCGTACGCCGACCCGTACCAGGCCACCGACACAGGCGCTCAGAACTACGACCCGTACACCTCCTACGGCGGGCAGGGCTACGACTACAGCCAGTACGCATCGGGGGACCCGTACGGCGTCAACTCCCAAGGCCCGTACGGCGATACCCCGGCCGGCGAGGTATGGGCGCCGCAGGGCGGGGGCGAACAGCAGCAGCCCGGCGAACTGCCCGACGAGCAGGCGTATCCGTACCAGCAGGGCTACGGGACCTACGGCGACCAGTACCGGTACTGACCGGGGCGCGCACCGGCACCGTCGCCACAGCTGCGGTCTCGCTCCGGAGCCGTGTGGGCCGCACTCACCGAGAGTCGGCCGCCGCGTTCACCGAGAGCCGTGCGGCGCGCTCACCGAGAGCCGTGCGCCGCACTCACCGCGGCACGGGTCAGCCGTTGACGGCGGCACGGGTCGCCCGATGATCGCGGCACGGGTCGCCCGCTGCCGGCTTCCACGGTGAGCGGGTCACTGCGAGCCCCGCCAGTCGTCCCCCTCGACGATGAGCCCGGCCACCAGAGCCCCGGACATCCCGGCGTGCGCGAGCCCACCGCCCGGGTGGTACCAGCCGCCGACCGTATAGAGCCCCGGCATCCGTGTGCGATTGGCCGCTCGGAGCTGCTCCCCGCGGGCCCCGGCCAGCGCGGGCCCCGGTACGGCCCCGCCCGCCACTCCCGTCTCCTCGGCGGTGTCCGCGGGCGTACGGATCTCGTGCCAGAGGAGCCGCTCGCGCAGATCCGGTATTGCCGCTTCCGCCACCGAGATCACACGCTGCGCGAAGTCCTCGGCGACGCCGTCCGCCGACCAGTCGAGCGAGTCCGGTGCCTCCTCGGCATGGCCGGGCACGGTCACCGTCAGGGTGACCGCCTCGTGCCGGTCGTCGGGGCGCTGTGTGGGGTCGTCGGGGCGCAGCACCGTGACCGTCGGCCGTTCGCACGGGACACGATGCTCCGCCGGGCCACCGCCGGTGCCGAAGACCGCCGCCAACTCCGTGTCCCGGTCGGCCGCGTGGACCACGGTGCGATGAGCCGTCCCCTCGGGCCGGGCGCCCCGGAGGGCGAGCAGAACTGTGAAGCGGGCGCGGGGACGGCGCAGCCTGGGCAGGACATCGCTCGGCCGGTACAAGCGCGTGTAGGCGACGGGGGAGTCGCCCACCATGACCGCGAGCACCCAGGGATCGACACCGGCGACGACCAGGTCGGCGTCCACTTCGGTGCCGTCCACCAGCAGCAGGCCGGAGGCCCGCCCGTCCTTCTCGGTGATCACGTCGACCTCGGCGCCGAAGGTGAACTCCACCTTCCGGGCCAGGCAGCGCTCGTGGACGGAGTGCGCGAGCGCCCGCATGCCGCCGCGGACGTACCAGCTCCCGAAGGTCTGCTCGACGTACGGCAGGACCACCGCGCTTGCCGGGGCATCGCGCGGATCGATCCCGTAGGCCAGGGCATGGCTCGCCAGCAGCGCGCCCAGCCGCGGGTCCTCGAGTTCGCGGTCGGCGACCTCGGCGAGCGTACGGGCGCCGCGGCGCAGCAGTCCGCGGCGAACGGCGGGGTACGGGTCCCGGGCGAGGGCACTCCAGTCCTCCCGCAGCGGCTCCTCGAGCAGCGGGCGGCGGGTGGCGTCCCAGACGTCCCGCGCACGGTTGACCAGGTCGCTCCAGCGTTCGCCCGCACCGGCACCGAGGGCGGCGTCGAGGGCGGTGATGACGCCCGCGCGCGAGGCGTTCGGCAGTGAGACGTCGGTGCCGTCGGCGAAGACGTGCCGGCTCGCAGGGTCGACCTGCGAGAGCTGCACACAGCTCTCCAGGGGCTCCTTGCCGGTCTTGACGAACAAGTCGCGGTACACGGCGGGCAGATGGAGAAGGCCGGGTCCGGTGTCGAAGCCGAAGCCCTCGCGCTCGAAGCGGCGGACGCCGCCGCCGTAGGTCTCCCCCCGCTCGTACACCGCCACCGTGTGGCCCGCCACGGCCAGCCTGGCCGCGGCCGCCATCGCGCCCATGCCGGCGCCGATCACCGCAATCCGTGCCATGGGACGAGACCCTACCGAGCCTCCGAGCGTGCGCGTGAGGACGGGAGCGGAGGGACTGAGTAGGGGTACCTATCCGTCGGGTTGAGTAGGCGCGCGGATGGGCGCCCACCTGCGCGAACGGAAGAGTGGAGACCACGGAAGGGGCGCGGCGCCGGCACTGCCGGCACGGGGCGGCGGAACGGCGCGGCTCCCCGGACCGTGGGGGAATGGCGGGCGTGATGCCCGGGGCCACGGGGGGCCCGGGAGGAACGCCCGCGATTCGGGGGGATCACGGGGAACGGGGGATCACGGGGGAAGCGCCGCCCTGTCACGGCTCGGGGGGATCGAGCCGCGCCGGGCGGCGCTGTGGTCCGTGCGTAGGGGGTGTCCGGATCGGTGGCCCGGCCGTACAGGACGGGACCACCGGCCTCACACCCGCCCGGATCCGCCGCTGACCCGGCCCTGGAGGAGCCGCGAGAGCGCCGCGTGCACATCGTCGAGCGACCGCTCCGGCTGGAACGCCTGCCAGTCAAGCGCAGCCACCAGCACCATGCCCACCAGTGCCGCGGCCGTCAGCGGTACGTCGATCTCGTCGTTGAGCTCCCCGCTCTCGACGGCCTCGCGCAGCACGTTCTCCACCACCGCGACCGCCTGCTGACGTACCACCATCAGCGTCGACTGCCAGGCGCGGTTGGTACGCCACAACTCGGCCACGTAGAGCTGAGTGAAGGCCGGGTAGCGGTCGATGAAGACGAGACCGGCGCGGATCATCGAATCCAGTGCGTCGATCCGGCTGCCGCCGCCCTTGACCACCTCGTCGGCGGCCCGTTGCAGCGAGTCGGTGAGCAGCCCCACCCCGTGTCGCAGCAACTCCTCGAAGAGCTCGGTCTTGCTGGCGAAGTTGTAGTAGACAGTGCCCTTCGCGACCCCCGCGCGGTCGGCGATCTCGTCCACCGTGGTGGCTGAGAAGCCCTTCTCGGCGATGAGGGTGACGGCCGCCTCGTAGAGCTTCGCGCGAGTCGCCCGGCGGCGTCGCGTGCTGCTGCTGTTCATGGCGTCGATTCTGCCCGGCGCGGGGGGCGTTCCGGTGGCGGACATCACAGACTCAGCTCCGGGTGCAGCCGGTCGAGCGTCCACACCTGCTTGCGCCGGGCCGACCACGCGGTGAGGGCGAGTGCCCCGAGTGTGTACGCGAGCAGCACCACGGTCCCGTGCCACACCGGCTCGAGACCGCCGCCGCTGATGAGGCGCCGCAGTCCCTCGACGACGTGCGTCATCGGGAGGAACGGGTGGATCGCGTTGAAGAAGCCCGGCGACGTCTGCACCGGGTACGTGCCGCCCGCGGAGGTGAGCTGGAGCATCAGCAGGGCCAGGACGAGGATCCGGCCCGCCGGCCCGAACCGCGCGTTGAGCCACTGCACGATGGCGGCGAAGCAGGCCGTCGTCAGCAGCAGGAAGCCGACCGTACCGGCCGAGCGCGCCATCTCCAGGCCGAGTCCCCAGTGCAGTACGGACATCAGCGCCGCCGTCTGCAGCGTGCCGAGTGCGGCGACCGGCAACCAGCCCGCCAGGGCGATCCGCCAGGAAGAGGAGCCGACGGCCAGCGCACGGCGGTTGAGCGGCTGGATGATCATGTAGGCGACCATCGCACCGACCCACAGGGACAGAGGGATGAAGTACGGGGCGAAGCCGGTGCCGTAGTTGGGCGCCTGGTGCATGGACTGCGAGGCGAGCTGAACGGGGTCGGACATCACGGCCGTACGGGCATCGCGGGCCTGTTTGTCGTAGTCGGGGATCTTCTTCGCGCCGTCGTGCAGACCGCCCGCCAGCTTGCCCGAGCCGTCCGCGAGCCTGAACATCCCGCCGTCGAGGGTGTCCGCGCCCCGCGACAGCCGGTTGATGCCGCTGTCGAGTTCGGTCGTGCCGTCCTGGGCGGAACCGAGTCCGGTGTGGAGCTGCCTGGCGCCCTTGGCGACGGCCTGGGCGCCCTTGTCGAGCGCGTTGACCTTCGCGACGGCCGAGTCGAGGTCCGTGCCCAGGGTGGGGGCGCGCTCGGCGAGGTCGAGAGCCATGCGGTTGAGGCGGTCGAGGTGGGCGCCCAGCTCGTCCAGGTTCTTGTGGTCCTGCACCAGGTCGTTGAAGTCCTCAGCCGCGTCCGCCGCCTTGTCCGCAGCATCGACGAGCTTCTTCTGGTCCGCGCAGTCGGCGAGCAGCTCGAGCTTGATCGTGCCCGTGCAGTTGTGCTCGTACCGCTCGGCCACCCGGTCGGATATCCGGCGGGTCTCCTCGGCAGCGGTGTCGGCCCGGGCCGGCAGCTTGCCGAGGTCCTCCTTGAGCATCCGGCTCGCCTCGGCCACGTGCCGGGCGCCGGTGGCGATTTCGTCACCGTGGTTCTTCAAAAACGGACCGGCCTTGTCCGCCGCGGCGTTGACCTTGCGGGCCAATTGGTGGGTTCCGTCGGCGACCTTCTGCGAACCGTCCTTGAGCTTGCGCGATCCGGTGTGCAGCTCGGTGACGCCGTTCTTGAGGTCGCGGCTGCCCTTCTTGGCGTCGGTCAGGCCGTTCGCGAGCTTGTCCGTGCCCTTCTTGGCCTTGCCGATTCCCCCGTCGAGCGTGTCGGCGCCGTTCGCGGCCTTCTGCGTCGCCCCGTGGATGTCGGAGAAGGAGATGAAGATCTTGTCGAGGAAGGTCCGCGCGGACTTCGCGGACGCCGCCGAGCGCACCTCGGAGAACACGCTCCGGGAGATCTGTCCGACGATGTAGTTGTTCGCGTCGTTCGTACGGACTTTGAGCGCCCCCGTCTCCGGGTGGTCGCCCGAACTCGACGCGATGCGCTTGCTGAAGTCGGACGGCACGGTGAGGGAGAGGTAGTACGTGCCCGACTCGACGCCCTTCCGCGCCTCGTCCGCGCTCACCTCGTGCCACTCGAAGGTCTTGCTGTCGCGCAGGCCCTCGACGATCTCGTCACCGGCGGTGACGTGGCTGCCCTGGGCTGTTGCGCCCCGGTCGGAGTTGACGAGGGCGACCGGGATCCGGTCCAGGCGGCCGTACGGGTCCCAGAACGACCACAGGTACAAGGCCCCGTAGAGCAGGGGCAGGAGCAGCAGCGCCACGAGCGCGGCGCGCGGGAGCCTGCCCCTGCCGAAGCGCTTGAGCTCAAGCGCGGCCAGTTTCGGCGAGCGCATCGGCTGCCCCTTCCTGTGTGTCGGTGTCGGCGGCTTTCCGGTCCGCCCCGGTTTCGGCGTCGGGCTGCCCGTCCGCGGACCTCGGTGCGTTGTCGGCGGGTTCGCCGCCCTCCGGCTTCGCGGTGGAGACGACCACCGCCCCGTCCGGTGCCTCGCTGCAGACGGCCAGGACCGTCGTCCCCCCCTCCGCCACGGCGCGGAGCATCGCCCACGCCTGGTCGCGCTCGTCGTCGGAGAGCTTCATGTCCGTGTCGTCGACGGCGAGCAGGCTGGGGCGCTCGATCAGCGCGAGTGCGACCGAGAGGCGCAGGGATTCCAGCCGTTCCAGGTCCCGTACGACCGTGCGGGGGCCCTTGGGTAGCGCGTCCAGGTCCAGCCCGGCCGCCTCGAGGGCGGCGTCGATCAGGCGCTGGGCGTCCGCCGCGCGCTCGCGCCGGGGGCGCAGGAGGGCATGCAGGGAACCGCTGAACCGCCGCTGCAGCAGGGCCCGTTCACGCATGTGCTCGGTGACGGTCAGGGCCGTGTCGAGCTCCGCGACCCCCGGTACGTGTCCGAGAGCGCTGATCCTGCGCACGGCGGCCATCTTTTGGGGCAGCCGCAACCCGCCGACCTCGGCGTGGCCCGCGGCGGGGCGCATGCGTCCGGTGAGCGCGAGCAGAAGGCTGGTGCGGCCCGAGCCCGACGGGCCCGTCACGGCGATGAGGGAGCCGGGCCCGGCGTTGAGGTCGATGTCATGGAACGCCCAGCCTCGTGGGCCTTTGACGCCGAACCTCACGGCCGTGACCGCCGCCCCGTGCGGGGTGCTGTCCACGGGTACCCCTCCTTTGAACTGACTGGTCAGTTCAAAAGTATGCCGCATGCTGTGCGAAGACCGCACATCGGGGTGGGTTTGAGAGCGGCCCGGTCGCGCCCGCCCGCTCAGGCGCCCGGTCAGGAACCTACCTCCCCGGCGGAGAACTGCAGGTCGGAGCCGATTGTCAGTGGTGTGCCCCACGATGTGGGCATACGGCCGAGAGCCGTCCGCGACGACAGGAGGTTCGTCATGGTCAGTTCGCCCGCCCGTCGCCAGGCCCCCGCTCCTGACGCAGGCGCCGCTACGCCACTCCTGGCGGGGTACCGTCGCCGCACGCCCCGGCCCGACTCCGTGCAGAGCGGCTCCCCGAGCGATGTCCATCCCGTCGTCCGACGGGACGCAGCACCGCCCGAAGCGCTCTCCCTGCTCGCTCAGGCTCATAAAGGCCTCGCCGACGCGGCCGAGTTGGAGCATCCGAACGAGCGGTATGCCACCGCGCACCTAGCCGCCCTCCGCATAGCCGCCGCGGTGCTGGCGGCCCGCGGCAGGCCCGAGCCTCCGCCGCGCCACGGTGGTGCCTCGAGGCGCCACCGGCGGCAGCCCATCCGCAGCGCGTGGGAGGTGCTGCCCGAGATCGCACCCGAACTGGCCGAGTGGAGCCGGTTGTTCGCGTCGGGCGCGAGCCGTCGTGCCCGCGCGGAGGCGGGCATAGAGGGCGCGGCGAGCCACCGTGACGCCGACGACCTGCTGCGGGACACGGGGATGTTCCTGCGCATCGTCGAGCGAATGCTCCTGCTGCGCCCGGTATTGCCCCCCTCGCGGACAGGGAGCTCGCCCGGTGCCGAGCGGGCACCGGGCAGCTCGGCCTGAGCAACCTGACGGCAATGGACTCCGGAGGTCATAGGGTGGGAACCATCCGCACCAGTTCGCTTCCCGCCGTCCGCGGCGGTCCCGCGCCGAGGAGCCACTCGCTGTGTCCGACCCGATGCGCCCCCGCGCCACCCTCCGCACCGCCGTGGTCTGGGAGGTGCTCCAGGAGGCCCTGGACCGCCGGGTGAAAGCCGCCGGCCGGGAGAGTCTGGACGTCCTCGACACCGGCGGGGGCACCGGCAACTTCGCGGTGCCCGCTGCCCGGCTCGGCCACCGCGTGACCGTCGTCGACCCGAGCCCCAACGCACTGTTCGCCCTGGAGCGGAGGGCCGCCGAGACCGGAGTCGCCGAGCGCGTGCGCGGCGTCCAGGGCGATACGCACGGCCTGTTCGACGTCGCGGAGCGCGGCGGTTACGACGTCGTCCTGTGCCACGGCGTCCTGGAGTACGTGGACGACCCCGCGGAGAGCGTGCGGAATGCTGTCGAGGCGCTCCGTCCGGCCGGGACACTGAGCCTGCTCGCCGCGGGGCTCGGCGGTGCCGCGCTGGCCCGCGCACTCGCGGGGCACTTCACCGAGGCGCGGCACGTGCTCACCGACCCCGAGGGTCGGTGGGGCGAAGGGGACCCCGTGCCGCGCCGGTTCACCCCGGAGCAGCTCACCGGCCTGGTCGCGGCGACCGGCCTCTCCATCGGAGCGGTGCACGGTGTCCGGGTCTTCGCCGACCTCGTGCCGGGTGTGCTGGTCGACACCGAACCGGGTGCCGCGGACGCCCTGCTCAAGCTCGAAGAAGCAGCCGCCGAACTCCCCGCCTTCCACGCGGTGGCCAGTCAGCTCCATGTGCTCGCCGAGCGGGACCTGGACTGAGCCCGTATCCTGTGGCGCCCGCTCCCGAGCAACTGCCGTCTCCGGTCGCCTGAGTGGCCGTCCGGTTCGCGCATGGCCGGTCCGGTTCGCGCGGTCGACGGGTCCGGCTTCGCGTACGGACCCCCGTCCCCGTGAGGCCGCGCCCGCGGTTCGATTGGGGGTGCTGTACCGCGGTCCCTCGCCCCCAACCGCCGTTGCGCCGGCCTGAACCGGGTTCGCCCGGGCCTGAACCTGGTTCACTGGCTGGGTGGGCCCGCAACGGCCCGTGCGGCGGTGGCCGGGCTGCCCGTTGTGTACTCCTCACGGAGGAGAACCGGACGCACGGACAGCGCTCTGATCGGCAAGGACCGGCGGATGCAGTAGGCCACACGCCACCCGATCAGACGCATTGCCCCGTATGATCGGGGAACACGGTCCGGCATGGCGGACGGGAGGCAGGGGAATGGACGACCCACCACCTGTGTTGCTGTGGCGGCCCGTCATGGCGAATTGGCGCAGAGGGGCGGGTTTCACGGGGGCGATTCCCTGCCTATCCTGAAAGGGTCGCACCCCGGTCGCCCCCCGCGACCGACGAGTAGGAGGACTCCGTGCCGCTCTCGGAGCACGAGCAGCGAATGCTCGAGCAGATGGAGCGAGCGCTGTACGCCGAAGATCCCAAGTTCGCGACAGCGCTTGAGGGAAGCGGGCTGCGCCAGTACACCCGGCGACGGGTCTACCAGGCGGTGGCCGGTTTTCTCGTGGGTATCGCGCTCCTCATGACCGGAATGGTCGCACAGCAGATCTGGATCAGCGTGGTGGGGTTCCTCGTCATGCTCGGGTGTGCCGTGCTCGCGGTGACGGGCTGGCGCAAATCGCCCAAGCCCGGTGAGCAGGGTCAGACGCAGACGGCGGGCGGCAACGGCCAGGGAGGCCACTTCCGCAGGAGTCAACCGCGGCAGCGCCGGTCGCTGATGAATCGCATCGAGGACCGGTGGCAGCGCCGCCGCGACGAACAAGGTCACTGACCTCGCCAGACGAACTTCCGTGAAGGGTGGCCGCCGATCCGGCGGCCACCCTTCATGCATGTGGGACCTGGGCGATAGGGCGCCACGTGCGGGGCCGCACACGTGGAAGGGCTCCGTGCGGGCCGCGCACATGATGTGGAGCCCACACGAAGGCCGCACGTGGGGATGCCCGGACACTGGATGTGGGGATGCCCGGACACCGGATGTGGCGCCCGGACGTGGAGCCCGCAGGTGGGGATGCCCGGACACTGGATGTGGCGCCCGGACGTGGAGCCCGCACGTGGGGATGCCCGAGGCCTGGACGTGGTGCCCGGACGTGGAGCCCGGATGTGGGGATGCCCGGACACTGGATGTGGCGCCCGGACGTGGAGCCCGCAGGTGGGGATGCCCGGACACTGGATGTGGCGCCCGCACTTGGCGCCCGGATGTGGGGATGCCCGGGCCTGGACGTGAGGGCTTGTACGACCGCGGGCCGTTCCGCCCCTTCGGCACGCGATGACCGTGCAGCGGTCTGCGCCATGCCCGTCGATGGCCGGCTGCCCATCGGTTGCCCATCGCCAATCGACGGCCGCGGGTGTCCGCCCGGTCGCCGGTCGATGGGTCGGTCGGTTGCCGGTTGCCAGTTGCCCATCGGTTGCCGGTTGCCCGGTTGCCGGCTTTCGGTCGTTCGACGTGGCGCTCCGCGGCGGGCCGCACCACTCCGTGCGCTCCCGGCGGCCCCGGCCCCGTCGAGCAGCGGCGCAGGTCCGCCCGGCGCGTCTCAGCTCCCCTGTCTGGTCGGCCGGACGCGGCGCAGGGTCCGGGCCCAGCGCTCCATGCCCCAGCGGGCGACGACCCCGGACCACCAGCGGGAAAATGCCCAGGCCACCCGTACGGCTGATCGCGGCGCGAGTCGCGCCCGCAATCGGGCACCCCGGCCCGCCGTCGCATGCAGTCCGGCCCTCACCCGTCGTACGTGGTCCGCGAGGTCCTCAGCCGGGCGGGGCTCCGGCGCGTACAGCACTTGCTCGACCGCGGCGGCCACGCGCCGCGCCGACGCCGCCGACGTGGCGTCCAGGTCGCCGCTGACCACGAGCCGGTCGACCGCCTGCCGGGGCGTCTGGGTGTCGTCCGGCAGGATGCCGTAGTCCCATCCCGAGTCGATCAGCTCGCGCCAGGCTGCCAGGGTCAGGTCGGCGGTGGCGCCCCGCGCGTCGTCGCCTCCCGGTCCCGCGGTCTCCAGGTGCACGATGGCGTCCCCGATGGTGGGTCCTCCGCCGCTGAGTCTCCGGCGTCGGGTCCGCACCCGCCACAGCAACGGCAGGACGGGCACGGCCAGGACCAGCAGACCCAGGGCCGTCCAGGACAGGATCCGCCCCCACGGGAGCCCCTCGTCCGTGGGGCCGCCGCCCGCCTGCCCGGGGGCGATGCCGCAGTCGCCCACGCGCCGCTCGTCCGGGCTGCAGGTCTGCGATGGGGACGGCTGGGCCGACGGCTCCGACGACGTCGACGGGACCGGCCGCTCAGGATCAGTGCCACCGCCCGACGGTGCCTCCTCGATCGCGTAGTCGGGTACCGTGCCGCGGGTCGGGGTCGGCTCGAAGCGCGTCCAGCCGACACCTTCGAAGTACAGCTCGGGCCACGCGTGAGCATCCTTCAGCCCGACCGACATCGTGCCGTCCGCACGTGCGGCGCCCGGGGTGAATCCGACCGCCACGCGCGCCGGGATGCCGAGGGTCCTCGCCATCGCTGCCATCGAGAAGGAGAAGTGGACGCAAAAGCCCTCCTTCTGCTTCAGGAAGCGTGCGATCGCCTGAGGTCCGCTGCCCGCCGTCACATCCGTGTCGTAGGTGAAGCCGCCGTCGGTGGAGAACCAGTCCTGGAGCTTGACGGCCTGCTCGTACGCGTTGGACGCGCCCGAAGTGACGTCCCGGGCGGTGGAGGCCACCACGCCCGGCAGCGCGTCGGGCACCTTGGTGTACTCCCGCTTCAGCTCGGCCGGTGGTGACCCCGCGCTCGCGAGCTGGCGGGCCGTCGGCGCCACCAGCAGGCTGGTGACCCGGTACTGGGCGTCGCGCGTCGTCTGTCCCCGGTCGCCGACCAGGGTCCGGCCCTCCGGCTCGAACCGCCACCGTCCGCCGATGTCCACCCGCGACGCCGGGTAGGGGAGCGGCAGCCAGTTCTGCCGGTACCAGCCGGCCGCCGCGACCGTCGTCTCGACCACGCTCGTCCGGACGACGGGGCTCAGGCCGGGCGGTGAGGGAAGCGTCGGCGGCACATCGGTGACCCGGCGCTCGGAGGGCTTCCAGGTCTTCCCGTCGAACTGGTCGAGCGCCACGATCCGCAAGTACAGGTCCTGCGTGCTCGGCGCGTTCGTCCGGTAGCTCAGAACCTCCCGGTTCTCCGGCTGGTTGAGGCTGTTCTGCAGCGACACCAGGGGGTTCACCGCGGAGATCGTGCCGCCGCCCGGCCCGACGCCGGAACCGCTCGTACGCGAGGCCAGCAGACCTCCGCTCAGCGACGGCAGCACGGCGGGCACCACCAGGGCGATGCCGAGCGCCACGGCACCGATGCGCCGTCCTGTGCGCGAGGGAGCGACCGCCGCGCCCCCGCTGTGCTCGAGTCCTGCTCCGAGGCGACTGGGGGCGCGTGCACCTCCGGTGAACACCCGCCCCCACTGCAAGAGCCTGTCCCGGGCCTCGGCGAGGAGCAGCAGCAGATAGCCGCAGGCGGCGATGAGGAACCACAGCCAGCCCGCGCCGTCCGGCGACAGCCCGGCGGCCACCGAGTAGAGCGCGAGCAGCGGAAGTCCTGCGGGCGCGGCGCTGCGATACGTCACGGCCAGCGCGTCGACGGCGAGGCCGATCAGCAGGACGCCGCCGACCAGCAGCAGCCGTATCCCGGAGGTGACCGGCGCAGGGATGGCGTACTGGCTGACGTCCTCGGCGCCTTCCGCCAGGAGCTGGCCGAATTCGCGGAACACCTCGGGGCCGGGCAGGATCCCGCCCAGCGCCTGCTCCCGGGCGAAGGCGATGGTCAGAAGGAGCAGGGTCACGAGCGCCTGCACCGCGATGGTCGTCGGCCGGGCGAGCGGCACCCTGCGGGTCAGCGCGCCCACCACGGCCACCATGCCCAGCAGGAACGCCGCCTGCAGAATCCACACGGCCGGTTCGACCAGCGGCAGCAGGGCGCACGCCGCCATCAGCGTGGCCACCGCCGCGCAGACCGTCAGCCGTCCCCGCCCGCTCATGCCCTGATCCCCGCCATCGGTCGTGCTCCGCCCCCGCGCGGTTCGTTCATCGCCCGCCCCCTGCCGGGCCACCCGGCCGCGCACCGACCCTCAGAGGGGCGCCGTCGAGCTCGCGCCACAGCCGCGGCAGGGTGTCGCCGGGGTGGACCGGTACCGCCGTCCAACCGGCCTCGCGGAGCTGCCCGAGCCGCTCCTCGTACGCCTCCTGGGCGCCGTTGCCCCCGTCTCGCAACCCCCCGTCCCACGTCCCTCCGACCCGGGACCAGGCCGGTCCGTCGAGGATGAAGGCCACGGCCGAGCCGGTGCGCTGGCGCATCCGGGACACCACCGCGGTCTCCTCCTCGTCGAGGCCGCCCAGGAAGGCGACGAGGAGCCCTTCCCGCCCGCTCCTCAGTACGTCGTAGGCCGGGGAAAGCCCCGATTCCTCGGAGTGGTCGACCACGGCGAGGGTGTCCAGCAGGAGCCCGGCCACGTCCGAGGAGTCCCCGCCGAAGCCTCCGGCGTCCGGACCGGGGACGGAATTGCCGGTGTCGGTGAGCAGCCGTACGGAGAATCCGCGCTCCAGGAGGTGGACCCCCACGGAGGCCGCACCGGCCACCGCCCATTCGAAGGCCGAGTCCGGTCCTGCGCCCCGATGGGCGCACCGGCGCGTGTCCAGGAGCACCGTGCAGCCCGTGCGCTGAGGCTGTTCCTCGCGGCGCACCATCAGCTCGCCGTACCGGGCGGTGGACCGCCAGTGGATGCGGCGCAGGTCGTCCCCATGACGGTAGCCACGGGGGATCACGTCGTCGTCCCCGGCCAGTGCCAGCGAGCGCTGCCGGCCGTCGCCGTACCCCGATGCCTCGCCGGAGAGCCTGATCGCGGGCAGCGGCTCGGTGCGCGGGACCACGGTCAGCGTGTCGTGCGAACTGAACGCCCGGTTCAGCTCGCACATCCCGAACGGGTCCGTGAGCCGGAGCTGCAGCGGCCCCAGCGGATAGCGGCCGCGCAGATCGGACCGGACCCGGTAGGACACCTCACGCCGCCCGCCCGGCTCCACCCGGTCCAGTACGAAGCGGGGCCTGGGCCCCAGCACATAGGGCACCCGGTCCTGCAGCATCAGCAGCCCGGTCGGCAGCCGCGAGACATTGTCGACGCGCAGGTGCACCCGCGACTCGGCCGCGGCCGGTACGCGCGCGGGTGACAGCCGCCTGCTGCCGGACACCAGATACCGGGTGCGGAGCAGCACGGCCACGCACACCAGCGGCAGCGCGGCCAGCAGCAGCCCGACCCGCAGCAGATCGGACTGTCCCAGGACGTAGGCGCACACGGCCGCGGCGATCCCCGCCGCCAGGAAGGAGCGGCCGCGGGTCGTCAGCCCGGCGAGCGCGGAGCGGAGGGCGCCGCGCTCCCCCTCGGGAGGCGGTTCCGCCGGCGGTGCCCCGGACATCACAGTCCCCGAACGCCGGGCCGGTAGTCGGGAGACGCGTGGGTGTGCGACTGGCGCCACTGCTGCGCCGCGGGGTCCGGCACCGCGGTCTGCTGAAGGATCTCGGTGACGACCTGCTCGGAGGTACGGCGGTTGAGCTGCGCCTGCGCGGTGGGCAGCAGCCGGTGTGCGAGCACGGCGACCGCGAGTGCCTGCACGTCGTCGGGCAGCGCGTACTCACGGCCGCTCAGGGCGGCCGCGGCCTTCGCCGCACGCACCAGGTGGAGCGTGGCCCGCGGCGAGGCGCCGAGCCGCAGCTCGGGGTGGTGGCGGGTGGCCGTGACCAGGTCGACGGCGTAGCGCCGCACGGAGTCGGCGACATGGACCGTGCGCACGGCGTCGACCAGCTTCACGATCTCGTCCGCGTGCGCCACCGGCTGCAGATCGTCCAGCGGGGAGGCGCCGCCGTGCACGTCGAGCATCTCCAGCTCGGCCTCCGGACTGGGGTAGCCGATCGACACCCGGGCCATGAAGCGGTCCCGCTGCGCCTCCGGCAGGGGGTACGTGCCTTCCATCTCGACCGGGTTCTGCGTGGCAACGACCATGAAGGGGCTGGGCAGTTCGTAGGTCTGCCCGTCAACGGTGACCTGCCGCTCCTCCATCGACTCCAGCAGCGCCGACTGGGTCTTCGGCGAGGCGCGGTTGATCTCGTCGCCGATGACGATCTGCGAGAAGATCGCCCCCGGCTTGAACTCGAAGTCCTGCCGCTGCTGGTCGAAGACGCTGACCCCCGTGATGTCCGACGGCAGGAGGTCGGGCGTGAACTGGATCCGCCGCACCGAGCAGTCGATGGACCGCGCGAGGGCCTTGGCGAGCATGGTCTTGCCCACGCCGGGAACATCCTCGATGAGCAGATGTCCCTCGGCGAGCAGCACGGTCAGCGAGAGCCGTACGATCTCCGGCTTGCCCTCGATCACGTTCTCCACCGACCTGCGGACCCGGTCCGCTGTGGTGGTCAGATCCGTGAGGCTCGCTCGATCGTCATAGGTCGTCACCCGGCCCTCCTCGGCCCGTTCTGCGAGCCGGTGCCCTCACGGACTCCGGCCCTCCCCGAAACGTGCGCAGCGCATCCCGGGTGCCCGGGATGCGATGTCACACCACGCATTCTTGCCGCCGATGCGGCTTTACGTCACTCGGGTGTGGATAACCGGGATCGGTATGTCGCGACCGACCGGCTATGCACCGTTCATGACAGGGGTTCCACCTCGCGCAGCAGGCCGGTGTGGACGTCGAAGACGAAGCCCCGCACGTCATCGGTGTGCAGCAGGAACGGTGAGGTCCGCACCCGCTGCATCGACTGCCGGACGTCCTGGTCCACGTCGCGGAAGGACTCCACGGCCCACGCGGGCCGCTGTCCGACCTCCAGTTCCAGCTCGTGCCGGAAGTCCTCGGTGAGGCTCTCCAGACCGCAGCCTGTGTGGTGGATGAGTATGACGCTGCGGGTGCCGAGCGCCCGCTGGCTGATCGTGAGAGAGCGGATCGTGTCGTCGGTCACGACCCCGCCCGCGTTGCGGATGGTGTGGCAGTCGCCGAGTTGGAGGCCCAACGCGGCGTGGAGGTCGATCCGGGCGTCCATACAGGCCACCACGGCCACCTCGAGGACCGGTCGGGCGTCCATACCCGGATCGGTGAACTCTGCGGCGTACTTCCGGTTGGCCTCGACGAGACGGTCGGTGACGGTGCCCCCGTGGCGGACGGTGCTTGCAGTGCCTGCGGAACGGTGTGCGGATGTCGACATGCGTAAACGGTAAGTCGTCACCCCGCTCGGGGCTCCCCGTGAGGTCGGGCAAAGGGGGTCAACATTTGCCCTTGTGAGGTAACCCACAGGACCGATTCAGCGTCCTCCGGATGGGTGAAGAACCGGTTCTGCGGCGCGCAGGCCGAGTTGGTTGACCGAGGGGACGAGTGGACTAAAGTGACGCGAAGTGGGAGGCGTGACGCTCCCCTCGGAACCGAATCCCCAGGCGTGCGCGGTGCGTACGTACGGCTCGGCCTCCTCCCGCTCCCCGGTCGGCTGACGTCACTTCCCCGGCGCCAGCAGACCACTTCCCCTTCAGAGCGGGCGGGGACCCGGTTGGTACGTGCGCTCCGGCGCGCCGGACCTGAGAGGGGCGCATGAGCGAGACCCGGCATGTCCCGGTGATGCTCCAGCGATGCCTGGACCTGTTGGAGCCGGCTCTCGCCACGGCACCGGGCGGGGCTGCTCCCGCCGAAGGGAGGGGGCCGGTCGTCGTCGACTGCACCCTCGGTCTCGGCGGTCACAGCGAAGCGCTGCTGTCCGCCTTCCCCGCCGCCCGTCTCATCGGCCTCGACAGGGACCCGGACGCGCTGAAACTCGCCGCGGAACGCCTCGCGCCGTTCGGTGACCGCGCGACTCTCGTCCACGCCGTCTACGACGAGTTGCCCGACGTCCTCGACCGCCTCGGCGTCCCGCGCGTCCAGGGCGTCCTGTTCGACCTCGGCGTCTCCTCGATGCAACTCGACGAGGCGGAGCGCGGTTTCGCGTACGCCCAGGACGCCCCGCTCGACATGCGGATGGACCAGACGTCCGGCATCAGCGCGGCCGAAGTCCTCAACACCTACCCGCCGGGTGAACTCGTCCGTGTCCTGCGGGTCTACGGCGAGGAGAAGTTCGCCAAGAAGATCGTGGAGGCGGTCGTACGGGAGCGGCAGCGCGAGCCGTTCCGCACCAGCGCCCGGCTCGTCGAGCTGATCCGCGAGGCCCTGCCGCAGGCCGCCAAGCGCACCGGGGGCAACCCGGCCAAGCGCACCTTCCAGGCGCTGCGCATCGAGGTCAACGGCGAACTCGCCGTTCTGGAGCGGGCGGTGCCCGCCGCGGTCGCCTCGCTCGCCGTCGGCGGCCGGATCGCCGTCCTCTCGTACCACTCGCTCGAGGACCGCATGGTCAAGCAGATTTTCGCGGAGGGCGCGGCGAGCACCGCACCGCCCGGGCTGCCCGTCGTGCCCGAGCAGTACCAGCCCCGTCTGAAGCTGCTCACCCGCGGCGCCGAACTGCCGCCGGAGGAGGAGATCGCCGAGAACCGGCGCGCCGCCCCCGCCCGCCTCCGCGGCGCCGAGCGCATCCGCGAGGACGTGGCGTGAAGCGTGCCGTCCGCGGCAGGGCCGCACGCCTCGCGCGGCTCGTGCCGGCCCGGTCGGGGCCGGCTCCCCGGATGCCGTTCGTGCTCCTCGTCGTACTGCTCCTCGGCAGCGGGCTGATCACGCTCCTGCTGCTCAACTCCTCCCTGAATCAGGGCTCGTTCAGGCTGAGCAAGCTGAAGAGGGAGACCACCGAGCTGACGGACCGGCAGCAGGCGCTTCAGGAGGAGGTCGACGGCTACTCGGCGCCGGACGCCCTGGAGGAGCGGGCGCGCGAACTCGGGCTCGTGCCGGGCGGCAGCCCGGTGTTCCTGCTCCCCGACGGCACGGTACGCGGTTCACCGTCCGCCGCGCCCGGCCAGTACGTCCCGAGGGCCACGCCGTGACCGGGGCCCTCGCCTCTTCCCGGAAGGCCACCGCATGACCCCGCCGCAGGAGCCGCCGCGCCGTCGTGTGCCCGGTCCCGCGAGCCCGCGCGGAGCGGCGCGCGGCCCGGGCCGGCGCCCTGTGCGCGCGCCCCAGCAGATCCGGCTCGCCTCGCACCGTCCCCGCCTCCGGCTGGTCAGCCTCGGCCTGACCCTGGTGCTGCTGACCTTCGTCGTACGTCTGCTGCAGGTGCAGGCCGTGGACGCCGGCGCGTATGCGGCCAAGGGCGACGTCAACCGCTACGTCACCCACACCCTCGCAGCCGAGCGCGGCTCCATCACCGACCGCACCGGCGTCGCCCTGGCCACCACCGTGGACGCGTACGACATCACCGCGGACCCGCTGCTCTTCACGCCGGAGCAGAGCAAGGTGCGGGACGCTCCGAAGCAGGCGGCCGCCCTCCTCGCGCCGATCCTGGACAAGGACGAGAAGGAACTCGCGGAGAAGCTCGCCAGGCCCGAGACGCGGTACACGGTGCTGGCCCGCCGCCAGTCCCCGCAGATCTGGAAGCAGATCAGCGACCTCAAGCGCGCCTTCGAGGAGAAGAAGAGCGCCGGGACGGGCCACAACGTCCTCGCGGGGGTCTTCCAGGAACCCCACAGCAAGCGGGTCTACCCGAACAAGGACCTCGCCGCGGGCGTGCTCGGCTTCGTCAACTCCGAGGGGCGGGGCGGCGGAGGGCTCGAGGGCCAGTACGACCGCAAGCTCGCGGGGACGAACGGAAAGATCACCTACGCCCAGTCCGGCGGCCGTCAGGTACCCACCGTCGGCACCCAGGAGCAGCCGGCCGTCCCGGGCTCCGACGTCGAACTGACCCTCGACCGGGACATCCAGTGGGCCGCGCAGAAGGCGATCAGCCGGCAGGTCCAGGAGTCCGCGGCCGACCGTGGCTACGTCATCGTCCAGGACACACGCACCGGCGAGATCCTGGCCATGGCGAACGCCCCGGGCTTTGATCCCAACGACCTCTCCGCCGCGGGCGGCCGCTCCCTGGGCAACGCCGCGCTCCAGGACGCGTACGAGCCCGGGAGCACCAGCAAGGTCATGTCCATGGCCGCGGTGCTCGAGGAAGCCGTGGCCTCCTCCGGCACCCATGTGGTCGTCCCCAACCGGCTGCACCGCGCCGACCGGCTCTTCGCCGACGACATCGACCACCCCACCTGGCAGCTCACGCTCAACGGCGTCCTCGCCAAGTCGAGCAACATCGGCACGATCCTCGCGGTCGAGCAGCTCGGCAAGACGCGGAAGGAGACGAACCGGGTGCTCGACTCGTATCTGCGGAAGTTCGGGATCGGGCGGGAGTCCGGCCTCGGCTTCCCCGGCGAGACGCCCGGCATCCTGGCCAGGCCGGGGGACTGGAGCGCCTCGCAGCAGTACACGATCCCGTTCGGCCAGGGCCTTTCCGTCAACGCCGTCCAGGCGGCCTCGGTGTATTCGACGATCGCCAACGGCGGGAAGCGGATCGCGCCGACGCTCGTCCGCGGTACGCGCGGCCCCGACGGACGCTTCACCCCTGCCGCCGCACCCGAGACGACCCGTGTGGTCAGCAAGGACACGGCGACGTCCGTCACGCACATGCTGGAGTCGGTCGTGGACGACGAGGAGGGGACGGGCACCAGGGCCCGGATCCCCGGCTACCGCGTCGCGGGAAAGACCGGCACCTCCAACCGGGTGGACCCGGACACCGGCCGTTACCGTGGTTACACCGCCTCCTTCGCGGGCTTCGCGCCCGCCGACAAGCCGCGGATCACCGTCTACTGCGCCGTGCAGAACCCGACCAGGGGCGCCTACTACGGCGGCCAGGTCTGCGGCCCCGTCTTCAAGCGCGTCATGGAGTTCGCGCTGAAGTCCCTGCAGGTCGCCCCGACCGGCGAGAAGCCCGCGCGGCTCCCGGTCACCTTCTAGCGAGGGGGAGCCGTGAAGATCACGCCCGATTCCGGAAACCAGGACTCGGCCCGTACCTTGTTTCGCGACAGCACGGCCGCGCCGGGTACGCTCACCGCCGTGCCACATGCTGATCAGTCCCACACCGTCCCGCAGGACGTCACCACGACCTATCCGGGCCCGCCCCGCCCCGAGCAGGTTCGCCCGACACCGCTCGCGGCCCTGGCGGATCAGCTCGGCATCACCGCCCCTCCATCACCGGCCGGTACTCCTGGCGCGGACGCCGCCGGCCCCCGCCTCATCGCCGAGCCGGGCGTCGACGCCAAGGTCACGGGCATCACCCACGACTCAAGGGCCGTACGCCCCGGTGACATCTACGCCGCGCTGCCCGGTGCCCGCTTCCACGGTGCGGACTTCGCGGCCCAGGCCGTCGACCTCGGCGCCGCCGCGATTCTGACCGACCCCGTGGGCGCCGACCGCGCTGCCGCCACCGGCCTGCCCGTCCTCGTCGTGGACCACCCGCGGGGCCGGATGGGCGGGCTGGCCGCCGCGATCTACGGCGATCCCGGCCGAGACCTGCTGCAGATCGGTATCACCGGCACCTCGGGCAAGACCACCACCGCGTATCTCATCGAGGGCGGTCTGCGGGCCGCGGAGCAGCGGCGCGAAGCTGCGGCCGGAGGATCGGGCACGCCCGCGCTCACCGGCCTCATCGGCACCGTCGAGTCGCGGATCGGCGACAAGCGGCTCAAGAGCGAACGCACCACCCCCGAGGCCACGGACCTGCAGGCGCTCTTCGCGGTGATGCGCGAGCGCGGCGTCCACTCGGTGGCCATGGAGGTCTCCAGCCACGCGCTGGTGCTCGGCCGGGTCGACGGCACGGTCTTCGACGTCGCCGTCTTCAACAACCTCTCGCCGGAGCACCTCGACTTCCACCCGGACATGGAGGACTACTTCGCGGCCAAGGCCCAGCTCTTCACGCAGGCCCGCAGCCGCGTCGGTGTCGTCAACCTGGATGACGAGTACGGCAAGCGGCTCGCCGAGGAGTCCGCAGTCCCCGTCACCACCTTCTCCGCCGAGGGACACCCCGACGCCGACTGGCGTGCCGACGACGTCGAGGTCGGCCCGCTCGGCTCGACCTTCACCGCGCTCGGCCCCAGCGGCGAGACGGTACGGGCCGCCGCACCGCTCCCCGGCCCGTTCAACGTCGCCAACGCGCTCGCCGCCATCACCGCCCTCGTCGTCGCCGGCGTCGAGCCGCAGACCGCCGCAGACGGCGTCGCGGCCGTCCCCGGCGTCCCCGGGCGGCTGGAGCGCGTGGACGCGGGCCAGGACTACCTCGCCGTCGTCGACTACGCCCACAAGCCCGACGCCGTCGAGTCCGTCCTGCGCGCCCTGCGCAAGGTCACCGAGGGCAAGCTGCACGCCGTACTCGGCTGCGGCGGCGACCGCGACCCGCACAAGCGCGGCCCGATGGGTGGCGCGCTGGCCCGGCTCGCCGACACCGCCATCCTGACCTCCGACAACCCGCGCTCCGAGGATCCGCTCGCGATCCTCGCCGCCATGCTCTCCGGCGCCGCCGAGGTGCCGGTCCACGAGCGCGGCACCGTTCTCATCGAGGAGGACCGGGCCGCCGCCATCGCCGCCGCGGTCGCACGCGCCGAGCCCGGCGACACCGTGCTCGTCGCCGGCAAGGGGCACGAGCAGGGGCAGGACATCGCCGGTGTGGTGCGTCCCTTCGACGACCGTCAGGTGCTGCGCGAGGCCATCGAGTCAGTCCGACACCCGAAACCCCAGGGATGACACACAACGCCATGCGCGCACCGAACAACAGCCGGAAACCTCCCAGCCGCGACGGAGGTGACCGGTGATCGCCCTCTCACTCGCCGAGATCGCCCATGTGGTCTCCGGGCGGCCGCACGACATACCGGACCCCGACCGCCAGGTCACAGGGTCCGTCGTCATCGACTCCCGTGAGGTACGGCCCGGCAGCCTCTTCGCCGCCCTCCCCGGTGAGCGGGTCGACGGGCACGACTACGCGCAGCGCGCCGTCGAGGCGGGAGCCGTCGCCGTACTGGCCGCCCGCCCCGTCGGCGTGCCCGCGATCGTCGTGGCCGACGTCGTCGCCGCCCTCGGGGCCCTCGCCCGCCATGTCGTGGAACGCCTCGGTGCCACGGTCGTCGCCCTCACCGGCTCGTCCGGCAAGACCAGCACCAAGGACCTGATCGCCCAGCTCCTGGAGCGGATCGGGCCCACCGTCTACACGCTCGGCAACTTCAACAACGAGATCGGCCTGCCGGTCACCGCCCTGCGCGCCGAGGCCGGCACCCGGCACCTCGTCCTGGAGATGGGCGCCCGCGGGATCGGTCACATCCGCTATCTCGCCGAACTCACCCCGCCCCGGATCGGCCTCGTCCTCAATGTCGGCACCGCGCACATCGGGGAGTTCGGTGGCCGTGAGCAGATCGCCCTGGCCAAGGGGGAGTTGGTCGAAGGACTGCCCGCGGAGGACGAAGGCGGTGTCGCCCTGCTCAACGCCGACGACCCCCTCGTACGCGCCATGGCCTCCCGCACCAAGGCCCGTACGGTGCTCTTCGGCGAGGCGGAGGATGCCGACGTCCGCGCCGAGGACGTCCGCCTCACCGCCAACGGGCTGCCCACGTTCACGCTTCGCACACCGGCCGGGTGCAGCGCTGTGACCATGCGCCTGTACGGTGAGCACCACGTGTCGAACGCGCTCGCCGCGGCCGCCGTCGCCCATGAGTTGGGCATGCCCGTCGACGAGATCGCCCAGGCGCTCTCCGAGGCGGGACAGCTCTCCCGCTGGCGTATGGAGGTCACCGAGCGCTCGGACGGCGTGACGGTCGTCAATGACGCCTACAACGCGAACCCCGACTCCATGCGAGCCGCCCTGCGAGCGCTCGTCGCCATGGGAGCAGCCTCCCGGGAGAAAGGGGGCCGCACGTGGGCGGTCCTCGGCCCTATGGCCGAGCTCGGCGACGATTCGCTGGCCGAGCACGACGCTGTCGGACGGCTGGCCGTCCGGCTCAACGTCAGCAGGCTCGTGGCGGTAGGGGGCCAGGAGGCCGCCTGGCTCGACATGGGCGCCAAGAACGAGGGTTCGTGGGGTGAGGAGTCGGTGCACGTGTCCGACGCGGAGGCGGCGATCGACCTGTTGCGCACTGAGCTGCGCCCGGGGGACGCCGTGCTGGTGAAGGCATCCAGGTCGGCCGGCCTGGAACGGATCGCACAGGCCCTGCTGGAGGGCGCCGGCGAGGGCGAGGTCGCCGGTCGATGAGGCAGATCCTCTTCTCCGGAGTCATCGGGCTCTTCCTCACCCTGGTCGGTACTCCGCTGCTGATCCGCCTGCTGGCCCGCAAGGGATACGGGCAGTACATCCGTGACGACGGTCCGCGCGACCACCACAGCAAGCGCGGCACCCCGACCATGGGTGGTATCGCCTTCATCCTGGCCACGCTCATCGCGTACGTCCTGACGAAGGTGATCACCTCCAGCGAGCCGACCTTCTCGGGTGTGCTCGTGCTCTTCCTCATGACCGGCATGGGCCTGGTCGGCTTCCTCGACGACTACATCAAGATCGTCAAGCAGCGGAGCCTCGGTCTGCGCGCCAAGGCGAAGATGGCCGGCCAGCTCATCGTCGGTATCGCGTTCGCGATCCTCTCGCTCAACTTCGCGGACTCGCGCGGCCAGACGCCGGCCATCGACAAGCTGTCCTTCACGCAGGACTTCGGCTGGTCGCTGGGCCCGGTCGTCTTCACGATGTGGGCGCTGTTCATGATCCTCGCGATGTCGAACGGCGTGAACCTCACCGACGGTCTCGACGGCCTGGCCACCGGAGCCTCCGTGATGGTCTTCGGCGCGTACACCTTCATCGGCGTCTGGAAGTACCAGGAGTCCTGCGCCAACGCCGCCACCCTCACCAACCCCGGTGCCTGCTTCGAGGTCCGTGACCCGCTCGACCTCGCCGTCGTCGCCTCCGCCCTCATGGGCGCCTGCTTCGGCTTCCTGTGGTGGAACACCTCGCCCGCCAAGATCTTCATGGGCGACACCGGATCGCTCGCCCTCGGCGGCGCGCTCGCGGGCCTGGCGATCTGCTCCCGTACGGAGTTGCTGCTCGCCCTCCTCGGCGGCCTGTTCGTCCTCATCACCATGTCCGTGGTGATCCAGGTCGGCTCCTTCCGCCTGACCGGAAAACGGGTCTTCCGAATGGCGCCGCTGCAACACCACTTCGAGCTCAAGGGCTGGACCGAAGTGCTCGTGGTGGTCAGATTCTGGATCATTCAAGGTATGTGCGTGATCGTGGGTCTGGGGCTCTTCTACGCGGGCTGGGCGGCCGACAAGTGATCGAACGGGACATGGGGGCACTCCCCCCCAGCGGTAGCTGGGGGAACGTCACCGTCGCGGGCCTGGGGGTGAGCGGCATGAGCGCCGCCCGTGCCCTGGCCCGCCTCGGGGCCGCCGTAACGGTCGTGGACGGCGGTGACGGGGAGCGGCAGCGGGAGACCGCGGCCTCCCTGGAGGGCGAGGGGATCTCGGTCAGGCTCGGCGACGGGGCGACGCTCCCCGAGGGCACGGAGCTGGTCGTCACCTCGCCCGGCTGGAAGCCCGACAGCCCGCTGTTCCTGGCCGCGGCGAAGGCAGGTGTCGACGTCGTCGGCGACGTGGAGATCGCCTGGCGCCTCCGCGGGCCCGGGGCCGCCCCCTGGCTCGCCGTCACCGGCACCAACGGCAAGACCACCACCGTCCAGATGCTCGCCTCGATCCTCACCGCCGCCGGGCTCCGAACCGCCGCCGTCGGGAACATCGGCACCCCGATCATCGATGTGGTGCTCTCCGAGGAGCCGTACGACGTCCTGGCCGTCGAGCTCTCCAGCTACCAGCTCCACTGGGCGCCCTCCGTCCGAGCCCATTCCGCCGCCGTCCTCAACCTCGCGCCCGACCACCTCGACTGGCACGGCTCGATGCAGGCGTACGCCGCCGACAAGGGCCGGATCTACCAGGGAAACCGGGTCGCCTGCGTCTACAACGCCGCCGACCCGGCCACCGAGGAACTGGTCCGCGCCGCGGACGTCGAAGAGGGCTGCCGCGCCATCGGCTTCACCCTCGGCACCCCGGCGCCCTCCCAACTCGGCGTCGTCGAGGGCATTCTCGTCGACCGCGCCTTCGTGGAGAACCGCCGCAGCAGTGCGCAGGAGCTGGCCGAGGTCTCCGATGTCACGCCGGCGGCGCCCCACAACATCGCCAACGCCCTGGCGGCCGCCGCCCTCGCCCGCGCCTACGGCGTCGAGCCCACGGCCGTACGCGACGGGCTGCGCGCCTTTCGCCCCGACGCCCACCGCATCGCGCACGTCGCCGATGTCGGCGGCGTCGCGTACGTGGACGACTCCAAGGCCACCAACACCCACGCGACCGAGGCGTCCCTCGCCTCCTTCGAGCACATCGTATGGATCGCCGGCGGCCTCGCGAAGGGTGCCACCTTCGACGAACTCGTCACTGGTGCCGCGAAGCGATTGCGAGGTGCGGTTCTCATCGGCGCCGACCGGGCCCTGATCCGCGAAGCGCTCGCGCGACACGCCCCCGAAGTCCCGGTCGTGGACCTCGACCGGACCGACACTGGGGCGATGTCCGCGGCGGTCCGGGAGGCGGCCGGCCTGGCCCGGCCGGGAGACACCGTACTGCTGGCCCCGGCCTGCGCCTCCATGGACATGTTCGTCAACTACGGCATGCGCGGGGACGCCTTCGCCGAAGCCGTACGCGAACTCGAAGCGGTCGGCGGCGAACAGCGGCAGTAGAGCCGGAGGGTCCCCGCCGCGCAAGGATCCGGCGCACCAGACATACGGAGGGGACATGACGGCCGAGCAGCCCGGTACCGCCGCGGACGGCCGATCGCGAGAGATGACCGGTCTGCGGGGCCGTATCGCCGCCGCCCGGCGCCTGAGCACCAACGCTGCCGGGGCGGGCGGCCCGCTGGTGGCGCTGCGCGAGCGCACGGCAGCGCCCCGCGCTGCACGGCCGAAGCCGGCGGGGGCCGGCGCGGCCGGTGCCCGTACCCCGAAGAAGCCCGCGCGCGGCAGCGCTCTGCGCGGACTGCGGCAATTCCACATCCGCCTCCGGCGTGCCTGGGACCGTCCCCTCACCGCGTACTACCTGATCCTCGGTGGGAGCATGCTGCTCACCGTGCTGGGGCTGGTCATGGTCTATTCGGCGTCGATGATCCAGGCCCTGCAGTCCGGGCTCGCCCCCACCCACTTCTTCCGCAAGCAGCTCGTCGCCGCCGTTCTCGGTGCGGGGCTGCTGCTTTTCGCCTCCCGGATGCCGGTACGGTTCCACCGCCTGCTGGCGTATCCGCTGCTCGCCGTCTCGGTCTTCCTGATGACCCTGGTGCAGGTGCCGGGGATAGGGCACACCGTCAACGGCAACACCAACTGGCTCCAGCTGGGCGGCCCCTTCCAGCTCCAGCCCAGTGAGTTCGGCAAGCTCGCGCTCGTCCTGTGGGGCGCCGATCTGCTCGCCCGCAAGCAGGACCTGCGCCTGCTGACCCAGTGGAAGCACCTGCTCGTGCCGCTCGTCCCCGCGGCGTTTATGCTCCTCGGGCTGATCATGCTCGGCGGTGACATGGGCACCGCAATCATCCTTACCGCGATCCTCTTCGGCCTGCTGTGGCTGGCCGGCGCCCCTACTCGGCTCTTCGCGGGCGTGCTCGCGGGCGCCGCCGTGCTGGGGATCATCCTCATCACCACCAGCCAGAACCGGATGGCGCGGCTCGCCTGCCTGGGAGCCACCGAGCCCGGCGAGGGCGACCGCTGCTGGCAGGCCGTACACGGGATCTACGCCCTGGCCAATGGCGGCTGGTTCGGCTCCGGACTCGGGGCGAGTGTGGAGAAATGGGGTGAACTCCCGGAACCGCACACCGACTTCATCTTCGCCGTGACCGGGGAGGAACTCGGCCTGGCAGGGACGCTGTCGGTGCTCGCACTCTTCGCGGCTCTAGGCTATGCGGGTATCCGCGTGGCCGGACGCACGGAGGACCCCTTCGTGAGGTACGCCGCGGGAGGTGTGACCACCTGGGTCACGGCCCAGGCCGTGGTCAACATCGGTGCGGTGCTCGGTCTGCTGCCGATCGCCGGCGTTCCGCTCCCGCTGTTCTCCTACGGAGGGTCCGCCCTGCTGCCGACCATGTTCGCCATCGGGCTGCTGATCGCCTTCGCGCGAGCCGAGCCCGCGGCCCGGGCGGCCCTGGCCACGCGGCAGCCGGCTTTCCGGAGGAAGCTGGCGGGTGTGAGACGGAAGACGATGCGACGGCGCGCCACGAGGCGGCCGTCCGGAGAGCGGTGAATTTCGGTGCATGTCGTACTCGCCGGTGGGGGGACCGCCGGCCACATCGAGCCCGCGCTCGCCCTCGCGGACGCCCTGCGCAGGCAGGACTCGACCGTGGGGGTCACGGCCCTCGGCACGGAGCGCGGACTCGAGACCCGGCTCGTACCCGAGCGGGGCTACGAACTGGCGCTGATCCCGGCCGTACCACTGCCCCGCAAGCCCACGCCGGAGCTGATCACCGTCCCCGGCCGGCTGCGCGGCACGATCAAGGCGGCGGAGCAGATCCTCGAGCGCACCAAGGCCGACTGCGTGATCGGCTTCGGCGGCTATGTGGCCCTGCCCGGCTACCTGGCCGCCAAGCGGCTCGGCGTCCCGATCGTCGTCCACGAGGCCAACGCCCGGCCCGGTCTGGCCAACAAGATCGGCTCCCGGTACGCGCACCAGGTCGGCGTCGCCACCCCGGACAGCAAGCTCCGCAACGCGCGCTACATCGGCATCCCGCTGCGCCGCTCCATCGCCACCCTCGACCGTGCCGCGGTGCGCCCGGAGGCCCGTGCCGCCTTCGGGCTCGACCCCAACCTGCCCACGCTGCTGGTCTCCGGCGGCTCGCAGGGAGCCCGCCGCCTCAACGAGGTGGTCCAGACGGTCGCCCCGGCGCTCCAGCGCTCCGGCATCCAGATCCTCCACGCGGTCGGCCCGAAGAATGAATTGCCGCATGTGGACAACATGCCGGGAATGCCCCCTTACATCCCGGTACCGTACGTGGACCGGATGGACCTCGCGTACGCCGCGGCCGACATGATGCTCTGCCGCGCGGGCGCGATGACCGTCGCCGAACTGTCCGCGGTCGGGCTTCCGGCCGCTTACGTACCGCTGCCGATCGGCAACGGCGAGCAGCGGCTCAACGCCCAGCCCGTGGTCAAGGCCGGCGGCGGCCTGCTGGTCGACGACGCCGAGCTGACGCCGGAGTGGGTGCAGAGCCAGGTGCGCCCGGTGCTGTCCGACCCGCACCGGCTGTACGAGATGTCCCGCGCCGCGGCGGAGTTCGGCCGCCGGGACGCCGACGACCTGCTCGTCGGGATGGTGTACGAGGCGATGGCGGCGCGCCACCGGGCGTGAGGCCGTAACGGCCCGGGTTCCCCCCGGGCCCCGGAAGGAGCCAGGGAGCGTGGCCGGACCGACGACCGCCGAACGTGGTGCGAGGAGGCCGGTACCGTCCGGCCCGCCCCGGCGACCCAGGAAACGGAGGTTCCGGTTCCCAAGGCCCGGCCGCCGTTTCCTCCTCGTGACGCTGGCACTGGTGGTGCTCGTCGTGGCGTCGGGAGCCTGGGTCGTCTACGGCTCGAAGTGGCTGCGGGTGGGCAAGGTGAGCACCCGGGGGACCCGGGTTCTCACACCCCGTCAGGTGACGGCGGCGGCGGACGTACCGCTCAACACCCCTCTGATGTCGGTCGACACGGAGGGAATTGCCACACACCTCCGGGCGCAACTGCCCCGTATCGGTGCGGTGGACGTCGTACGGGTCTGGCCCGATGAAATCCGTCTGAAAGTGACGGAACGCAAACCGGAAGTTCTTATTGATAAGGGCGGAAAGTTTATCGAAGTGGACAGCGGTGGAGTTCGCTACGCGACCGTTCCCGGGGCGCCGAAAGGCGTTCCGCTTCTGGAATTGGATGCGAGCCGTTCACCGAGTCTCCAGCGATTCGGACCGAAGAGGCTCGAGCGGGAGGCAGTACGCGTCGCGGGCGGACTACCGGAGGTCATTCACCGCGACACCCGGGTCGTCCGAGTCAGTTCATATGACTCCATCACGCTGGAACTGACGGGGGGTCGGACCGTGGCGTGGGGTAGCAGCGAACGGGGAGCCGCCAAGGCGAAGACACTTCTCGCGCTCATGAAAACGGCGCGGGGCGCCGAGCACTTCGATGTCAGTGCTCCCACCGCCCCTGTGATGTCAGGGAGTTGACGCGCGGAGCGGCAGGCCAGCACCCTGGTTGGCTAGCACATGGCGTGATCACATAGGGTGAAAAGAAAAACGGGAGGTTCGGCGTGTTCGTTGAACGCGCAGCACTTGTCGACTTAGTGTCTCGTTCGAAGAGTCCACAGGGCAGACACAACTGGTAACCCTAAACTTGACCGTTAGGGTTCGGGTCGGCTTTGGACCGTCCCAAATCGGCATGCGTCCGTGCCCCGCGAAACCGCGGCAACCGCGCGGACACGTAACTCGAGGCGAGAGGCCTTCGACGTGGCAGCACCGCAGAACTACCTCGCAGTCATCAAGGTCGTCGGGATCGGCGGCGGTGGCGTCAACGCCATCAACAGGATGATCGAGGTCGGTCTCAAGGGCGTCGAGTTCATCGCGATCAACACCGATGCACAGGCCCTGCTGATGAGCGACGCCGACGTCAAGCTCGACGTCGGCCGCGAGCTCACCCGCGGACTCGGCGCCGGCGCCAACCCCGATGTCGGCCGCAAGGCCGCCGAGGACCACCGCGAGGAGATCGAAGAGGTGCTCAAGGGCGCCGACATGGTCTTCGTGACCGCGGGCGAGGGCGGTGGCACGGGCACCGGTGGCGCACCGGTCGTCGCCAACATCGCGCGCTCGCTGGGCGCCTTGACCATCGGCGTGGTCACGCGCCCGTTCACCTTCGAGGGCCGCCGTCGCGCGAACCAGGCCGAGGACGGCATCGCCTCGCTGCGCGACGAGGTCGACACCCTCATCGTGATCCCGAACGATCGCCTGCTGTCGATCTCCGACCGTCAGGTGAGCGTGCTCGACGCGTTCAAGTCCGCGGACCAGGTCCTGCTCTCCGGTGTCCAGGGCATCACCGACCTCATCACCACCCCTGGCCTCATCAACCTCGACTTCGCCGACGTCAAGTCCGTGATGTCCGAGGCCGGGTCCGCGCTCATGGGCATCGGCTCGGCCCGCGGAGACGACCGCGCGGTGGCCGCCGCCGAGATGGCCATCTCCTCGCCCCTGCTGGAGGCGTCCATCGACGGCGCTCGCGGTGTGCTGCTCTCCATCTCCGGCGGTTCGGATCTCGGTCTCTTCGAGATCAACGAAGCCGCCCAACTCGTCAGCGAGGCCGCTCACCCCGAGGCGAACATCATCTTCGGTGCCGTCATCGACGACGCCCTCGGCGACGAGGTCCGCGTGACAGTCATCGCGGCGGGCTTCGACGGCGGGCAGCCGCCGTCCAAGAACCGCGACAAGGTGCTCGGTACGAGCAGCGGCCGCGAGGAGTCCTACCAGAGCGGCAGCCGTCCGCCGTCGTCCTCCGACACCGGCAGCCGCCCCTCCTTCGGAGGCCTGGGAGCCGTCACTCCGCGCGATCCCGAAGAGATCGAGCCCGAGCGCAGCGAGCCGGCCCCGGTCGGTGAGGTGCCTTCGCCCCCGGCCGCCGCTCCGCAGGTGCCGTCGGCCCGCCCGTACCAGGACAGCCAGGCCGAGGAGCTGGACGTCCCGGACTTCCTGAAGTAACCGACCCGACGTGATAGGGCACCAGCATCAATCGAGCGGCGCGCACTTCGCTTTCACCGACCGGTGGGGCGGGGTGAGCGCCGCTCCTTATGAGCAGCTCAACCTCGGCGGTGCCGTCGGCGACGAGCCAGGCGCCGTACGGACCAACCGCGAACTCGTCGCGAAGGAACTGCGTCTGGACCCCGCCGGCGTCGTCTGGATGAAACAGGTGCACGGGCGGGACGTGGTCGTCGTCGACGGTCCGTGGAAGCCGGACGGGAAGATCCCGGGTGTGGACGCGGTCGTGACCACCCGGCGCCGGCTCGCCCTCGCCGTACTCACCGCCGATTGCACCCCCGTCCTGCTGGCCGACCCTTTGGCGGGTGTCGCCGCCGCGGCGCACGCCGGGCGGCCGGGCCTGGTGGCCGGTGTCGTACCGGCGACCGTGGAGGCGATGCTCGCCCTGGGGGCCCAGGCGTCCAGGATCACCGCTCTCGCGGGGCCCGCAATCTGCGGGCGTTGCTACGAGGTGCCGGAGGACATGCGGGCGGACGTGGCGCGGGCCGTCCCGGAGTCATGGTCGACCACGAGCTGGGGGACGCCCGCCGTGGACGTCACGGCCGGGGTTGTCGCTCAACTTGCCCGATTTGGCGTGGAGATGTGCGAGAAGAGTCACATCTGCACACTGGAATCGCCCGATTACTTTTCATACCGTCGTGACCGTACGACGGGTCGGCTGGCCGGCTATGTCTGGCTGGACTGATGGGACTGGCATGACTGACCGCAGGGCTCAACTCGCCCAGAACCTCTCGCGGGTGGAGGAACGTATCTCCGCGGCCTGTGCCGCCGCGGGCCGCAAGCGGGACGAGGTGACCCTCGTCGTGGTCACCAAGACCTACCCCGCAAGTGATGTCCGACTGCTCGCCGAGCTGGGCGTCCGCCATGTCGCGGAGAACCGGGACCAGGAGGCGGCGTCCAAGGCGGGGGAGTGCGCCGGACTCACCCTCGACTGGCACTTCGTAGGGCAACTTCAGACGAACAAGGCGCGTTCCGTGGTCAGTTACGCCGATATGGTGCAATCCATGGACCGCCTGCGACTTGTCACCGCCCTATCGGGTGCCGCTGTGCGCGCAGGCCGCGAGGTCGGCTGTCTCGTCCAAGTCGCCCTGGACGCCGAGGAAGGGGACGCCGGGGGCAGGGGCGGGGCCGCACCGGAGGAGGTGCCGGAGATCGCCGACGCGATCGCCGGTGCCGAAGGACTGCGGCTGGGAGGTGTGATGACCGTCGCACCGCTGTCCGGCGTGTACGCCGGGCGTCAACGGGCGGCATTCGACAGGCTGATGGAAATCTCGGCACGCCTGCGCTCGGAGCATCCTGCTGCGAACATGGTGTCGGCAGGAATGAGTTCGGACCTCGAGGACGCCGTGGCGGCCGGAGCGACACATGTGCGCGTCGGCACTGCGGTACTCGGAGTCAGACCCAGGCTCCGGTAACGTCGCCAATCAAGTCGGACCACAGTAGAAAATATGGTCATTTCCGTCAATGGGCGGTCAGGCCGAGTGGATCCAGGGCAACCGGTGACGGAGCCGATCCACCACAGAGCGGAGGACGCAGAGAATGGCCGGCGCGATGCGCAAGATGGCGGTCTACCTCGGCCTCGTGGAGGACGATGGGTACGACGGCCGGGGCTTCGACCCCGACGATGATTTCGAACCGGAGCCGGAGCCCGAGCGGCCCCGCCGGCAACATCAGCCCCACCTGTCCGAGCGGACACAACAGGACGAATCGGTACGCGTCGTCCATGCCCCGGCTCCCCGCGAGCCTCTGGCTCTCGCCGCCGAAAGCGGACGACCCGCCCGTATCGCCCCCGTGGCGTCCATCACACCTGAACGTCAGAATCTGGAGAAGAACGCACCGGTGATCATGCCCAAGGTCGTGTCCGAGCGCGAGCCCTACCGCATCACGACTCTGCACCCCCGGACGTACAACGAAGCCCGTACCATCGGGGAACACTTCCGTGAGGGCACCCCGGTGATCATGAATCTGACGGAGATGGATGACACCGATGCGAAGCGACTTGTCGACTTTGCGGCTGGATTGGTGTTTGGTCTTCACGGCAGTATCGAGCGAGTGACGCAGAAGGTCTTCCTCTTGTCGCCTGCTAACGTCGATGTCACGGCGGAGGACAAGGCCCGCATCGCAGAGGGCGGGTTCTTCAACCAAAGCTGAGACGCAACATGGTCACCGAGGCCGCGAGGCCCGGCACGAGTAAGGGGAGAGGCGCCGCGAGATGGACATCGCACTGCAGGTGATCTACATCGCGCTGTACTGCTTCCTCATCGTGTTGATCTTCCGGTTGGTCATGGACTACGTCTTCCAGTTCGCCCGCTCGTGGCAACCGGGGAAGGCGATGGTGGTGGTCCTGGAAGCCACTTACACTGTCACTGATCCGCCACTCAAGCTTTTGCGGCGGTTCATACCGCCGCTGCGTCTCGGGGGCGTGGCGCTCGACCTGTCCTTCTTCGTACTGATGATCATCGTCTACATCCTGATCACCGTCGTGAGCCGGCTGTGAACGATACGGTCTGCCGATATGCCGACGACTACGTTGAGGTGAAGAGATGCCGTTGACCCCCGAGGACGTTCGGAACAAGCAGTTCACGACCGTCCGCCTCCGAGAAGGCTATGACGAGGACGAGGTCGATGCCTTCCTCGATGAGGTCGAAGCCGAACTGACCCGGCTGCTGCGGGAGAACGAGGACCTGCGCGCCAAGCTCGCCGCGGCGACCCGTGCCGCCGCGCAGAACCAGCAGCAGGGTATGCGCAAGCCACCGGAGCAGCAGGACCGGGGCGGGGCACCCGTCCCCGCCGCCATATCGGGCCCGCAGCCGGTGCCGCCGCAGCAGCAGATGGGTCCGCCCCAGCTGCCCGGTGGAGCGCCCCAGCTGCCTGCAGGTCCCGGTGGCCACGGCCCGCAGGGCCCGCACGGTCCCGGTCCCATGGGCCAGGGCGGTCCCATGGGTGGCCCGATGGGCGGCCCCGGTGGTCCCGGTGGGCCGCACCTGCCGCAGCAGGGGCCCGGCGGCGACAGCGCCGCCCGCGTCCTCTCGCTCGCGCAGCAGACCGCGGACCAGGCGATCGCGGAGGCCCGTTCCGAGGCCAACAAGATCGTCGGTGAGGCCCGGAGCCGGGCCGAGGGACTGGAGCGGGATGCCCGCGCCAAGGCCGACGCGCTCGAGCGGGACGCCCAGGAGAAGCACCGTGTCGCGATGGGCTCCCTGGAGTCCGCCCGCGCCACGCTGGAGCGCAAGGTCGAGGACCTGCGCGGCTTCGAGCGGGAGTACCGGACGCGTCTGAAGTCGTACCTGGAGAGCCAGCTCCGTCAGCTGGAGAACCAGGCCGACGACTCGCTGGCCCCGCCGCGGACCCCGGCGACCGCTTCCCTGCCGCCGTCCCCGTCCATGGCAGGCGCGGGTGCGGGCATGGGCGGCCACACCATGGGCGGCAACCAGTCCATGGGCGGCCACGGCCACGGCCCGGGCGGCGGTGGTCCGTCGTACGGCGGTCAGCAGCAGATGTCCCCGGCGATGACCCAGCCGATGGCGCCGGTGCGGCCGCAGGGCCCGCAGCCGATGCAGCAGGCACCGTCCCCGATGCGGGGATTCCTCATCGACGAGGACGACAACTGACGGGACACCGCGCAGAGCGCGCGTAGCAGTCGGCAGATCAAGGGCCGGGCCCCGGGACGAATCCCGGGGCCCGGCCCTTTTCTGCGCTAACGTCCCCACCATGGGCGACGGCTACCAGCAGGCGAGCGCCGAGACGCGCAGGCGATGGGGCATGCTCGCGGAGGATGTGTCGACCGAGCTGGCCGCGGCGGGGCTGCCGGTGGTTCCCGGGATGGACGCGCGTGTCAGTGCGGGCGTGCGGGTGGCGATCGACCCGGGGGGTGACGCATCGGGAGGCGTCTACGTGGAGTGGCGGATCCATCCGTGGCTGGCATCCGCGATCACGCGGTGCACCCTCCAACACCAGGCCGAGGCGCCGGTGGTGCGGTACGGGGCGCATGTTGCGGATGTGATGCGGGAGGCGATCCGTCAGATCCTCACCACGGGTGGCTTCACCGTGCGCGAGAGCCCCAACGAGTTTGTCGCGCACATGCTCTACGTCGCCTCCGGTCCCCGGGGCACCCTCGCCGAGCGCCTCCGGCTCGGCTGAGCGGTCTCAAGGGGCCTGCCCCAGCCGTTGCGGGGAGAGATGAGGAGGCGAGGGGCGGCGCACCCGCGCCGGGGCGCGCCGCCTCCTCACACCGTGCTACGCCTCGGTCTTGCGGAGGCGGAACGTGAGGCTCAGCCCCGCGTCCTCAAACGCGTCGCCGTAGGAGGAGTCCGCCGCTCCCGGTGCGAAGTCAGTGGCGAGCACCTCGTCCGCGATCAGTTCTGCGTGATCCGTCAGTGCCGTACGGACCTCGTCGTCCCTGGACTCCCATCGCAGCACGATCCGGTCGGCCACATCGAGGCCGCTGTTCTTGCGCGCCTCCTGGATCAGCCGGATCGCGTCACGGGCCAACCCCGCACGCCGCAACTCCGGGGTGATCTCCAGGTCGAGCGCCACGGTCGCGCCCGAGTCCGAGGCCACCGACCAGCCCTCGCGCGGGGTTTCGGTGATGATGACCTCCTCGGGCGAGAGCGCCACCGTCTCGCCGTCCACCTCCACCGACGCGGTGCCCTCGCGGAGCGCCAGCGAGAGTGCAGCGGCGTCCGCCGCGGCCACGGCCTTGGCGACCGCCTGGACGCCCTTGCCGAACCGCTTGCCCAGGGCGCGGAAGTTGGCCTTGGCCGTGGTGTCGACCAGGGAGCCGCCGACCTCGGACAGCGATGCCAGTTCGCTGACGTTGAGTTCCTCGGCGATCTCGGCGCGCAGTTCGGCGCCCAGCTCCTCGAAGCCCGCCGCCGCGACCAGCGCGCGGGACAGCGGCTGGCGGGTCTTCACACCCGACTCGGCACGGGTCGCGCGCCCCAGCTCCACCAGACGCCGCACCAGCACCATCCGGCGCGCGAGTTCGGGATCGATGAGCGCGGTGTCGGCGACCGGCCAGGACGACAGGTGCACCGACTCGGGCGCCTCCGGTGTCACCGTCACGACCAGGTCCTGCCACACCCGCTCGGTGATGAACGGGATGATCGGCGCCAGCAGACGCGTCACCGTCTCGATCACCTCGTGCAGCGTGCGCAGCGCGGCCGCGTTGCCCTGCCAGAAGCGGCGGCGGGAGCGGCGTACGTACCAGTTGGACAGGTCGTCGACGAAGGCGGAGAGCAGCCTGCCCGCCCGCTGGGTGTCGTACGACTCCAGGGCCTGGGTGACCTGGTCGGTCAGCGCGCCCAGCTCGCTCAGCAGCCAGCGGTCCAGCAGCGGCCGCTCTGCCGGTGCCGGGTCGGCCTCGCTCGGGGCCCAGCCGGACGTACGGGCGTACAGGGCCTGGAAGGCGACCGTGTTCCAGTACGTCAGCAGGGTCTTGCGGACGACCTCCTGGATCGTGCCGTGGCCCACGCGGCGGGCCGCCCAGGGCGAGCCGCCGGCTGCCATGAACCAGCGGACCGCGTCGGCCCCGTGCTGGTCCATGAGCGGGATCGGCTGGAGGATGTTGCCCAGGTGCTTGGACATCTTCCGGCCGTCCTCGGCAAGGATGTGGCCGAGACAGACCACGTTCTCGTAGGACGACTTGTCGAAGACGAGCGTGCCGACCGCCATCAGTGTGTAGAACCAGCCGCGGGTCTGGTCGATGGCCTCGGAGATGAACTGCGCCGGGTAGCGCTTCTCGAAGATCTCCTTGTTGCGGTACGGGTAGCCCCACTGTGCGAACGGCATCGAGCCCGAGTCGTACCAGGCGTCGATCACCTCGGGCACCCGCGTCGCCGTCAGCGAGCAGCCCTCGGCGGTGCAAGTGAAGGTGATCTCGTCGATGTACGGGCGGTGCGGATCCAGGCCCGACTGGTCGGTGCCCGTCAGCTCGGACAGCTCGGTGAGGGAGCCTACGCAGGTGAGGTGGCCCTCCTCGCAGCGCCAGATCGGCAGCGGCGTGCCCCAGTAGCGGTTCCGGGAGAGCGCCCAGTCGATGTTGTTGTTGAGCCAGTCGCCGAAGCGGCCGTGCTTGACCGCCTCCGGGTACCAGTTGGTGCGCTCGTTCTCCCGGAGGAGGGCGTCCTTGATGGCGGTGGTGCGGATGTACCAGGACGGCTGCGCGTAGTAGAGCAGCGCCGTGTGGCAGCGCCAGCAGTGCGGATAGCTGTGCTCGTACGGCAGGTGCTTGAAGAGCAGGCCTCGGGTGTGCAGATCGGCGACCAGCGCCTCGTCGGCCTTCTTGAAGAACTGGCCGCCGACGAGGTTGACGTCCTCCTCGAAGGTGCCGTCGGGACGGACCGGGTTCACCACCGGCAGACCGTACGCGCGGCAGACCTTGAGGTCCTCCTCACCGAATGCGGGGGACTGGTGGACCAGGCCGGTGCCGTCGTCGGTCGTCACGTAGTCGGCGTTGACCACGAAATGGGCGTTCTCGATCTCGACGAGGGCGAAGGGGCGGTCGTAGCCCCAGCGCTCCATCTCGCGGCCACTGAACCTCTGGCCGGTGGTCTGCCAGCCGCTCCCTGAGCCCTGCGGCCCGGAGGGTGCCCCCACGCCGAGCGCCTTCTCCAGCAGCGGCTCGGCGACGACCAGCTTCTCCTGGCCGTCTGTCGCCACAACGTAGGTCACGTCGGGGTGGACGGCGACCGCGGTGTTCGAGACCAGGGTCCAGGGTGTCGTCGTCCAGACGAGGAGGGACGCCTCGCCCGCGAGCGGGCCGGAGGTCAGCGGGAAGCGGACGTAGACGGACGGGTCGACGACGGTCTCGTATCCCTGGGCCAGCTCGTGGTCGGAGAGGCCGGTCCCGCAGCGGGGGCACCAGGGGGCGACGCGGTGGTCCTGGACGAGCAGCCCCTTGCCGAAGATCTCCTTCAGCGACCACCAGACGGACTCGACGTATTCCGGGTCCATGGTGCGGTAGGCGTCGTCGAGGTCGACCCAGTAGCCCATGCGCGTGGTCAGCTCGGCGAAGGCGTCGGTGTGGCGGGTGACCGACTCGCGGCACTTGGCGTTGAAGGCGGCGATGCCGTACGCCTCGATGTCCTTCTTGCCGCTGAAGCCGAGCTCCTTCTCGACCGCGAGCTCGACCGGCAGGCCGTGGCAGTCCCAGCCGGCCTTGCGGCCCACGTGGTAGCCCTGCATGGTCCGGAAGCGCGGGAAGACGTCCTTGAAGACGCGGGCCTCGATGTGGTGGGCGCCGGGCATGCCGTTGGCGGTCGGCGGGCCCTCGTAGAAGACCCACTCGGGCCGCCCCTCGGTCTGCTCCAGGCTGCGGGAGAAGACCTTGGCCTCGCGCCAGAAGTCGAGCACGGCGTGCTCGAGCGCGGGCAGGTCGACCTGGGCGGGCACCTGGCGGTACTGCGTCATCGGATCTTCCTCCGGCGGACGTCACGTCTGTAGAAAAAATGCAGTCCGTCGGAGGGACGAGAGCTGGTGCTCCCGCGGTACCACCCTCCTTGGCGGTGATCACTTCTCCCACCGCCCCCTCATTGAGGCCGCGACGCCGGTTCTACTCGCCCGCGGGCCGCCGGCCACGTGGCCGCCGCAGCGGAGCTTTCTTCCGGCGGCTCCGGGGTGATCTTCACGTCGCGCTCGCCCCCGGGCTCGCACCATCCCCAGGTCGCTCATGGCTGCGTACGGCGCTACTCGTCCCCTTCCACGCCTTTCGCTGCGCCCAGTGTACGGGGCTTCGCCCACCGCGGCCGACCGGATTCCGCGTGACCCGAATGGCGACACGGGGAACGACGGAGTGCGGGCGGCGGATTACCGGGCAGGCAGTGGGGCACAACGGTTGCAGACCTGCCCGGATGACGTGGCGGCCATGGTTTGCCCCGTTGCCGCCGCTTTGGAGCCGATTTATCGTCCCAGCACGACTCGCGTGCAAGATCACATATGTGAAGGGGCCGCGACCATGGTGGCGAAAAAGTCCGCCGTGAAGAAGTCGGCGTCGACCGGATCGCCCGGCGCGGCGCCCAAGAAAACGTCGGCGAGGAAGAGCACCGTGAAAACGACCCCGCGAGTAGCGAAGACGACGCCGGAGAAGAAGACGCAGGGAGCCGCGGCCAAAACCGCGCCCCCGAAGAAGTCGGCTGCCAGGAATGCCCCGGCGAAGACCCCCGTGAAGACCGGGCCCCAGAAGACGGCACCGGAGAAGACCACGAAGACCTCGAAGACCACACCGGGGAAGATCGCGGCCCAGGGGGCCGAGACAGAGCGGGCCGAGACGGAGAAGGCCAGGCCGGAGCAGGTCACCCCCGCCGGGGACAGCACGCAGGACACCGGGCCGGACACCTCCGGAACGGGGAAGGCCGCGGCGAAGAGGACGGAGCGCGCTGTGAAGTCCGAGACCGCCGGGAAGAGCGCGGTGAAGACCGCCGCGGCGAAGAAGTCGGCGGCGAAGAAGTCCGCCGCAAAAAAGACGGCCACGAAGAAGACGGCCACGAAGACAACGGCCACGAAGACAACGGCCACGAAGACAACGGCCACGAAGACAACGGCCACGAAGAAAACGGCCCCGAAGAAAGCGGTGGCGAGCAGGACGACGGCCGCGGCGAAGACGGAGCCGGCCGGCGACGCCGTGACGGAGTCCGCCGAGGCCATGCCCACGACCGGCACCTCACGGACGGCGAAGCCCGCCTCCGGGAAGTCGGCAGCGGGGAAGGCCACGACCCGGAGGACCACGGCCAAGAAGACCGTGGCGGCGAAGAAGGCGACGCCCGCCGCGCGGAGGCCCGCCGCGAAAAAGACGGGAGCCGCACCGGCGGCCGCGAAGAAGGACCCGGGCAGGACGCCCGCCGCGGCGAAGGCCCCCGCGGCCGCAGCGTCCGCCGTACCCGAGGCGCGCGTCGGCAAGGCCGCCCCGGGCGATCTCGCCGTACGCCCGGGGGAGTCCCCCTGGACCACGGAGGAGGTGGCGGAGGCCCGCGCCGAGCTGCGGGAGGAGGCCGAGCGCCTGCGCGATGAGCTCCTCGCCTCCGAGGCGGCGATCACCGGCTTGATGCGCGACTCCGGCGACGGTGCCGGGGACGACCAGGCCGACACCGGCACCAAGAACATCACCCGGGAACACGAGCTGTCGCTGGCCGCCAATGCCCGGGAGATGCTCGTGCAGACCGAGCGCGCGATCGAGCGCCTCGACGCCGGCACCTACGGGCTCTGCGAGTCGTGCGGCAACCCGATCGGCAAGGCCCGGATGCAGGCATTCCCACGCGCGACTCTGTGCGTGGAATGCAAGCAGAAGCAGGAGCGGCGCTGAGTGTCCGCACGTGTGTGCCGTACTCTCGTCCTCAGTTCGGCCGGGCGGGTTCCGGCCCGTGGACACAGGCTGAGGGACTGACGTGGCAGAGGCGGAGCGGACGATCGGTACTCCAGGGTTCGAGGAGGGGGCGCCGGAGCCGGAGCATGACGGGGAGCCCACGCCCAAGGGCCGGCGGCGGATCGCGGTCCTGCTCGGCGTGGCTGCCTTCGCGTACGCCCTCGACCTGGTCAGCAAGATGATCGTGGTGGCGCGTCTGGAGCATCACGCCCCGATCGAGATCGTCGGCGACCTGCTCAAGTTCGAGGCGGTGCGCAATCCCGGTGCTGCATTCGGCCTCGGTGAGGCCCTGACCATCGTCTTCTCCGTCATCGCCGTCACGGTGATCGTCGTGATCGCACGGATCGCGCGCAAGCTCTACAGCGTGCCGTGGGCCATCGCCCTCGGCCTGCTGCTCGGCGGTGCCTTCGGCAACCTGACCGACCGGATCTTCCGTTCGCCCGGCATCTTCCAGGGCGCCGTGGTGGACTTCATCGCCCCCGCCCACTTCGCGGTCTTCAACCTCGCCGACTCCGCGATCGTCTGCGGCGGCATTCTGATCGTGATCCTGTCCTTCCGCGGCCTGGACCCGGACGGCACCGTCCACAGGGACTGACGCCCGGGCGGCCGAGAGCGGCGGTCCGTCCCGCGCGGGGAGGGGCGGAGCCTGCGGCGGGGACGGGCGTACGAGCGGCCGTACGAGTCGCTGCCCGCAGTCCGGCATACTCGACGGGTGAGCACGATTCCCGAGATCCGCACGCTGCCCGTACCCGACGGCCTCGAGGGCGAGCGCGTCGACGCCGCCATTGCCCGGATGTTCGGCTTCTCCAGGACAAAGGCGGCCGAGCTCGCCGCCTCGGGCAAGGTCCAGGTCGACGGCGCCACCGCGGGCAAGTCCGACCGCGTGACCGGCGGCGCCTGGCTCGAGGTGGAGATGCCTCAGGCCGCGCCGCCCGTCCAGGTCGTCGCCGAGCCCGTCGAGGGCATGGAGATCGTGCACGACGACGACGACATCGTCGTGATCATGAAGCCCGTGGGTGTGGCCGCCCATCCCAGCCCGGGCTGGAGCGGCACGACCGTTATCGGTGGGCTGGCCGCGGCCGGCTACCGGATCTCGACCTCGGGCGCCGCCGAGCGGCAGGGGATCGTCCACCGCCTCGATGTCGGTACGTCGGGACTCATGGTCGTGGCGAAGTCCGAGCGCGCGTACACCGTCCTCAAGCACCAGTTCCGGGAGCGTACGGTCGACAAGCGCTACCACGCGCTCGTCCAGGGGCATCCGGATCCGCTGAGCGGCACCATCGACGCCCCCATCGGCCGCCACCCCCAGCACGACTACAAGTGGGCGGTGACCGCCGAGGGCAAGCCGAGCGTGACGCACTACGACCTCATCGAGGCGTTCCGCGCCGCCAGCCTGCTCGACATCAAGCTGGAGACCGGCCGCACCCATCAGATCCGGGTTCATATGGCTGCCCACCGCCACCCGTGCGTCGGCGACCTCACCTATGGCGCCGACCCGACCCTGGCCAAGCGGCTGAAGCTCGGCCGTCAGTGGCTGCATGCGGTCGGACTCGGCTTCGAGCACCCGTCGGACGGGAGCTGGGTGGAGTTCGAGAGCCACTACCCGGAGGACCTGCAGCGCGCGCTGGACATCGTCCGCTCGGAGAGCGCATGACCCCGCGTTCCCCGTCCGCGTCCTCCCCGTCCGCCTCCGCCGCTTCCGGTACATCGCCGAACGAGCCTGGCCGCGAGTCGCCGTACGAGGTGCGGGTCGCCGAGGGCGAGGACGACCGCGCCGCCTGCTTCGCGGTCCGCACAGAGGTTTTCGTCCGCGAGCAGTGCGTGCCCGCAGCGATCGAGAGCGACGCGGACGACGGCGGTGCCGTGCACGTCCTGGCCGTCGGTCCCGACGGCTCGCTGGGCACCGGGCGTTTGCTGCACGGCCCGGCCGCCGCGGCCAGGAACGGCGGTGACGAACGCATCGGAGGGCTGGGCCGCCTCGCCGTCACACGAGCGGCGCGGGGCCTGGGCGTCGGCGCCGCGGTGGTGCGGGCCATCGAGGGGGAGGGGCGTCGGCTCGGCCTGACCGCCATCGACCTCCATGCGCAGGCGTCGGCGACCGGATTCTACGAACGGCTGGGCTACGCGCCCTACGGCGAGGAGTTCCGGGAGGCCGGAATCGCCCACCGCTCGATGCGGAAGCTGCTCTAGCCCCCATCTTCAAAGCCCGTACAGCGCCCGGGCGGGCCAGTATGCGTACGGGCCCTGAGTGCCCGGCTCCGCACAGCGCCGCGGCGCCCCGGTCCCGGCGAGCGGTCCGCAGGCTGGACGGCAGGACGGCCAGGCCCACGCCCATGGCACGCTGGGAGCCGTTGATCATCACTTTCTGAACTCCCGGAGCGTGCCGACCGTGGACCAACTGGCCCTGCTCTTCGCCCTGCTTCTGGGAGCCCTGGTCACGGTCCCGCTCGGTGAGCGGCTCGGCGTGCCCCCGCCCGTGCTCATGACGCTCGGTGGGATCGTCGCCGCGCTGCTGCCGTTCGTGCCGAACGTCGATGTGCCGCCCGGGCTCATCCTTCCGCTGGTTCTCCCGCCCCTGCTGTACGCGTCCGTGCAGCGCACCTCATGGCGGCAGTTCGCGGCCAACCGGCGGCCGATCTTCCTGCTGGCGGTGGCACTCGTATTCGTCACCACGGCCGCGGTCGCCGCCGTCGCGCACGCTGTCGTCCCGGGGCTGCCGATCGCGGCCGCCTTCGTGCTCGGCGCGCTCGTCGCACCGCCCGACCCGGTGGCGGCGACAGCGGTCGCCGGGAAGCTCGGGCTGCCGCGCCGCATGGTGTCGATCCTCGAAGGCGAGGGCCTGTTCAACGACGTCACGGCCATCGTGCTCTACCACGTGGCGCTCGGCGCCGCGGTGGGCGGCACCTTCTCCGTGCCCGGGGCGGTCGGTGAGCTGGTGCTGTCCGCGGTGGTCGCCGTGGCGGTCGGCCTGGGCCTCGGCTGGGTGGCGCACAGGCTCATGGGCATCCTGGGCGAGGCCACGCTGCAGATCGGTCTGACGCTCCTCGTGCCCTTCGTCTCGTACGTCCTGGCCGAGGAGTTCGAGGGCTCGGGCGTGCTCGCCGTCCTCACCACCGCGCTGTTCCTCGCGGAGTACGCGATGGACCCCGACGACGTCGTCGGGCGTCTCGCCGGAGATACATTCTGGAACGTGGTCGACACCCTCGTCACCGGGGTCGCCTTCGGCCTCATCGGCCTGGAGCTGCACAACGTCTTCGGCACCGCGACCGGCCGCTGGGGCCAGATGCTCGGAGCGGCCGCCGCCGTGGTCGGGGTCGTCGTGGTCGTCCGGCTGCTGTATCTGCTGCCCGCCGCCTGGGCCGCCCGGCGTATGCACCGGCGCTCGGACGTCGAGGAGGACATCCCGCTTACCTGGCGCGAGACCGTGATCATGTGGTGGGCCGGGATGCGCGGGGTCGCCTCGGTCGCGCTGGCCCTCGCGATCCCTTTCACGATCGACGACGGCGGGGACTTCCCCGCCCGTGAGGAGATCATCTTCATCGCCTTCGGTGTCGTGCTCACCACCCTGGTGCTGCAGGGCATGACCCTGCCCTGGCTGGTCAACCGACTCGACGTACGCCACGACAGTGACGTCGAACGCGAGCAGGAGCGCCGGCTCGCGCTCCGCGTCGCCAAGGCCGCCAAGCGACGGCTGCGCGAGATCGAGGCGGTCGAAGAGCTGCCGGAGGAGCTGTCCGAGCAGATGCTCCGCCGCGCCTACGACCTGGCCTCCCGGATTTCGCCCGACATCGTCGACGAGGAGCGCCGCGAGTCCCATCGCAGGCGCACCCAGAGGGTTCGTCGGGTCCAGCGCATCCAGGGTGAGCTGCTGTCGGCCGCCCGTCACGAGGTGCTGGCGGCGCGCAGCGAACCGGGCGTGGACCCCGAGGTCGTCGACCGCGTCCTGCGCCAGCTCGACATGCGGAGCCTGCGCAGCGGCCCGCCGTAGGATCGAGAACGGATCTTGAGGGTCTCTCTCGGATCTCTCCGGACGAGTGGATGGGGCAAGGATGTCGCGCACAGTCGTCATCAGCGGTGGTGGTACGGGGATCGGGCTCGCGGCGGCGCGCACCTTCGCCCGGGACGGCGACAGCGTGGTGCTCATCGGGCGGCGCGCGGAGGTCCTCGAACGGGCCGCGGCGGAGCTCCCGGACGCGGTGGCCTGCCCTGCCGACCTGACCGATCCGCAGCAAGTCGCCCGCGCCGCGCACTTCGTGTGCGACGAGTTCGGCGCCGTCGATGTCCTGGTCAACAACGCGGGCGGCAACGGAGGCCTCGAAGCCGAGGCCGTTCCGGGCGATCCGCTTGCCGTCACCGCCCACGACTGGACGCTCAACTTCCGTCTCAACGTGCTCACGGCCGTCCTGCTCACCGAGGCGCTCCGCGACCATATGGCATCGCCCGGAGGCCGGGTGCTCTTCCTCAGCTCGATCGCCGCCCTGCGCGGGTCCGGCGCCCACGCATACGGTCCCGCCAAGGCGGCACTGCACCCGTACGCGTTCTCGCTCGCCCGGGACCTCGGACCGCGCGGTGTGACGGTGAACCTCGTCGCGCCCGGCTACGTGGAGGAGACGGGGTTCTTCGGGGGCGAGCTGCCGGAGGAGCGGCGCCGGCGGCTGATCGACGAGACGCTCAACCACCGGGCCGGCCACCCGGGAGACGTCGCCGCGACGCTGCACTGGCTCGCCTCCCCGGCGGCCGACCACATCACCGCCCAGGTGATCCAGGTCAACGGAGGTGCGGAGCGGGGGCGTTAGCCGTGCGCGAGGGCACAGGCCGATCGCGGGGCACAGGCCCATCGCGGGGCACAGGCCGATCGCGGGGCACAGGCCCATCGCGGGGCGTCGGCCGCTCGCGGGGCGTCGGCCGCTCGCGGGGATGGCTGCTCGTGGGGCGTTGGCTGCTCGTGGGGCGTTGGCCGATCGCGGGCGTCGGCCGATCGCACGGCACGGGGGTTCCGGCACGGAGCGAGCCGGCCGTGCGCCGGGACGACAGGACTGGAGGAGATCGAAGACGTCAGCGGAGAACGGCCGAGCCCGGTCCTCCGGGCCCGTCCTCCCCGCCGTCCTTCTTGTCCTCCCCGTCCTCCGGATCCGCGCCATAGGTCTCCTGCACCGTGGCGGTGACGATGCGCGGCAGCGCGTACGGATGCTCCTCGCGCAGCCAGGCGACCATCCGCTCCCGGACCTCGCAGCGCACCGCCCACACCGCGTCCGCGTCGCGTGCCGTGACCAGGGCGCGCACCTCCATCGTGGTCGGCGTGGTGTCGGTGACCAGAAGGCTCCAGTCGCGCCCGTCCCAGGCCGTGCACTCCTGCACGATCTCGCGCAGCCGCTCCCGCATGAGGCCGACCGGCGCTGCATGGTCGAGCTGGAAGAACACCGTGCCGGTCATCTGCGGCCCGCCGCGCGACCAGTTCTCGAAGGGCTTGCTGGTGAAGTACGAGACCGGCATGGTGATCCGGCGCTCGTCCCAGGTCTTCACGGTGAGGAAGGTGAGCGTGATCTCCTCGACGGTGCCCCACTCGCCGTCCACCACGACCGTGTCGCCGATGCGGACCATGTCGCCGAAGGCGATCTGCAGTCCTGCGAAGAGATTGCCCAGGGTTGACTGGGCGGCGATACCGGCGACGATGCCGAGGAGTCCGGCCGAGGCGAGCATCGAGGCGCCGACCGTCTGCATGGCCGGGAAGGTCAGCAGCATCAGCGCGATGCCCACGACACAGACGATCGCGGTCACCACGCGCTGGATCAGCGTGACCTGCGTGCGCACCCTCCGTACGCGCGCGGCGTCCCGGGTCCCCGTCGCGTACTTCGAGTACGCCGACTCCACGATCGCCGCCGAAATCCGGATGAGCAGCCAGGCCGTCGCACCGATGAGGATGATCGTCAGAGTCTGGCCGATGCCCTGGGTGTGATCGCGGGCGATGTGCGCCTGATCGTAAGTACTGCGGACCAGGGCGGCGCACAGCACGACCTGGAGGGGTACTCTGCACCGGCGCAACAGGCCCCACAGCGGGGTCTCCGGGTGCCTCGCGTCGGTTCTGCGCAGGATCACGTCCACGATCCAGCCGATGACGACGGTCACTGCCACCGAACCGCCGAGCACGAGCACCGGACGCAGCACGTCCTCCATGGACACTTCAGCTCCCTTCGGGGGTCGTCGGCCGGGCGCCGTAGGGGCGCCCACGGCTGTCCACGTACCCACGAAAGTAGCTGGCACGATGTGAGATGAGAGATACACCGAGAGGAAAGTGACCAGCCGTGGCGTCCTCGACAATCGTCCTCTTCCACTCGGCCTACGGCCTGCGGCCCGCGGTGCACGCGGCGGCCGACCGCCTCCGGGCTGCCGGCCACGAGGTTCTTGTGCCGGACCTCTACGACGGCCGGATCGCGGAGTCCGTCGAGGAGGGCATGGAGATCAAGGACGAGATCGGGCAGCACGAGCTGCTCAAGCGCGCGATCACGGCCTCGGCACCGCTCTCCGACCGTGGTCTGGTCTACGCGGGCTTCTCGCTCGGGGGCTCGATCGCACAGAACCTCGCGATGGCGGACGGCAAGGCGCGCGGGCTGCTTCTGCTGCACGGCACGTCCGACCTTGCGGACAGTGCCTCGGCCGACGAGCTCCCGGTGCAGCTGCACGTCGCAGACCCGGACCCGTTCGAGCCGGACGACTGGCTGAACGCGTGGTACCTGCGCATGCGGCGGGCCGGCGCGGAGGTGGAGGTCTTCCGGTACGCGGGCGCCGGGCACATCTACACCGACCCGGATCTGCCCGACTACGACGCCGGGGCGGCGGAGGCGACCTGGTCGGTGGCCCTGGGGTTCCTCGACGAGCTGTAGCGGCGGGCCGGCCACGCAGCGCTTCCTGGAGCGTGGCCGCCCGCACCGCAGGGGCTTCGCGGAACGCTGCGCCCGCCCGCAACGTGCGGCTGCCTGCCGCACGGGGAATGTGCGGCAGGCAGCGCTGCAGACGTCGGAGACAGCGGTGAGCCGGAGACGTCGGAGAGGCGGCGGGCTTCAGCCCGTGATCAGCTCGCGCGGTAGGCGAACCAGGACTCCGTCATGCGCTCCACCTGACCCGGCGTGAACTGCGTCATGCACGAGTCGTACGTGTAGTCCATGAAGTTCTTGATCGGGTCCAGGCCCTCGGCGGCGCAGGTGTCGCGGCCCACCGGGCACTCGAACGCCGGGCTCGCCTCGGCCGGGGTGTCGGCGACCATGTCGCCCGTGTCCGAGCAGCCGTCCTGGAAGGTGTGCCACAGGCCCATCCAGTGGCCGACCTCGTGGGTGGCGGTGTCGCCCTCGTTGTAGTTGGCCGCCGAACCGCCCGGCAGGGACTCGTCGAGGACGACGACGCCGTCCATCTTCGGGTCGTCCGGGTACCAGTCCGGGAACGTCGCCCAGCCGAGCAGACCGCCGCCGAGGTCGGCGGAGTACATGTTCAGGGCACTCGAACCGCCCTTGCGGAGCTTGGTCTTCATGGCGCGCTCCTGGGCGCCGTCGGGCTCGAGCTGGTTGTACCACTCGGAGTTGTCCGTGTAGTCGGTCTTGACGAGCTTGAACTTGAACTGGCTGGCGGTGTTGCCGTCGCCCTTGCCCGCGAACGCCTCGTTGAGCACGGTCATCTGACCGGCGACGTCGTCCGCGGTGAGCTTGCCGGTGGCGCCGTCGTGGATGACGTGGAAGTACACGGGAATGGTGGTGGGGGCGGCGGCCTTGGCCGCCAGCATCCGCCCCTGCGGAGACTTGCGGAGTTGCTCGACTCTGCGGTCGAGTCTCTTCTCCATGGCCTTGGCCTCGGCAGCGGTCACCTCGCCCGGCTCGTGCGCGCCGGGCTTGCCGTACTTGCTCTTCGGGTCCGCCACGCGCGCCGCGGCGCCCGCAGCGCTCCCGTCGGCACACTTTTCGGCCGCGGAGGCAGCCCTGTCCTGGGGTGCGGTCGCGGCGCCAGCCGGAGCCGACAGCGGGGCGAGGGCCATGGCCCCCGCCACCAGAGCGGTGCCGATGAAGCGGTTGCGAAGACGCGGGGATATACGGGCAGTTGGGCGCATGTGGGCTCCTCGCGAGCACGGTGACGGGTGGGATTTCCGCCCGTCGCCGGGAGATTACGAGGAGGTGTCAGATCTTCAGCAGATTCGATCTGGCCCAATCAACAAGTGGGGCAATTGCGGACGTTGGTGAGAGATCTCCAGACAACATCCCCACTATGAGACACATCGGGTACGACCGATGTAGCGGAGGTGAGTGGTATGTCCCGGTTGGCTCCCGGAACGCACCACTCACCGCGACCGCTCTGGATCGATCGATTTCAAGATCGATGTGGCCGAAAATCGGTCATCATCGAACGGGAGCGTCGACCCTTTCGACCTTCTGCGTACCGGACTTGGTCCGGTACGAACGCTTCCACTTCGAAGAGGCGTTGCGGTCGCCCTTGTCGGAGATCACGTAGTAGTCCATCTGCGTCCGCTCGGCGGTGACGTCGAGGACTCCGTAGCCGTGCGAGTCCAGGTCCACCCACTTCACATGGCGGTTGGCCGCCCTGATGATCCCCGCCGCGGCCAGCGACACCGTCTGGGCCGGAACGTGCAGGATGTCGTCGAGGTTGTCCGACGTCACCGAGGTCACCACGAATTCCGTGGCCGCGGATCCCGAGAACGGGTATGTGGCGGCCTTCACCGGGACGTTGTTCGCCCAGGCCATGTGGATGTCACCGGTCAGGAAGACCGTGTTGGTGATGCCCCGGTCGCGAAGATGCGCGACGAGTTCCCGCCGGTCGTCGGTGTAGCCGTCCCACTGGTCGTTGTTGAACGCCAGCCCCTCCTTGGGGAGCCCCAGCAACTCGGCGATCGGCTCCAGCAGATGGGCCGGCAGCGAGCCGAAGGCGAACGGCGAGATCATCACCGAGGTGCCGACCAGTTTCCACGAGGCGTCCGAGGAGGCGAGCCCGTCCTTCAGCCAGTCGAGCTGCGCGCGGCCCGTGATCGTACGGTCCGGGTCGTCGACACCGCCGCTCCCCGTCTTCGCCTGCTCGGAGCGGAACGACCGCAGATCCAGCAGATGCAGATCGGCCAGCTTGCCGAAGCGCAGCCGTCGGTAGGTCGTCCCCTCGGTGGAGGTGCGTACCGGCATCCACTCGAAGTACGCCTGTTTGGCCGCCGCCAGGCGCTGCGCCCAGGCGCCCTCCCCGTCCGGCGTGTGGTTCTCCGCGCCGCCGGACCAGGCGTCGTTGGCGAACTCGTGGTCGTCCCAGATCGCCACTACCGGATGCACGGAGTGCAGGGTCTGGAGGTCGGGGTCGGTCTTGTACGTGGCGTGCCGGACGCGGTAGTCGGTGAGGCTGATGATCTCGTGGACGGGGGAGTGGGGGCGTACCACGTACTTCGCCTCCGGGTACTGGCCCGTGCCGTACTCGTAGATGTAGTCGCCGAGGTGGAGCACCGCGTCGAGGTCGGTGCGGGCGGCCAGATGCCGGTACGGGGAGAAGTAGCCGGACTCCCAGTTGGCACACGAGACCACCCCGAACCGGACGGAGTGCGCGGCGTCGTGGTGCGCGGGTGCGGTGCGCGTCCGGCCGACGGGGGAGGTGGCATCGCCGTGGCTGAACCGGAAGAAGTACTCGGTGGCGGGGCGCAGTCCGCGGACGTCGACCTTCACGGTGTGGTCGGAGGCGGCACGGGCGCTCGTGCTTCCCTTGGCCACGACCTTGCTGAAGGACTTGTCCTCGGCCACCTGCCAACCGACCGTGACCTCCGGTCCCTTGCCGGAGCCGGGCATGGCCTCGGGGGTGGGCGTGACACGGGTCCACAGGAGCACGCCGTCGGGGAGGGGGTCGCCCGACGCGACGCCGTGCAGGAAGACGGGGGCCGCGTTGTTGGCGGCCATAGCGCCGGCGGTCCCGACAAACGGAATCAGTGCGGCGGAGGCGGCAGCGGCCTTGACGACCGTGCGGCGAGTGGTCTGGTTCGCTGAGAGTTCGGTCACGGCCGAACAGATTACTGAGTGGTAAGCCGAACGGGCGGGCGAATACGGAATATTCGCCCGCCCGTTGGCCCGGAGTTGTCAGCTCTTCCCGGCGAGTGCCTTGTCGACCGCCGAGTTGAACTGCTCGGGGGTCATCGGAGCGGTGTCGGCGCCCGGCGCGGTCAGTCGGGTGCCGTTGAGCTTGACCGTCGGCGTGCCCTTCACGTCCTTCGCCGAGTTGAAGCGGTCGCTCATCGCCAGGGCCCACTGGTCGTAGGTCCCGTCGCCCACGGCCTTCTCGAAGTCCTTGTTGCCCTTCAGCTCCTTCACCTGCTGCGCGATCTTGATCAGCTTCGCGTCCTCGGCGAACTCGTCCTCGCGCTCGTCCGGGTGGTTGTCCGCTGAGAACAGGGCCTTCTTGTACTCGAGGAAGGCGTCCGGGCTGACGTTCAGTGCCGCACCCAGCGCGCTCAGGGCGTTCTTCGAACCCGATCCCTTGGGCGTGATGTTCTCGTCGAGGAAGGTGCCCATGGTGAACTGCAGTTTGTACTTGCCGTCCTTCATGCCCTTCAGGACGGCCTCACCGGTGGTCTGCTCGAAGGCCGCGCAGACCGGGCAGCGCATGTCCTCGTACACCTCGAGGGTGTTCTTGGCCTTCTTGTCGCCCACGACAACGACCGTGCCCTTGTCGCCGGTGGTGTTGGCCGGCTGGGCGAACTTCGACTTCTTCGCCGCGGACACCCAGTCTTCGTGGCTGACCGCACTGTCGCTGCCGCCCATGTTCGCGACGGCCACGCCGACGCCCGCGGCCAGGCCCAGGACGGCGACGATCGAGCCGCCGACTATGAGACGGCGGCGAAGTTTCTCCCGCTTCGCCTGACGGGCGCGCTCCTCGCGGAGGCGCTCGCGTGCGGCTGCCTTGTTGGCCTTGCTGTTGCGGTTGCTCATGAGATTCCTTCTGCTCCGTGATATGTGGGGGACTGCTGTGCCCGGTGGGCTCCGAGAGGTCTCAGAGCGTGACGGGGCACGGCGGTCCGCGCCGCAGTACGGAGTGGGCCAGCAGCGGCCGGACCTGGGCGGCCGGCACCTGCCGCGCCGCACGGAACGCCCGGCGCGTGGGACCGTTCTGCACCCGGACCGTGGCGAAGGCCACCAGCAGCGGCCGGAAGGCGAAGGCGCCGACCGCGCGCAGCAGGCGGACCAGGGCGCTCTCGCCGCGCCGCAGCCAGGCCGCGGCGGCGAGGCCGACCGCGACATGGGCGGCGAGCAGCAGCCAGGGGGTGGCCGGGTCGCTCGCGACCGTCAGGGGCGCGGCGGGCTGCCGGCTCGCCATGTGGGCGAGCGGCGTGCCGAAGTCGCCGCCGCTGCACAGCAGATCCACGCCGACGGAGCGCAGCGGGCCCGCGACGGGGCCGCCGGCCCGGCCGTAGCAGGCGTGTTGGCCGGTGGTGAAGACCGTGTCCGCGGCCAGTTCGAGCGGGATCAGCAGGGCGGCGATGGCGCCGTAGCCGCGCTCACGTCCGGCCAGGGCCCAGGCGATGGCGAAGACCCCGGCGGAGAGCCCCGCGACGGTCATGACCGGAAGCGGGACGCCGGAGAGCAGGACGTGCGAAGCAGCAGACAGCGTGACGCACAGCGCCGTGAACAGCGCTGCGCGCAGTGTCCTCAACCGAGCCCCGGATATGTCCATCGCCGCAGAGTGTGCCATGTCGGCTGGTAACGGGCGACTAAACGAGCCCTCGGTTTTCCGTGGGGGCGCTGTCGGGGCTGCGGGCCCGCTTCTCGCGACGCCGACCGTGAGCTGAGTCACAGAGGCGCGCGGACTTCGGGAGGTGCCAGGGCCATGGGGCCGGGCTCCGTCTCCGGGCCCCCGCCGCCCGACGCATCCCGGGCCCTCACACCCGGCCTCGCGTATCGCGGGCCCCGCCGAGGCCGGCCTCCGTACCCCGGGCCCCGCCAACCCCCGGTCCCGTGCATCCCGGGCCGCCGCCGGGGCCGCCTCGGGGCCGTCCCGGGGCAGTCCCGGGGCCTCGCTCCGCGGCCCACGCCCGGCCCTGGGAACCGCGGCTACAGGCGCGGGATCCGCCCGTTGCGGAACAGGTCCACGAAGATCTGGTGGTCCGCCCGCGCCCGCGCCCCGTACTCGTGCGCGAAGTCGACCAGGAGCTGGGCGAAGCCGTTCTCGTCGGCCGCGATCGCCGCGTCGATCGCGCGCTCCGTCGAGAACGGGACCAGCGAATGGCCGCTCTCGTCGTCCGCCGCCGCGTGCATCGTGGCGGTGGCCCGCCCGAGGTCGCCGACGACCTCCGAGATCTCGGCCGGGTCGTCGATGTCCGACCAGTCGAGGTCCACCGCGTACGGCGACACCTCGGCCACGAGCTGGCCGGAGCCGTCCAGCTCGGTCCAGCCCAGCCACGGGTCGGCGTGAGCCTGCAGCGCCCGCTGCGAGATCACCGTGCGGTGGCCCTCGTGCTGGAAGTAGGAGCGGACCCGCGCATCGGTGATGTGCCGGGACACCGCCGGGGTCTGCGCCTGCTTCATGTAGATCACGACGTCGTTCTCCAGCGCGTCGCTGTTGCCCTCCAGCAGGATGTTGTACGAGGGCAGGCCCGCGCTGCCGATGCCGATACCGCGGCGCCCCACGACGTCCTTGACGCGGTACGAGTCGGGTCGGGCGAGGCTGGACTCCGGCAGCGTCTCCAGGTAGCCGTCGAACGCGGCCAGCACCTTGTAGCGCGTCGCGGCGTCGAGCTCGATGGCACCGCCTCCGGCGGAGAAGCGGCGTTCAAAGTCCCGGATCTCGGTCATCGAGTCCAGCAGAGCGAAGCGGGTCAGGGAGCGGGCGTCGCGCAGCGCGCCGAGCAGCGGCCCCTGGGCGGTGTCGAGCGAGAACGGCGGCACCTCGTCGTTCTTGGCGCCGGTGGCCAGCGCATGGATGCGCTCGCGGTACGCGGCGGCGTAGGTGCGCACCAGATCGCTGATCATCTCGTCGCTGAGCGCCTTGGTGTACCCGATCAGGGCCACGGAGGCGGCGAAGCGCTTCAGGTCCCAGGTGAAGGGGCCCACGTACGCTTCGTCGAAGTCGTTGACGTTGAAGATCAGACGGCCGTTGGCGTCCATGTACGTGCCGAAGTTCTCGGCGTGGAGATCGCCGTGGATCCACACCCGGGCGGTGCGCTCGTCCAGATACGGGCCGCTGTTCCGTTCGCTCTCGAGGTCGTTGTAGAACAGGCAGGCGGTGCCGCGGTAGAAGGCGAAGGCGGAGGACGCCATCTTCCGGAACTTGACCCGGAACGCGGCCGGATCGGCACTCAGGAGCTGCCCGAAGGCGGTGTCGAAGACGGAGAGGATTTCTTCGCCGCGCTGCTCGGCCCGGTCCGCCGTGTCCTGCTGGGACGACATCGTGGTGCGCCTCCTGGTGCCTGTGGAGAAGGTCGTGCTTCCGGCTGTTCCAACGCGCGAGGCTACCCTTGAGTGCCCGGCCGGTGTCAGTGCGGAGGCATAGACTTCGAGCTCGAAGCCCCAACCCGCCATCGACTTCGCGCCGGAGGTCTCCCGCCGTGGCAAAGCCGCCGTTCACGCACCTGCACGTGCACACTCAGTACTCCCTCCTGGACGGTGCGGCGCGGCTGAAGGACATGTTCAAGGCCTGTCAGGAGATGGGCATGTCGCACATCGCCATGACCGACCACGGCAACCTCCACGGGGCGTACGACTTCTTCCAGCAGGCCACCGCCGCCGGTATCACGCCGATCATCGGCATCGAGGCGTACGTCGCACCGGAGTCGCGGCGCAACAAGCGGCGTATCCAATGGGGCCAGCCGCACCAGAAGCGGGACGACGTCTCGGGTTCGGGCGGTTACACCCACAAGACCATCTGGGCGGGCAACCAGCAGGGCCTGCACAACCTCTTCCGGCTCTCCTCCGACGCCTACAAGGAGGGCTGGCTCACCAAGTGGCCGCGTATGGACAAGGAGGTCATCGCCGAGCACGCCGAGGGTCTCATCGCGTCCACCGGCTGCCCCTCCGGCGAGCTGCAGACCCGGCTCCGTCTCGGGCAGTACGACGAGGCCCTGAAGGCCGCCGCCGAGTACCAGGAGATCTTCGGCAAGGAGCGGTACTTCCTGGAGCTGATGGACCACGGCATCGAGATCGAGCGCAGGGTCCGCGACGGTCTGCTGGAGATCGGGAAGAAGCTCGGCATCCCGCCGCTGGTCACCAACGACTCGCACTACACGTACTCCCACGAGTCGTCCGCGCACGACGCGCTGCTGTGCATCCAGACCGGCAAGAACCTCTCCGACCCCGACCGCTTCCGCTTCGACGGCACCGGCTACTACCTCAAGTCCACCGACGAGATGTACGCCATCGACTCCTCCGACGCCTGGCAGGAGGGGTGTGCCAACACCGCGCGGGTGGCCGAGCTCGTCGACACCACCGGCTGGTTCGAAAAGCGTGACCTGATGCCCCGGTTCGACGTCCCCGACGGCTACACCGAGGTGACCTGGTTCCGCGAGGAGGTCAAGCGCGGCATGGCCCGGCGCTTCCCCGGCGGCATCCCGGAGGACCGACAGCGCCTCGTCGAGTATGAGATGGACGTCATCATCCAGATGGGGTTCCCGGGGTACTTCCTCGTCGTTGCCGACTTCATCATGTGGGCGAAGAACAACGGCATCGCGGTCGGGCCCGGCCGTGGCTCCGCTGCCGGCTCGATCGTCTCGTACGCCCTGGGCATCACCGACCTCGACCCGATCGAACACGGCCTGATCTTCGAGCGGTTCCTCAATCCCGAGCGCGTCTCCATGCCCGATGTCGACATCGACTTCGACGAGCGTCGGCGCGCCGAGGTCATCCGGTATGTGACCGAGAAATACGGGGCCGACAAGGTCTGCATGATCGGCACGTACGGCACCATCAAGGCCAAGAACGCGATCAAGGACTCCGCGCGCGTCCTCGGCTACCCATATGCGATGGGCGACCGCATCACCAAGGCCATGCCCGCCGACGTCCTCGGCAAGGGCATCCCGCTCTCCGGCATCACCGACCCGGCCCACCCGCGCTACAGCGAGGCGGGGGAGGTCCGCGGGATGTACGAGAACGAGCCGGACGTGAAGAAGGTCATCGACACCGCGCGCGGCGTGGAGGGCCTCGTCCGGCAGATGGGCGTGCACGCCGCGGGCGTGATCATGTCCAGTGAGCGGCTGACCGACCACATCCCGGTCTGGGTGCGCCACACCGATCAGGTCACCATCACGCAGTGGGACTACCCGACCTGTGAGTCGCTCGGCCTGCTGAAGATGGACTTCCTCGGCCTGCGCAACCTCACGATCATGGACGACGCCGTCAAGATGGTGAAGGCCAACAAGGGCATCGACCTGGAACTCCTCACCCTGCCCCTGGACGACCCCAAGACCTACGAACTGCTCTGCCGCGGTGACACTCTCGGCGTCTTCCAGTTCGACGGCGGCCCCATGCGCTCCCTGCTGCGCATGATGAAGCCCGACAACTTCGAGGACATTTCCGCGGTCTCGGCCCTGTACCGGCCGGGCCCGATGGGCATGAACTCGCACATCAACTACGCCCTCCGCAAGAACGGCCAGCAGGAGATCACACCGATCCACCCCGAGCTCGAGGAACCGCTGAAAGAGGTCCTCGACATCACCTACGGCCTCATCGTGTACCAGGAGCAGGTGCAGAAGGCCGCCCAGGTGCTCGCGGGCTACTCGCTCGGCCAGGCCGACCTGCTGCGCCGCGCGATGGGCAAGAAGAAGAAGGAAGTCCTCGACGCCGAGTTCGTCAACTTCCAGAAGGGCGCACGCGACAAGGGGTTCTCCGACGAGGCGATCCAGGCCGTCTGGGACGTGCTGGTGCCGTTCGCGGGCTATGCGTTCAACAAGGCGCACTCCTCGGCGTACGGCCTGGTCACCTACTGGACCGCGTACCTCAAGGCCAACTACCCGGCGGAGTACATGTCGGCGCTGCTCACCTCCGTGCGCGACGACAAGGACAAGTCGGCGGTCTACCTCAACGAGTGCCGCCGCATGGGCATCAAGGTGCTCCCGCCGAATGTCAACGAGTCCCAGGCCAACTTCACCGCCCAGGGCGACGACGTCATCCTCTTCGGCCTCACCGCCGTCCGGAACGTCGGGCAGAACGTGGTGGATTCGATCATCCGGTCGCGCAAGTCCAAGGGGAAGTACACCTCGTTCCCGGACTTCCTCGACAAGGTCGAGGCGGTGGTCTGCAACAAGCGGACGATCGAATCGCTGATCAAAGCCGGTGCGTTCGACGAGATGGGCCACACGCGCAAGGGCCTCACCGCGCACTACGAGCCCATGATCGACAACGTGGTGCAGGTCAAGCGCAAAGAGGCCGAGGGCCAGTTCGACCTCTTCGGCGGCATGGGGGAGGACGCCGGGGACGACACACCGGGCTTCGGGCTGGACGTGGAGTTCTCCGACGTCGAGTGGGACAAGGCGTATCTGCTGGCGCAGGAGCGCGAGATGCTCGGCCTCTACGTCTCCGACCACCCGCTCTTCGGCATCGAGCACGTCCTCAACGACAAGGCGGACGCGGCCATCGCCCAGCTCACCGGCGGTGAGCACTCCGACGGCGCGATCGTGACGATCGGCGGCATCATCTCCGGGCTCCAGCGGAAGATGACCAAGCAGGGCAACGCCTGGGCCATCGCCACCGTCGAGGACCTGGCGGGCTCCATCGACTGCATGTTCTTCCCCGCCACCTACCAGCTCGTGTCCACCCAACTCGTCGAGGACGCCGTCGTCTTCGTCAAGGGGCGGCTGGACAAGCGGGAGGACGTACCGCGGCTGGTCGCCATGGAGCTGATGGTCCCCGACCTGTCAGAGGCCTCCGCCAACGCACCCGTCACGATCACCATTCCGACCGTGAAGGTGACCCCGCCGCTCGTCGAGAAGCTCGGCGAGGTGCTCACCCACCACCGGGGGAGCACGGAGGTCCGCATCAAGCTCCTCGGGGCCCGGAAGACCACCGTGCTCCGGCTGGACCGGCACCGCGTCACCGCGGACCCCGCGCTCTTCGGGGACTTGAAGGTTCTCCTCGGGCCGTCCTGCCTGGCCGGGTGAGCGCATCCCGTGCCGAGGGGCGCGACCGCATTCGGTCGCGCCCCTCGGCACGCCGGGCTGCTGCCCAGCGGCGGTCAGTTGTGACCGAAGCTGCTCTTCCGCTTGCGCTGCGCGGACGACTCGTCCTGACCGGAGGAGTACGGCTGCTGGCTCTGGGACTCCGAGGACTGGCCCTGCGAGTTCGGGCCCTGAGCGCGCTCGTCGCGCTGCGACCCACCGCGGTTCTTGGGCTGATTCCGCTTCTGGTTCCGGTTCTTGGCCATGATCGCCTCCTGTGCGGGGTCTCAGAACCTGGCCTGCGGCCCGGGCGGGAGCCGGAGCCGCTTCGCTGAACCACGCTCGCACGACCGGACACGGAGCGCATCCCGAGCCGTTACTGTGCGTGAAGAGGGCGTATGGGGCACGGGGCTTCCGCGCAACCATGCCGCTCTCGCCACGCCGATGATCGAGTTCCGACTGATAACCCTCGTACGGTCGGGCAGACTCGAAGTAATCCGAAGCAAATGCGCCGTTCCGGGGGGCGACGGTCTTCACGAAAGAGGGTGGAACGTGGACCGCTGCGTCGTCCTGGTGGACGCCGGGTACCTGCTGGGCGCTGCCGCGAGCCTCCTCGCCGGAGAGCCCGCCCGCGCCCGGATCACCGTCGATCACGCCGCGCTCATCCAGGGGTTGAGAGAACGAGCCGAAGCCGACACCGAACGCCCACTGCTCCGGATCTACTGGTTCGACGGTGCCCCCGATCGCGTACCGCAGCCCGAGCACCGGCGGCTGCGCGTCATGCCTCGCGTCACCGTCCGGCTCGGCGCCCTGACCCGTAGCGACGGGCGCTGGGCGCAGAAGGGCGTGGACGCTGCCATGCACGCCGAACTCACCGAACTCGCCCGCAACCGCGCCTGTTCCGACATCGTCCTGGTCACCGGCGACGGTGATCTGCTGCCCGGCCTGATGGACGCGAAGGAGCACGGTGTCGCCATCCATCTGTGGGCGGTGCAGGCGGCGGACGGCGACTTCAACCAGTCCGAGGACCTGGTCGCCGAAGCCGACGAACGACGCGTACTGGACCGCGGCTGGATCACACAGGCCGTACACGCCAAGGAGCTTGCGGGGCCCTGCGCGCCACCGCCCGCCCCCGGCCCCGAGATCGCCGCGATCCTCTCGGCCCCGTTGCCCGAATCCTCCGCCCAGGCCCCAGCCGCCGAGGCGGGCGCCGCGACGAGTGCACAGAACGGGTCCGCCGGCCACCCCCAGCCTGCGGCGGCCGCTTCCACCACCGGTGAGACCGCGGGCGGCAAGGGCGTGCCGACCCCCAAGGACCTCGCCGGTCTCGGCCGCTCGCCCTCCGGCGGGGCCCAGCCGCCCCAGCCGCCGGCCGGCAACGCCACCCTCCGCTGGTCCTCCGACCGCGGCTGGGTCGAGCGGGGCGGCACCGCGGAACCCCCCGACATCGCCGGCCTTCCCACCCTCGCCCAGCTCACCAGCGCCGAGCAGCGCTGGGCCGACCGCGAGGAGGACATCACGGCGGTCAGCGGCGACCCGTTCGAGGTGGGCCAGGTCTTCGCCCGCCGCTGGACCGAGCGGCTGACCTCCCCGGCGCAGCTCCAGCAGCTCTCCGCGGAGTACCCGCGCATCCCGCACCGCATCGACGGGGAGTTGCTGCGGTACGCGGCCCGCTTCGGGCTGCTCGCGCACAAGGACGACCAGATCGACGAGCACGACCGGTATGCGATCCGTGCGGGCTTCTGGCGCGAGTTCGACACCCGCACCTCCGCGGACCGCACCCCGCCGGCATCCGGCTGACCCTCCCGGAGGAGGCCGCTTTTCGGGGCGGATCGGGCCCCGCAAGGCGTGCCACGGTGCCGGACGCGTACTCTCGTTGCTCGTGAGGACGGGCACAGCACAGGCACGGCAGGGCAGCAGGGCCGACGCGGCGGAAGCCGCCCCCGCGTGCGCCGTGCAGAACTTGGTGAAGACCTACCCGGCGGCGCGCGCCCGCCGCGGCGTTCCCGCCGCCCCTGCCGTCCGGGCCAGTGACGGCATCACCCTGGAGGTCCGACGCGGGGAGATCTTCGGACTCCTCGGGCCGAACGGCGCGGGGAAGTCCACGCTCGTACGCCAGCTCACGGGTCTCATGCGCCCGGACTCGGGCAGCGTCCGTGTCCTCGGCCACGATCTCGTACGCCACCCGGACCGTGCGGCCCGCCTCATCGGCTACCTCGGCCAGGAGTCCACCGCCCTGGACGAGCTGACGGTCGCGCTCGCCGCCGAGACGACCGGGCGGCTGCGCGGGCTCGACACCCGTACGGCGCGGGCCGAGCGCGACACGGTTCTCGGCGAGCTGGGTCTCGCGGAACTGGCCGGCCGGCCGCTGCGCAGGCTGTCCGGCGGCCAGCGGCGGCTTGCGTGCTTCGCGGCGGCGCTCGTCGGCGACCGGCCCCTCCTCGTCCTCGACGAGCCGACGACCGGGATGGACCCGGTGGCCCGGCGCGCCGTATGGGCCGCTGTCGACCGGCGCCGGGCGGAGCGTGGCGCCACCGTCGTCCTGGTCACCCACAACGTCATCGAGGCCGAGACCGTGCTGGACCGCGTCGCCGTCCTGGAGCGCGGCAGGGTCATCGCTTGCGACACGCCCGGCGGGCTGAAGGCCCTCGTCGCGGACGAGGTACGGCTGGAGCTGGTCTGGCGGGACCGCGCCCCGCTGGAGGTGCCCGAGGTCGCCGCACTCCGCGTCTCCGCCCAGGAGTCGGGACGGCGCTGGGTCCTGCGACTCGCTCCTGACGAGGCCCGCGCGGCGGTCGCCGCCGTCACCGGCGGCTCGGCCTTCGCGGCGCTCGACGACTTCACCGTCACCACACCCAGCCTGGAGGATGTCTACCTCGCGCTCGGCGGCCGTACGGAAGGTCTGGTGAAGGGTGACTGACCGCAGGCGTGGCATGGTGGACCACCGGCCCGTATCGAACAGGAGCAGCGCAACGTGAGTGTCGTGCCCGCGGAGGCGGTGTCCGGTCAGCTCCGGACGACGGCCGGGTCCGAGGAGACCGGTGACCGGGATGCCGGGGCCCTGCCCGACGCGGTGTCCCCGCTCGCCCCCCGCGCACGCCTGCTGCCCGCCCTGGCCGCTGTCTACCGCGCCCAGCTCTCCCGGGCCCGTGTGGCCCGCATCCCGCTGCTGTTCGTCGCGACCTTCCAGAGCGTCGGGATCATGGTGCTGATGCGCGGGGTCGTGGACGGCGGCGACGAGGCGCGCGCCGTGGTCGCCGGGTCGAGCGTCCTCGTCGTGGCCTTCGTGGCACTCAACCTCCTCGCCCAGTACTTCGGGCAGCTCCGCGCCGGCGGCGGGCTCGACCACTACGCCACCCTGCCCGTACCGCCCGCCGCGGTCGTCCTCGGCGCCGCCGGGGCGTACGCCTCGTTCACCGCGCCCGGTACGGCCGTCACCGCCCTCGTCGGCAGCCTGCTCTTCGGCCTGCCACTGGCACATCTGTGGATCCTTCTGGCGGTGATCCCGCTCGCGGGCGCAGCGCTCGCCGGACTCGGCGCTGCCCTCGGCCTCCTCGCCCCCCGCCAGGAAATCGCCACGCTGCTCGGCCAGTTGGGCATGTCCGCCGCGCTGCTGCTGGGCGTGCTCCCCGCCGCGCACCTGCCGGGCCCGGTGTCCTGGGCACGGGACCTGCTGCCGTCGACGTACGGTGTCGAGGCGCTGGCCCGCACCTTCGAGGCGCGGCCGGTCTGGCTTATGGTCGGCGCGGATCTCGCGGTATGCGCGGCGGTCGGCGTGGTGTCGCTGGCCGTCGCGACCTGGGCCTACCGGCGGGCGGCGGTCCGATGACGCGCCCGGACCGGCGTCCTGCTCGATCCGGTACTGCTCCGGCCTGGCACGATGACGGGGTGACCGCACCGATGACACCGCACGACCGGCATCCGCACGACCCGCGCAGGAGCTCCGCCGCCGCGGGGCCGTACCCCGAGAACCACGACGGGCCGGGCCTGGGGGCGGAGCTGCGGCAGGGGGCGCTGGTGGCGGTGGGCGTGACGGTCGCCGGGGTGGCGCTTGGCCTGCTCTGGCTCTGGCTGGCTCCGCGGGTCGCGCTGGTCTCGGACGGCAAGGCCGTCTTCATCAAGAACACCGAGGGCGAGGAAGCGATCGGCGCGGACGGAACGTTCGTCCTGCTCGCGGCGGGCCTCGGAGTGCTCACCGGTGCGGTGGTCTTCTGGTTCTTCCGGCGCGGCGGCATCGCGATCGTCATCGGGACGGCGGTGGGCGCGCTGCTGGCCTCGGTCGTGGCCTGGCGGCTCGGCGTCTGGCTGGGCCCGGCGCAGGACGTGGCGGCGCACGCCCGCGAGGTGGGGAAGGGCAAGACCTTCGAGGCGCCGCTGCAGCTCCGGGCGAAGGGCGCGCTGCTGGCGTGGCCGATCGCGGCCACGGCGGTCCACCTCTGCCTGACGGGCATTTTCGGCCCCCGGGACCCGGAGCCCCCGGCTCACTCCTGACCGGCCCCGGCTCCCGGAGGGGGCGGGATCTCGGCTGACGCCTGAGCGGGGCCTCGTTTCTGGGAGGGCGAGCGCGCGGTCCACGCCCGGGCCGGGCCCGGCCCCTGCTTGAGCGAGTCCACAGCCCCTGTTCGCGTGGGCCGGCCCCTGCTTGAGCGGAGCTCGCCGCCTCGAACTGGTCCACCGGTGAGCCTCGAACTGGTCCACCGGTGAGCGGGCGAGGGACGGTTCACGTCCGAGTCGTCCCGGCCCGCTCCTGATCGGCCCTGTCCCACGCTCGGTCGGCCCTGGCCCACGCTCGGTCGGCCCCGGCCCGGCCCCCGGCCCCCGGCCCACGCTGGAACTGGCCCCGGCTCGCGTCGAGCCGTGTTCCGGCGGCGGCACCCCCGGCGCCGCCCGCTCCCTACGGCACCCCCGGCGCCGCCCGCCCGTGCGATCAGGCGCGGCCGATCGGCGCCAGCACCGCAGCCGTCAGCGACGCCAGGTCCGCCGGGGCCAGCTCGACCTCCAGCCCGCGGCGGCCCGCCGACACGCACACCGTCGCGTGCGCGGACGCCGAGGCGTCCAGCACCGTCGGCAGTCGCCGCCGCTGCCCGAGCGGCGAGATCCCGCCCCGTAGGTAGCCCGTGGTGCGCTCCGCCACCGCCGGGTCCGCCATCACCGCCCGTTTGCCGCCCACCGCGGCCGCGAGCGCCTTGAGGTCCAGCGATCCGGCGACCGGGACGATCGCCACGGTCAGCGCGCCGTCGACCTCGGCCAGCAGTGTTTTGAACACACGGTCCGGCTCCACGCCCATCGCCCGGGCCGCCTCCTCGCCGTACGAGGCGACGGACGGGTCGTGCTCGTACGCGTGCACCGTGAAGTCCGTACCGGCTTCGGTCAGCGCGACGGTGGCGGGCGTCCCGCCTGGACCCGCCTTCTGCTTCTTCTTCCCCAAGGCATGCTTCCCCAAGGTCCTCAAGCTCCTGCTCAGTTGGGATTCGTCGGCTGCCGTGTCAGATCGACCGCCGGAAGCGACGGGATCCCCCGGATCAGCGTGCTCTCGGCGCGAAGGATCTTCAGCTCCTGCCGGAGCCGTTCCGCCGTGGTCGGGGCCTCCAGCAGCCGCTGCTTCGCCGGGGTGTCCAGGACCGCTGCCGCGCCGACCAGGTAGGACAGTACGGACGGCTCGTCCGGCAGTTCCTGCTCCTCGCTCAGCGACCGCTCGTTCGCCCCGGCCAGCCGCTTCTGGTACGTGCGGAAGGCCCGCATGACCCCCGAGGCGAGAGCCCCCGCGCCCTCGCCCTCGTCCTCCTCCAGCAGTTCGGTCTCGGCCATCAGATACGCCCCCGAGGCGTCGACGGCGCGCAGCCGGAAGCGCGTGGTGCCGGTCGCCAGGACGTCGAATCCGCCGTCGCTCTTCTCCCGGATCGTGGCCGCGTCCGCAACACAGCCGACCGGATGGAAGGCCTGCAGCGGGTCGTCCCCGAACCCGGCCGAGGGCCCGCGCTCGGGCAGGGCCGTGGCGTCCGGCATGCCGGGGGCGCTGGGCGCGACCTCGTGGCCGTCGCGGATGGCGACGACGGCGAACCGGCGCGGCGTCTCCTCGTCCAGCTTCGACAGGTCGCGCATCATGGCGCGATACCGCTGCTCGAACACGTTGAGAGGCAGCACGAGACCGGGGTACAGCACCGAATTCAGCGGGAAGAGTGGCAGGCGCGCGACAGTCACAACGCTCAAGCCTAATGGCCGGTTGCCGCGGCACGGCCGGACCGCCGGCGAAGGGGCATGGTGGAGGCGACCTGGATACGGACGCCGTCGCGCAGTTCCAGGAACTGCCCGAGCGGATCGTCGGAGATGTGGCTCCAGGGGAATCCGGTCGCGTACGGGCCGATCAGCCGGAACTGTTCGAGCGCTTCGCTCCAGCGTCCCCGGACGATCAGGACGTACGCGAGGAGATTGCGCACCTCGGCGGGCCAGGGGTCGCCGGGCGCATAGCGGGCCGACAGGGCGATGGCCAGGTCCGCCGCCTTGTCGATGCGGCCGCTGAGGGAGACCAGGGTGCCACGCTCAGGGCGGCGTTCCTCGCCGAGGAGCACCGCAAACGAGGCCCGCACGGGCAGGGCTTGCAGCAGCGAGCCGGGAAGTGCCTGCGCGGCCGCACGCTCCGCGAAGTCGAAGCATTCGTGGTGCGAGCCGTGCCAGAGGGCGCTGAGGTACTGCAGCGCGGCGACATGGCACCCGTAGTGGTGCGGGGACCGCTGGACGGCCTCGGCCCACAGGGCGTCGAAGTCGGCGCGCGGGGCGTGGGTGCCGCGCGCGTGGTCGAGCGCGAGGCGCCACGGCACCGGGTCGCCCGGTGCGGCCTGCGCCGCGGCCTCGATGAGCGGCGCGGTGCCGCGGAGCGGCTCGGCGCGCCCTGGCAGTTCCCACGCGGCCCCGACGGCGAGTTCGGCTTCGACCAGGGCCGCGTCCGGGTCGCCGGGCGCGGCGGCGCGCCACTGGGCGAACCAGTCGGAGCGGTGGCGCGCGAAGACGGCCAGGCGGGTGGCGTAGCGGTCGCGCGACTCCCATTCGGCGGCTTCGCGGGTCGCCGCGAGGAGCGCGGCGGCCGGGTGGTGCTCGCCCCGCCCGGCGGCGGCGAGCACCGGGCCGAGCCGTTCGTCGGGCGCGTCGAGCAGGACGTCGTCGTCGGGTGGCAGGCCGGCTGCGAGGAGGGGGGTGTGACGGATCATGCGAGCCGTGGTGATCAACGCCTGGAGGAAGACCACGGGTACCTCCGGCCTGTGGGGAGACGGGAAGGATGTCTGGTATGCCGGTAGCGTGCGGTGCACGGTACTGGGCTCATTGAAAGGCGCAGGTCAAAGACGCGCCAGGGCAATTCGGTGACGCTTCGGTATCAGCGGAAAGGTTGTTTGCGGAATGGTCAATACCGCGTAAAGATTGCAGGTCGCAGAGGGCGTGAAAGGTCCGCAGGGTAAGAGGTTGCCGCGCCGTCCGCGCTCCCGTACGCCCCCGGTCTCCCGCTCGCGCCTTCGCATCCCGCATGGGCCTTCCCCTCTGCGCCCGTTCCTCGCGCTCGGCGCGCCGCGCACCGAACGCGACGTCTGCATGTCCGCCGGGCGCGACGTGCACCGGGCGTGATGTCCGCCGGGCGGGATGTCGCGCCGACGGTCGAGGTGAAGCCCGGTTGCGTACGGGGGCGGGCCCGGCGGCGGGGGTCAGCTACGGCGCAGGACGCGCGACACGCCCGCCGCGACCGTCGTCGCGAGGATCCAGCCCAGCAGGATCAGAAGGGTGGCCGTCCACTGGAAGCGGCCCTCCGGTTTCCAGAACGTCGCCTGCCCCAGGTCGATGACCGGCAGCAGCAGGTCCAGCGCGTACAACATGGCGTTCCAGTGCGGCGCTTCACCGTCGCGCAGTTCCCTCGGCGGGTTCCGGTCGAAGATGAGCGTGCCGACCGCCCACAGGACGGCCATCCACAGCGCCGCACGCCCCGGCTTGTAGCCGTAGGCCACCGTCCAGTCCTGGAGATGGCCCCACAGCTTCCCCGCCAGTGGCAGTGTCTCCCGCCGCCGCCGCTGCTTGGCCAGCAGCACCGCCCGCGCGTCCGCGTCCTCACCGCTGGCCCGCAGCGCCGCCGCCAGTTGCTCGTACGGCTCGGGGGCGTACTCCGGCGTCGCCGCGGCAACCCACTCCAGCCGCTCGGTCAGCGGGAAGGAGCCGCGGGGTATCAGCGTCTCGTAGCCGAACCCCGCCATCGCCAGGCCGCCCGGCCCCGGCCAGCTCGTCGCCTTGTCGACAAGATTGACGACCTTTGCGCCCGAGAGCACCACCCGCCCCCGCTCCGGCCGCTCGCCGAGGAAGCGCAGCTCGGGCGTCTGGATGCGGCGCAGCGACACCTCCTGCCCCGCGTCCATGACGAAGCGGGCCTGGTAGAAGTCGACGGCGTCGCCGAACCGCCCGTCGTCCAGCCGCACCCCGCCCTCGCACTCGAAGTGCTGGATGCGGGTGCCGCGGGTCGGCGTGATCCCGTACGGGGGTGTGGTGCCCGAGGAGCCCGCCAGCGGCGATGAGCTCAGCCCGGCCGCCGTCATGTACAGCGACCGCTCGACGGTGAGCTGCGGGGCGTTGAGCGCGCGCCGCCCGTACGGGTTGCTCAGCCGCGTGCCGCGCAGGCTCAGCGACACCCCTATCTGGGCGCCACGCATGCTGAACTCGCCGTACGACTGCATCATCTCGGCCTGCAGGTCCTGGGCGACGGTCATGCCGTCCGCCGAGATGGAGCGGCCCTTGCGGTCCTTGTAGACCGTGAGCTGGTTGAGCATGAGGTCGGTGCCGATGTGCGCGTCGGTGAGGCGTATGCCGCTGCGCACCGTGCAGCGGGCCAGATGCAGGTCCCCCTCGGTGGTCAGCCGGGCGGCCTCCAGCCGGGGTATCGCGCAGAACACCATGCGCAGCGTGGAGAAGCGGGACTCGGGCAGCAGGACCTCGTTCTCGAAACGGCAGCCGAACAGCTCGACGTACGGCTCGATGGTGCCGCCGGACAGATCGAGCGTGCCGGTGATGTACGCACCGGTCAGCTTGAGCGCGGCGACCCGCCCCGGCTGCGCGGGCGGGCCGTCGAGGAGTAAGAGCGCCACGATGCGCGCGCGGACGGCGCGGTCGGGCCCCCAGTGGTACTGGCCCTCCGGATCATCGTGTACGGGATTGCGAGTGCGAAGATCATGAGTGCTTCCATTGCGAAACGCCTGCCACATCCCCCACTCGGCCGGGGTCAGCTCCAGGCCCTCCGGCGGCTCGCCGTCACCTGCTCCGGACACCTCCGCAGCCCCCTTTCCGCGCCGCGCGGCCCACACGGCTCCTTCAAGCTCCCTATTCCCGTTCCGTAACGGGCTGAACGCTAACGGTCAGCAGTGTCAAGGAATTCGCGGAAGGGCGTGTATCAGCCACTGATACGCACGACCGCGCATCGGAACAGGTCTGAGACAATTGGCTCCGTGATCTCCCGAATCGATCTGCGCGGAGACGCCCTCCCCGAGGGTGCCGCCCTGCGTGACCTGCTGCCCCGTGCCGAGTTCGACGTCGAGGCCGCCCTGGAGAAGGTGCGGCCGATCTGTGAGGACGTACGGCATCGGGGCTCGGCCGCGCTGATCGACTACGCGGGAAAATTCGACGGTGTGCGTATCGCGCGGGTCCGCGTACCCGCCGCGGTGCTCGACCGCGCCCTGGCCGGGCTCGACCCGCAGGTGCGCGCCGCGCTGGAGGAGTCGATCCGACGCGCCCGTCTCGTCCACCGCGAGCAGCGCCGCAGCGACCACACCACGCAGGTCGTCCCCGGTGGCGCGGTCACCGAGCGCTGGGTGCCCGTGCAGCGCGTCGGTCTGTACGTCCCGGGCGGCCGGGCCGTCTACCCGTCCTCCGTCGTGATGAACGTGGTCCCGGCCCAGGAGGCAGGCGTCGACGCCGTCGCCGTCACCTCGCCCCCGCAGAAGGAGTACGACGGGCTGCCGCACCCCACGATCCTCGCCGCCTGCGCCCTGCTCGGCGTCGACGAGGTGTACGCCGCCGGCGGCGCCCAGGCGATCGCCATGTTCGCGTACGGCACGGAGGAGTGCCTGCCGGTCGACCTCGTCACCGGCCCCGGCAACATCTACGTTGCCGCCGCCAAGCGCCTGCTCAAGGGCCGTATCGGGATCGACGCCGAGGCGGGCCCGACGGAGATCGCCATCCTTGCGGACGCCACCGCGGACGCCGTGCACGTCGCCGCCGACCTGATCAGCCAGGCCGAGCACGACCCGCTGGCCGCCGCCGTTCTGGTCACCGACTCCGTCGAGCTGGCCGAGCAGGTCGAGGCCGAGCTCAAGACCCAGGTCGCCGCCGCACGGCACCGCGAGCGCATCGGCGAGGCACTGGCCGGCCGCCAGTCCGCGGTCGTCCTCGTCGACGGCCTGGACGAGGGCCTGCGGGTCGTCGACGCCTATGCCGCCGAGCACCTGGAGATCCAGACCGCCGACGCGTCGGCCGTCGCCGCGCGGGTCCGAAACGCGGGCGCGATCTTCGTCGGCCCCTACGCCCCCGTCTCGCTCGGGGACTACTGCGCCGGTTCGAACCACGTACTGCCCACCGGCGGCTGCGCCTGCCACTCCTCCGGCCTGTCCGTGCAGTCCTTCCTGCGCGGCATCCACGTCGTGGACTACACCCGCGACGCCCTCGCCGAGGTCACCCACCACGTCGTGACCCTCGCCGAGGCCGAGGACCTGCCCGCGCACGGGGCTGCGCTCAAGGCCCGGTTCGACGGAGAGGTGCCGAGCCCGTGACCGGCATCGACGATCTGCCCATCAGGGACGAGCTGCGCGGCAAGTCCCCGTACGGCGCGCCGCAACTCGACGTGCCCGTGCGCCTGAACACCAACGAGAACCCGTATCCGCTGCCCGAGCCGCTGGTGCGGCGCATCGCCGAGCGCGTCACCGAGGCCGCCCGCGGGCTCAACCGCTACCCCGACCGGGACGCCGTCGAGCTGCGCACCGCCCTGGCCAGGTATCTGACGCGGACCACGGGGCACCCGGTGGAGTTGGCCGGCGTCTGGGCCGCCAACGGGTCCAACGAGATCATCCAGCAGCTCCTCCAGGCCTTCGGCGGCCCGGGCCGCACGGCCATCGGCTTCGAGCCCTCGTACTCGATGCACTCGCTGATCAGCCGCGGCACCGGCACCGGCTGGATCTCAGGACCGCGCAACGAGGACTTCACCATCGACGTGGCGGCCGCGACCGCCGCCATCGCCGAGCGGAAGCCGGAGGTCGTCTTCGTCTGCTCGCCCAACAACCCCACCGGCACGGCCGTCGAAGCGGAGACCGTGCTGGCGCTGTACGAGGCCGCCCAGGCGGCCAAGCCCTCGCTCGTCGTGATCGACGAGGCGTACGGCGAGTTCAGCCACCGGCCCTCCCTGCTGCCGCTGATCGAGGGCCGCCCGAACCTGGTCGTCTCCCGCACCATGTCGAAGGCCTTCGGCGCGGCCGGGCTGCGGCTGGGCTATCTGGCCGCCGACCCGGCAGTCGTGGACGCGGTCCAGCTCGTGCGTCTGCCGTACCACCTCTCGGCCGTCACCCAGGCCACCGCGCTGGCCGCCCTGGAGCACACCGATACGCTGCTCGGGTACGTCGAACAGCTCAAGACCGAGCGGGACCGGCTGGTCGCCGAACTGCGCGCCACCGGCCTCGAGGTCACGGAATCGGACGCGAACTTCGTACAGTTCGGCCTCCCCCAGAGCCTGAAGGGCGGGGGTGGGGGTGCCCCCGGCGAGGCCGGGGGGAGTGTTCCCGCCATCGACGCCCATGCCGTGTGGCAGGCCCTGCTGGATCGCGGTGTGCTGGTCCGAGACAACGGCGTACCGGGCCGCTTGCGCGTCACCGCGGGCACCCCGGAAGAGAACGACGCGTTCCTCGATGCGGTGCGCGATCTGATGAAGGAGTTGAACCGATGAGCCGCGTGGGCCGCGTGGAGCGCACCACCAAGGAGACCTCCGTCCTCGTCGAGATCGACCTCGACGGCACCGGGAAGGTCGATGTGGCGACCGGGGTCGGCTTCTACGACCACATGCTCGACCAGCTCGGCCGCCACGGCCTCTTCGACCTCACCGTCAAGACCGACGGCGACCTGTACATCGACAGCCACCACACCATCGAGGACACCGCACTCGCGCTCGGCGCCGCCTTCAAGCAGGCCCTCGGCGACAAGACGGGCATCCACCGGTTCGGCAACTGCACGGTGCCGCTGGACGAGTCGCTGGCGCAGGTGACCGTCGACCTGTCGGGCCGCCCGTACCTGGTGCACACCGAGCCGGACAACATGGCACCGATGATCGGCGAGTACGACACGACGATGACCCGGCACATCTTCGAGTCCTTCGTGGCGCAGGCGCAGGTGGCCCTGCACATCCACGTACCGTACGGGCGCAATGCCCACCACATCGTCGAGTGCCAGTTCAAGGCCCTGGCCCGCGCGCTGCGATACGCCTCCGAGCGCGACCCGCGGGCGGCCGGGATCCTGCCCTCCACAAAGGGCGCGCTGTGAGCGAGGCCCGCGCGGCAGCCGGGTCGCGGGCGATGGTGATGCCCGCGCCTCAGCGCCGCGCGGGCGGAGAAGCGAACGATAGAGCGCTGTGACGGAGCCCCGGGAAGGCACCGGGGCGAACGAAGGGACGCCGTGAACACCCTGTCCACCCTCCTGATCGTCGTCGGGCTGTTCCTGCTCGGCGGTGTCATCTCCTTCTCCAGGCAGAAGATGCCCAAGGGCGTGATCGTGGTGCTCGGCATGGCCTGCGTGATGTGCCTGGCCGCGGGCGTGCTGCGCCTGGACGGGGTGTTCGCATGAGCACCGGGCCCGCGAAGCGTGTCGTCGTCTTCGACTACGGCTTCGGCAACATCCGTTCCGCCGAGCGCGCCCTCGCCCGCGTCGGCGCCCATGTCGAGGTCACGCACGACTACGACACGGCCATGAACGCCGACGGCCTGCTCGTCCCCGGTGTCGGAGCCTTCTCCGCCTGCATGACCGGGCTCAAGGAGGCCCGCGGGGACTGGGTCGTCGGGCGGCGTCTGGCCGGAGGGCGGCCCGTCATGGGCATCTGCGTCGGGATGCAGATCCTCTTCAGCCGGGGCATCGAGCACGGCGTCGAGGCCGAGGGCCTCGACGAGTGGCCCGGCACCGTAGGACCGCTGAAGGCCGACGTCGTCCCGCACATGGGCTGGAACACCGTCGAGGCGCCCGAGGACTCCCGGCTCTTCGCGGGACTGGACACCGACACCCGCTACTACTTCGTGCACTCCTACGCCGTGCGCGACTGGGAGCTGGAAACCGGCAACCGGAACATCCGCGCGCCGAAGGTCACCTGGGCCGTGCACGGGGAACGGTTCGTCGCAGCCGTGGAGAACGGCCCGCTGTGGGCCACCCAGTTCCACCCCGAGAAGTCCGGCGACGCCGGAGCCCAGCTTCTGACCAACTGGATCAATACCCTGTGACCCCCACCCCCGTGAGCCCTGTGACCACCCTGAGCCCCGAGAGCACTGAGAGCCCCGTGATGCCGAAGCTCGAACTCCTTCCCGCCGTCGACGTCCGCGACGGCCAGGCCGTCCGCCTGGTCCACGGCGAGTCCGGCTCCGAGACCTCGTACGGCGATCCCCTCCAGGCCGCCCTCACCTGGCAGCAGGAGGGTGCCGAGTGGCTGCATCTGGTCGACCTGGACGCCGCATTCGGTACCGGCGACAACGGCGCGCGGATCGCCGAGGTCGCCCGCGCCATGGACATCAAGGTCGAGCTTTCCGGCGGCATCCGGGATGACGACACCCTGGCCGCGGCACTTGCGACCGGCTGCACCCGGGTCAACTTGGGCACCGCGGCCCTGGAGACCCCCGAGTGGGTCGCCAAGGTCATTGCGGAGCACGGCGACCGCATCGCCGTCGGCCTCGACGTACGCGGCACGACCCTGCGCGGCCGCGGCTGGACCCGCGACGGCGGTGACCTCTACGAGACGCTGGCCCGTCTGGACTCCGAGGGTTGCGCCCGGTACGTCGTCACCGACATCGCCAAGGACGGCACCCTGCAGGGCCCCAACCTCGAACTGCTGAGGAACGTCTGCGCCGCGACCGACAAGCCAGTCGTCGCCTCCGGAGGAGTCTCCTCGCTGGCGGATCTGCGGGCCATCGCCGGTCTCGTCCCCCAAGGTGTGGAGGGCGCCATCGTCGGCAAGGCGCTCTACGCCAAGGCGTTCACCCTGCGAGAGGCGTTGGAGGCAGTGTCCGGATGAGCGAAGGCGTGCAGCGAGTGCAGTCCGACAGCCCCTGGGAGGAGACGATCGGCTTCGCGCGCGCTGTCGCGGCCGGTGACCGGGTCCTCGTCTCCGGCACGATGCCGTTCACCGGCAGGGTGCTGCAGGGCGAGGGCGACCCGTACGAGCAGGCGCGTGCGGCGTTCCGCAACGCCGTCACCGCGCTCAAGGAGTTCGGCCTCGGTGCGGAGGACGTCATCCGTACCCGCATGTACCTGACCCACCTGCGCGACGTCGACGACGTCGCCCGGGCGCACAAGGAGTTCTTCGACGCCGCGCGCCCGGCCGCGACCCTCGTCGTGGTCTCCGGTTTCGTCGACTCGCGTGTCCTGGTCGAGGTGGAACTCGAAGCATTCCGCAGCAGCCCCGAGGAGTCCGCGCCATGACCCTGGCGGTCCGAGTCATCCCCTGCCTGGACGTGGACGGCGGCCGGGTCGTCAAGGGCGTCAACTTCCGCAACCTGCGCGACGCGGGCGACCCCGTCGAGATGGCCAAGCTGTACGACGCCGAGGGCGCCGACGAGCTGACCTTCCTCGACATCACGGCCTCCTCGGGCGACCGCGAGACCACGTACGACGTCGTGCGGCGCACCGCCGAGCAGGTCTTCATCCCGCTCACCGTGGGCGGCGGGGTCCGCACGACCGACGACGTCGACAAGCTGCTGCGCGCCGGGGCCGACAAGGTCGGCGTCAACACCGCGGCCATCGCCCGACCCGAGCTGATCCGCGAGATCGCCGAGCGTTTCGGCAGCCAGGTGCTGGTGCTGTCCGTCGACGCCCGGCGCTGCGCCGCGACTCCCGAAGCGGGCCCGGCCACCGCGTCCGGCTTCGAGGTCACCACGCACGGCGGGCGGCGCGGCACGGGCATCGACGCGGTGGAGTGGGCACATCGCGCGGCCGAACTGGGCGCGGGCGAGATCCTGTTGAACTCCATGGACGCCGACGGGACGAAGGACGGCTACGACACCACGATGATCGAGGCCGTCCGCAAACAGGTCACCATTCCGGTGATCGCGTCGGGTGGCGCGGGGCAGCTGGACGACTTCCCGCCGGCGGTCGCGTCCGGCGCGGACGCGGTGCTCGCCGCCTCCGTCTTCCACTTCGGTGATCTGCGGATCGCCGAGGTCAAGCAGGCCCTGCGGGAGGCGGGCCACCCGGTCCGCTGAACCCGCGGACCGCATGCTGCTCCGGTCCGACCGTCCGGCGTGACGTCGAGGTTCTCCACGAGTGCGGCTGACGGCCGCCCGTAGGTTTGCGGGGGGCCGGGGGGAACGGGGGGAACGGACACCCCGTTCCCCCCGGCACCCCATCCGGCTACATGGACAGGCCGAGCGGCGCGTCCTGCGCCCGGGCAACCGCCTCCTTGTCGCCCTCCGTCTCAACTCGCGCCACGCGCTGACGGCCGAAGAGGAACAGCGTCAACTCGCCCGGCTCGCCCGTGACCGTGACCACGGGCGTGCCGCGACGTGCCACCGCCGTACGACCGTCGGGACGGCGTACCACCAGTCCCACCGAGGACTTGCGCCCCAGCAGCCGTGCCCCGCGCTCCAGGCGCGTCCAAAGGACCTCGGCGAAAACCGGGTCGAGCTCGCGCGGCGTCCAGTCGGGCTGGGCGCGCCGTACGTCCTCGGCGTGCACGAAGAACTCCACGGTGTTCGCGGCCTCGTCGATCTGCTTCAGCGCGAACGGGGAGGACCGTGGCGGGCCGGTACGGATGAGCCGGATCAGCTCCTCGTACGGCTTCGCGGCGAACTCCGCCAGCACCCGCTCCATCCGCGGGGCCAGTGGCTTGAACACGATGCCCGCGGCCGCGTCGGCCCGGCGCTCCCGCATGGCCACGTGCGCGGCCAGATCGCGGGTGGTCCAGTCCTGGCACAGCGTTGGTGCCCCGGGTCCGGCGGCCTCCAACAAATCGGCGAGAAGAAGGCGTTCACGCTTCGCATGGGTCGACATACGGCCAGCGTACGACCGGGCCGGTCGCCCGGCCAGGACGCCGCCCCGGCGGTGTCCCGGCGGTGTCCGGTGGCGTCCCGGCACGTGCACCGGGAGGTGTGTCGCCGGGTGCGCAATGCCCGGTACGTCGGTGCTGGACCGGGCGTCCCGGCAGAAGATCAGCCGGGCAGTGGCGCGGTCAGCTTCTTGCCGCCGGTGTCGTCGCTGAGCGTCATCGCGCAGGAGATCCGCTTCTCCTTGCGGAGCCTGTACGTGTCCAGGGAGGGGTAGAGCGCGTAGTTGAAGTACTGGCGGCCGTCCTCGGGGATGGACTTCATCCGGTCGGCGACCGCGGTCTCGCACAGGGCGAGCGCCTTGTCCTGGAGCTGGGTCTCGGAGGAGTACGACCCGCTCAGCGACCTGTTGGCGATCACCTCGCCGTCGTGGGGGCCACCGCACGAGCGGGTCTCGATGCGGCTGACCGAGCCGTCCAGCGCCGGATGGTCGAAGCATTTGCCGGGCCCCAGAGCGACGAACGGCACCAAGTCGCCGGGCGAGGACGACGCCCCGCCGGAGCTGTCGTCGGCGGACGGCGAGGGCGTCGTGAGGCCGTCGTCCGCCGGGCCGTCACCGGACCGCTCCCCGGACCGCTCCCCGGACCGCTCCCCGGACCGCTCTCCGGACGAGGCGCGCGGCTTGGCGTCGGCCGCGGCACCGCTGTCGTCCGAGCCCGCCAGGAAAAGGAAACCCCCCACGGCGAGACCGGCCACCAGCACGCCCCCGATGAAGATCGCGGCGACCTTGGGGCCGCTCGGGCCGCCGCCCGAGGGTGGCGGGGGCGGCGGGTACGCGCCGAAACCGCCCGGGCCCATGCCCTGCGGCGGCCCGTAGCCGACCGGCGGCTGCCCGTAGCCGGCTCCGGGGCCGTGACCGGGCGCCTGTCCCCGGCCGTCGGCGGGACCGAATCCCTGCGGAGGGCCGAAGCCACCCCCAGCGGAGGGCGGCGTGGGCTCGTGCGGAGGGGGCGGGAGAGTCATGCGGGAAGCATGCCCTATCGCACTGACAATCAGCCCATCTGTCCACGCCGCAAGGCGAGTCGGGAGCCGGACCCGGTCCCCGCGCCCAGCAGACGGACCACGGCACCGGCCGCCCGCCTCGTGGACCGGCGACAATGCGGCCCGGCCCGTGCCCGGCGCCGTGGCAGTCAGTCGGCGCCGCCCCGCCCACGCGGCACAATGGAGTCCATGTCCAGCACCCCGCGCCCCTCCGGTCTCGCCCCCGCCATCGCCGCCCGCCTGAAGCGGAGCGCGGATGGGCTCCTTCCGGCCATCGCCCAGCAGTACGACACGGGCGAGGTGCTCATGCTCGGCTGGATGGACGACGAGGCGCTCCACCGCACCCTGACGACCGGCCGCTGCACCTACTGGAGCCGCAGCCGCCAGGAGTACTGGGTGAAGGGCGACACCTCGGGCCACGTCCAGTACGTGAAGTCCGTGGCTCTGGACTGTGACGCGGATACGGTTCTGGTCAAGGTCGACCAGGTCGGCGCCGCCTGCCACACCGGCGACCGCACCTGTTTCGACGCAGGTGAACTCCCCCTGGACACTTCCGCACAGGATCCGCGGGCGGACTAGGATCCCGCCCCATGACCACGGGTGCTGCCACGATGGACCTCGAGACCTTCCGCAAGCTGGCGGCGGACCGCCGCGTCATCCCCGTCAGCCGCAGGCTGCTCGCGGACGGTGACACTCCGGTGGGCCTCTACCGCAAACTCGCCGCCGAACGGCCTGGCACCTTTCTGCTGGAGTCCGCGGAGAACGGCCGCTCCTGGTCCCGCTACTCCTTCGTCGGTGTCCGCAGCGCCGCCACCCTCACCGTCCGCGGGGGTCAGGCCCATTGGCTCGGCACCCCGCCCGTCGGTGTACCCGTCGCCGGTGATCCCCTGGCCGCGTTGCGCGCCACCGTCGAGACCCTGCACACCCCGCGCGACCTGGCCGCCCAGCAGCATCTGCCGCCCTTCACCGGCGGGATGGTCGGCTACCTCGGCTACGACATCGTGCGGCGCCTGGAGCGGATCGGCGACAGCACCGAGGACGATCTGCGCCTGCCCGAGCTGACCATGCTGCTCACCTCGGACCTCGCCGTCCTCGACCACTGGGACGGTACGGTCCTGTTGATCGCCAACGCGATCAACCACAACGACCTCGACACCGGCATCGACGAGGCGTACGCGGACGCGGTCGCCCGCCTCGACGCCATGGCCGCCGATCTGTCCCGTCCGGTCCCGGCGAGCGCCGCCGTCCTGCCCGCCTCGCAGGTGCCCGAGTTCACGGCACGGTGGGGAGGCACCGCCTATCAGGAGGCGGTCGACGACATCAAGGAGCGGATCCGCGCGGGGGAGGCGTTCCAGGTAGTACCGTCGCAGCGGTTCCAGACCCCGTGCCCCGCCTCGGCGTTGGACGTCTACCGCGTGTTGCGGGCCACCAATCCGAGCCCGTACATGTACCTCTTCCGCTTCCCCGCCGTGGACGGCGAGGACGGCTTCGACGTCGTCGGCTCCAGCCCCGAGGCCCTGGTGAAGGTCGAGGACGGGCGGGCGATGGTGCACCCCATCGCGGGGACCCGCCCGCGCGGCGCAACACCGCAGGAGGACGCGGCCCTCGCCGAGGAACTGCTCGCCGACCCCAAGGAGCGGGCGGAGCACCTGATGCTGGTCGACCTCGGGCGGAACGACCTGGGCCGGGTCTGCGATCCGGGCAGTGTCGAGGTCGTGGACTTCATGTCGATCGAGCGCTACAGCCACGTCATGCACATCGTCTCGACCGTCACCGGCCGCCTCGGCCCGGGGCGTACGGCCTTCGACGTCCTCGCCGCCTGCTTCCCGGCCGGTACGCTCTCCGGCGCGCCCAAGCCCCGCGCGATGCAGATCATCGAGGAGCTGGAGCCCACCCGCCGCGGACTGTACGGCGGTTGCGTCGGCTATCTCGACTTCGCCGGGGACTCCGACACCGCGATCGCCATCCGTACGGCCCTGCTGCGCGGCGGCACGGCCTATGTGCAGGCTGGCGCGGGCGTGGTCGCCGACTCCGATCCGGTGGCCGAGGACACGGAGTGCCGCAACAAGGCCTCAGCGGTGCTGCGCGCAGTGGCGATGGCGAGTGGGCTGACCGCACCGTAGGCGGGTCGGCGCGGGGATACGGTCGCAGGGCCGGGCTCCGGGCACGTGGCCCCGGCCCACGAGCGGTGGCCCGGCCCTCGACGGGGGCCAAGGGACCGCGGAAGTGCGGCCGTTGGCGGCCGGTTTGGGGCTGCACACCGTGCACCGGGCCCGTCCTCCCCGCAGGAACGGCACATGGTGCACGGCGGTCCGCGGGCGAGTGACGACCACGCGGCGACCGTGCGGCACTCAGGGGCACTAAGCGGCACTCAGGGGGGAGCCATGCGCATCCACGGTCGTGGGAAGGGCCCCTGCGTGTGCGGGCGTGGCCCCGGCAGTAACCCCGAGGGGGCATCGTCGCCGTAGGTGGCGTCCCCGTCGTCATGACTCACCACGACACGACGCACCACTGTGACCTGGGCTCCCTGGGCGGATTCAAGTGGTGGTCGCAACACCTTGATCACGGAGGTGTGCGATGGGACGGGCCCAGAAGCAGAAGGTGCCGGGGGTGCCTGCGGGTGCGCGACGGCAGTGGGCGGCGGATCGGGCGATGCGTCCGCCGATGCGTTCACCGGGTCGGCCGGAGCCGTCTCGTGCAGTGCAGCGCCACTTCTGGCGGCGGATCGCGTCGGGAGTGACGACGGCGGAGGCCGCGCTGGCTGTTGGCGTTTCATGGCCGGTCGGAACCCGGTGGTTCCGTCACGCTGGCGGGATGCCGCCGATCAGTCTGGATGAGCCCACCGGCCGATATCTGTCGTTCGCTGAGCGTGAGGAGATCGCGCTGCTGCGCGCCCAGGAGTTCGGCGTGCGGGAGATCGCTCGCAGGATCGGCCGCGACGCGGGCACGATCTCACGCGAGCTGCGCCGCAACGCGGCGACCCGGGGCGGCAAACCGGTCTACCGGGCTCTGGTGGCGCAGTGGAAAGCGCAGCAGGCTGCGAAGCGCCCGAAGACCGCGAAGCTCGCAGGCGACGACAGGTTGCGTGAGTACGTGCAGGAGCGACTCGCCGGCAGCGTCCGTCGCCCCGACGGCATGATCGTCACCGGGCCCAGGACGCCTGGGTGGAAGGGGCTGAACAAGCCGCATCGGCAGGACAGGCGTTGGGCGACGGCATGGAGCCCGGAGCAGATCTCACACCGGCTCCCTGTCGACTTCCCCGATGATGAGTCCATGCGCATCAGCCACGAAGCGATCTACCAGGCGCTGTTCATCGAGGGCCGTGGCGCGCTCAAGCGGGAACTGGTCATGTGTCTGCGGACCGGCCGGGCCCTGCGGGTTCCCCGTGCCCGGTCGCAGAATAAGCCGCAGGGGCATGTCACCGCGGACGTCATCCTCAGCGAACGCCCCGCCGAGGCCGGGGACCGTGCGGTCCCCGGACACTGGGAAGGCGATTTGATCATCGGGACGGGCCGCTCCGCGATCGGTACGCTTGTCGAGCGAAGTAGCCGCTCCACGCTCCTGGTGCACCTGCCTCGGCTCGAGGGCTGGGGCGAGAGTCCGCCCGTGAAGAACGGTCCCTCGCTCGGGGGCTACGGCGCGATCGCGATGAACGCGGCGCTCACCACGTCGATGACGCAGCTGCCCGAGCAGCTACGCAAGACCCTCACCTGGGACCGCGGGAAGGAACTCTCCGGTCACGCCCAGTTCGCTCTCGATACTGGGACGAAGGTGTTCTTCGCCGATCCGCACTCGCCCTGGCAACGTCCGACAAACGAGAACACGAATGGGCTGCTGCGTCAGTACTTCCCGAAGGGCACTGATCTCTCCCGTTGGTCGTCCGCGGACCTCGAAGCCGTCGCCATGGCGATCAACAACCGGCCCCGCAAGGTCCTCGGTTGGCGCACGCCGGCCGAGGTCTTCGAAGAGCAGCTACGCTCGCTGCAACAGCCCGGTGTTGCAACGACTGGTTGAACCCGCCCTGTGCGCCAGGGATGGGTCGAGGCCGCCCGCGCGCCGCGTTTCCTCGACGGCGAGTGGGTGCCCCCCTTGAAGACCGGTACGTCCGGGGCGCCATAGTGGTGGGGTGAGTGCCGTACCTCATCCCCGTACACCCCAGGCCCCGCCGCAGTCATCACGGCGGAGCCTCGCCATTGCCCTGCTCTTCGGCGCGCTCGGCGCCGCGCTCGCGCTGCTCGCCGGCGGCCAGACCTGGAGCGAGGGCTTCTCGCCCGCGGCGCAGGGCGCCCAGCCGCTGGCCGCGAAGGGCCAGGACGTGACCGGCCTCCCCGCCGCGCTCGCCGTCGTCGGACTCGCCGCGCTCGTCGCGGTCTTCGCGGTGCGGAGGAGCGGCCGTGCCCTGGTCGCCGCCCTGCTCGCGCTGAGCGGCGCTGCCGCGGTGCTGACCTCCGTTCTCGGCGGTTCCGACTCCGGCGCGCTCGAGGCCGAGGCCGCCAAGGCCACGGGACTGACCGGCGCCGGCGTCGAGCACGTCACGCACACCGCCTGGCCCTGGGTCTCCGCCGCGGGAGGCGTGCTGCTGCTCCTCGCGGGGCTCCTCGCCCTCCGCTACGGACGCCACTGGCCCGCCATGTCGGGGCGTTACGAGCGCGGAGGCCGTCCGGTACCCAGCCGAACGCGCCGCGCTCCGGACCCGGACCGGCCCGAGGAGATGTGGAAGGCCCTCGACCGGGGCGAGGACCCCACCGGCGAGGACGACACCAGGTAGGACCACCCGCGAGGTTCCGCGCCCGGACCCGCGCCCCGGGTCCCGCCCGTTGGGTCCCCGCCCGCGGCGCCCGGGCGCGTCCGCGGAGCACCCCGATCACCGGCAGCCCCACGCGTCGGGGACAATGACCGCTGAGCCTTCAACGCGCCGGGATCCGGGCGCGCGACACAGCAACGAGGAGTACTCATGGCGGGCAGCAGCCACGGACACACCCCGGCGGCCTGGACCGGTGTCACCATCGCCTTCATCGGCTTCCTGATCGCCGGTGCCTTCACAGTGGCCGCCGAGCCCGTCGGCTTCGTCGCCGGGCTCGTCGTCGTCGCGCTCGGCGGTGTCGTGGGCCTGGCGATGCGCGCCGCGGGCATGGGCCAGGAGAAGCCCGCCCACTCCGAAGCCACCGCCCAGAGCTGAGGCGCCCGCACGCATGGCGCGGCTCCTCCTCGTCCGGCTTGACCGGCCTGTAGGAGGACCGGAGCTGCGCCGCTGTGCGTCTGCGGGGAGACTCGATGGTGTGACCGACGAAACGGTGCAATCCCGGCACACCGTACGGGCGTCGTCCCGGCCGGCGCAGGCCGAGACTGCGCGGACCGGGCAGATGCGGACCGCGCAGATCACGGAGGCCGCGCAGCAGGTACGAGCCGCGCAGCAGGTACGAGCCGCGCAGTCCGCACGCCCCGGGCAGTCCGCGCGCCCCGGGCAGTCCGCGCGCCCCGCGTGGTTCGCAGCGGACGCCGGGCCCACCGCGTCCCGCCCCGGCGCCCCTGTGGCACGCAGGGCCGCAGCCGTGGCCGCGCCGCTCGGCACCATGGCCGCCGTTCTCGGCGCCTTCGGCTATGTCGGTGCCGTGGACCCGGGCGAGCCGGGTCACTACCCCGTCTGCCCGCTGCTCCACCTCACCGGCCTCTACTGCCCCGGCTGCGGTGGCCTGCGCAGCGCGCACGCCGTCGCGCACGGCGACCTGGCCGCCGCACTCGGCGCCAACGCCCTGGCCGTCACCGCGTACGCCGCCTTCGCCGCGCTCTGGACCGTATGGCTCCTGCGGGCGTTGCGGGGGCGCCCCGTGGGGTTCCGCGTACGCGCTTCCCAGGGGTGGCCCCTGGTGGCCGTCGTGGTGCTCTTCACCGTTGTCCGGAATTCGCCCCTCGGGACCGGGCTCGTGCCATGATCTCCGCCGTCGCGGCAGCCCGGCAGACCCCGCGAACTCCCCGATACGTCCAGGTTGTGGGACCGCGGGCGACCGGATGCGGGACCTCCGCGCCCGGCCGGATACCATCGCAGTGCCCCGCGCATCGCCGGCCGGGGTGGCGCCCCGGCGGCGCCGACCATTCGCTCCGTACCCGCACCCGTCCCGGAAGGGGGCCGCTCGCGTGAGTGTGCTCGACGAGATCATCGACGGAGTCCGCGCCGACCTCGCCGAGCGGCAGGCGCGTGTCGGCCTCGACGAGCTCAAGGAGCGGGCCGCGAAGGCTCCCCAGGCCAAGGACGGCGTGGCCGCACTGCGCGGCGACAGCGTCAACGTCATCTGCGAGGTCAAGCGCTCCAGCCCGTCCAAGGGCGCCCTCGCCGCGATTGCCGATCCCGCCGGGCTCGCCTCCGACTACGAGGCGGGCGGTGCGGCCGTCATCAGCGTGCTCACGGAGCAGCGCCGCTTCGGGGGCTCCCTCGCCGACCTGGAGGCCGTACGGGCCAAGGTCGGCATCCCGCTGCTCCGCAAGGACTTCATCGTCACCTCGTACCAGCTCTGGGAGGCCCGCGCGTACGGCGCCGACCTCGCCCTGCTGATCGTCGCCGCCCTCGACCAGGAGGCGCTGGTGTCCCTGATCGAGCGGGCCGAGTCGATCGGGCTCACCCCCCTCGTCGAGGTGCACGACGAGGAGGAGATCGAGCGGGCGGTGGACGCCGGGGCCCGGATCATCGGCGTCAACGCGCGTAATCTCAAGACCCTCGAGGTGGACCGCGGGACGTTCGAGCGCATTGCGCCGGAGATCCCCGACCACATCGTGAAGGTCGCCGAGTCGGGCGTCCGCGGGCCGCATGACCTCATCGCGTACGCCAACGAGGGCGCGGATGCCGTGCTCGTCGGCGAATCCCTGGTCACCGGCCGGGACCCCAAGGCGGCCGTCGCCGACCTCGTGGCCGCCGGCGCCCACCCCGCTCTGCGGCACGGACGGGGCTGAGGCCGGGATGCACGCCTACGCACGGCTCGCTCGCGGCTGCAGGCCGCGCGGCTGCCGCGCGCCCGCGCGGCGCGTCCGGGGACGCCGGGTGCGCTATGTGATCGGCTGTGAGCCCGGGCAGGTCAACGGGATGCGATGGCGCCAGGCTGCTTGAGCCTTCGGCCGAGCCGCGGCGCCCCAGCTGTCCGCACCGTAGAGAGCCGCTACGCCTGCGCACCCCTTCCTTCGGTGCCGGGCCCTGTCATCACGTCGGTGTGCCGCTGAGCCGGGCACACGGTGAGGAGGGGGTGCGGCGGGGTGCCCCCGCACGGCGGCGATTCACCTGCGGGCAGCCGGACGACCGCCCGCGGATTCGCTGCCCGTGGGAGTCCCCCAGCGATAGCTGGGGGAGGGGGTGCCCCGGCGCGCCGCGGACGACCGGGCCCCCACCGCGGCCGACCCCGTACGCCCCCCGCCGGAGCGGCAAGCGCCTACTCGGCGAGCGCTAACGTGTTCAACGATCGAGACTTCGGGGCGGAAGCCCCTTCCGAGGAGTACGTCGGATGTCCTCTGACTTCTTTGTCCCCGACCCGGAGGGTCGGATCCCCAGCCCCCAGGGCTACTTCGGTGCCTTCGGCGGAAAGTTCATCCCCGAGGCACTCGTCGCCGCGGTCGACGAGGTCGCGGCCGAGTACGAGAAGGCCAAGGCCGACCCGGCCTTCGCCGCCGAGCTCGACGAGCTGCTGGTCGACTACACCGGCCGTCCGAGCCCGCTCACCGAGGTGCCCCGCTTCGCCCGCCACGCCGGCGGCGCGCGGATCTTCCTCAAGCGGGAGGACCTCAACCACACCGGCTCCCACAAGATCAACAACGTGCTGGGCCAAGCCCTGCTGACCAAGCGCATGGGCAAGACCCGCGTCATCGCCGAGACCGGCGCGGGCCAGCACGGCGTCGCCACCGCCACCGCCTGCGCCCTCTTCGGGCTCGAATGCGTGATCTACATGGGGGAGATCGACACCGAGCGCCAGGCCCTGAACGTCGCGCGCATGCGGATGCTCGGCGCCGAGGTCGTGGCCGTGAAGTCCGGCAGCCGGACGCTGAAGGACGCGATCAACGAGGCGTTCCGCGACTGGGTCGCCAACGTCGACCGGACCCACTACCTCTTCGGCACGGTCGCCGGACCGCACCCCTTCCCCGCCATGGTCCGGGACTTCCACCGGGTCATCGGCGTCGAGGCGCGCCGCCAGATCCTGGAACGTACGGGCCGGCTGCCGGACGCCGTCGCAGCCTGCGTGGGCGGCGGGTCCAATGCGATCGGGCTGTTCCATGCGTTCATTCAGGACGAGGGCGTGCGCCTGGTCGGCCTGGAGGCCGCGGGCCACGGCGTGGAGTCCGGCGAGCACGCCGCGACCCTGAGCGTAGGCGACCCCGGCATCCTGCACGGCTCGCGGAGTTACGTACTCCAGGACGACGAGGGCCAGATCACCGAGCCGTACTCGATCTCCGCCGGTCTGGACTACCCGGGCATCGGGCCGGAGCACGCGTACCTCAAGGATTCGGGACGCGGCGAGTACCACCCGGTCACCGACGACCAGGCGATGCAGGCGCTTCGGCTGCTGTCGCGGACCGAGGGCATCATCCCGGCTATCGAGAGCGCCCACGCGCTCGCCGGGGCGCTCGACCTCGGCCGCGAGCTGGGCGAGAACGGCCTGGTTCTGGTGAACCTCTCCGGCCGTGGCGACAAGGACATGGACACCGCTGCCCGCTACTTCGGGCTGTACGAGCCGACGGACGCCGTCGAGGCGGACGCGGCCGACGAGACCGAGGGAGCCAACTGATGGCGGGGAACCTGGACCTGCTGGGGTCGGTGCTGGCCAAGGCCGAGGACGAGAACCGCGCCGCACTGGTCGGGTACCTCCCGGCCGGCTTCCCCTCGATCGACGACGGCGTTCGCGCCGTCACCGCGATGCTGGAGGGCGGCTGCGACATCGTGGAGGTCGGGCTGCCGCACAGCGACCCGGTCCTCGACGGTCCGGTGATCCAGACCGCCGACGACATCGCCCTGCGCGGTGGCGTCCGTATCGCCGACGTGATCCGTACGGTCCGTGAGGCGCACGCCGCGACGGGTGCGCCGGTGCTGTGCATGACGTACTGGAACCCCGTCGACCGGTACGGCGTGGAGCGCTTCGCGGCCGAACTGGCCGGGGCCGGGGGAGCGGGCTGCATCCTCCCCGACCTGCCGGTGGAGGAGTCGGAGGCGTGGAGGAAGGCCGCCGAGCAGCACGGCCTGGCGACCGTCTTCGTCGTGGCGCCCAGCAGCAGGGACGAGCGACTGGCCAGGATCACGGCGGCCGGTACGGGCTTCGTGTACGCGGCCTCCCTCATGGGCGTGACCGGAACGCGCGAGTCTGTGGGCGAGCAGGCCCAGGACCTAGTGCGGCGCACGCGTGCGACGACCGACCTGCCGGTCTGCGTCGGGCTGGGTGTCTCAGGCGGTGAACAGGCGGCCGAGGTGGCCGGCTTCGCGGACGGGGTGATCGTCGGCTCGGCCTTCGTCAAGCGGTTGCTGGACGCCCCGGACATCGAGTCGGGGCTGGCCGGGGTTCGGGAGCTGGCGGGTGAACTGGCCATCGGCGTACGGCGGCGCGCCTGAGCAGGACCCGCGCCACGCCTCTGGCGGACGGCGTACGGTCCGGTGCCGGCCCGGCCCGCGTCCGGGCCGGTGACCGGGCCGCCGTAACCGGCCGGCGGCCGCGTCGCCGTCACCGGCCGACGTAGCTCGTAAGGGTGGATCTGGACCGGGGAGGCACGCTCGTGCCTCCCCGATTCGTTTCATCGGACGTGAGCGAGAAGAACCGTGACGGTAAGCGCAGCGCGCGTGAGCGGCTGCAGATGGAGCGCGAGCGGGACAGGGTCCGGGACAAGCGAAGGCGGACGCTTTTCGTCGGCGTGGTCGGCGTCGTCGTCCTCGGGATCGCCGCGGGCGTGGGCTTCGCGGTGTCCCAGGTGGGTGACGACGAGGACGGACCCGTGGTCGCGCCGACGGGTGCCAACGGCGAGAACAACCTCGCGATCCCGGTCGGGCGGTCCACGGCACCCTCGTCCCTCACCGTTTACGAGGACTTCCGCTGCCCGGCGTGCGGTCAGTTCGAGAACGGCTTCCGCGACACCATCCACAGCCTGCAGAACCGCGGCCTCCTGCGCACTGACTACCACTTGGCCACGATCATCGACGGCAACATGGGCGGCACCGGCTCCCACACCGCTGCCAACGCCGCGGCGTGCGCGCAGGACGCCGGGAAGTTCCAGGCGTACCACGACGTCCTCTACCGCAATCAGCCGCCGGAGGAGGAGGACGCCTTCGCGGACAAGGCCCATCTGATCCACCTGGCCGGGCAGGTGAAGGGCCTGGCCACGCCGGCGTTCAAGAAGTGCGTGAACGACGGCAGCCACGACAGCTGGGTGGAGAAGTCCAACAGCGAGTTCACCAACTCCGGCCACCAGGGGACCCCGACGGTCCTCCTCAACGGCAAGAACGTCTACAGCAACCAGAAGAACCCGCTGACGCCGGAGAAGCTGACGAAGATGGTCGAGGACGCGGCACGGAAGAAGTCCTGACCACGGCCCTCCTTCAGGGGCCGGGCCGTGCCTCCCTTCCGCGCTCGTCCCGCTGCCGCCCCGTGCCGCTGCCGCCCCCGTTCCGCGCGTCGGAGCGGGGGCGCGCTGCTGCGGCCGTCCCCGAGGTGCCCGTGCTGCACGGGTGGCGCGGACCCGAGCGCCGCCGGGCGTTCCCGGGCCGCTCGGGGGCGAAGCGGTCGACCGGGCTGGGAAAGCGGCAGGGGCGCACGGTAGGTTCGGTTCTGCCATGGACCTCGCATACATTCCCAGCCCGTCGACCGGCGTGATCCACCTCGGACCGATCCCGCTGCGCGGCTACGCGTTCTGCATCATCATCGGCGTCTTCGTCGCCGTCTGGCTCGGCAGCCGCCGGTGGGTCGCCCGCGGCGGCTTGCCGGGGACAGTGGCGGACATCGCCGTCTGGGCGGTGCCCTTCGGACTCGTCGGTGGCCGTCTGTACCACGTGATCACCACGTACGAGCCGTACTTCGGCAAGAACGGCGACTGGGTCGACGCGTTCAAGATCTGGGAGGGCGGGCTCGGCATCTGGGGCGCCATCGCCCTTGGCGCGGTCGGCGCCTGGATCGGCTGCCGCCGCCGGGGCATCCCGCTCCCCGCGTACGCCGACGCCGTCGCGCCGGGCATCGCCCTCGCCCAGGCGATCGGACGCTGGGGCAACTGGTTCAACCAGGAGTTGTACGGCCGGGCCACCGATCTGCCGTGGGCGCTGAAGATCGACGGCGACCCGGGCAGCGGCCGGGTCGCGGGGACGTACCACCCGACCTTCCTGTACGAGTCGCTGTGGTGCATCGGTGTGGCGCTGCTGGTCATCTGGGCCGACCGTCGCTTCAAGCTGGGACACGGACGGGCCTTCGCCCTCTACGTCGCCGCGTACACCGTGGGCCGTGGCTGGATCGAGTACATGCGCATCGACGAGGCGCATCACATCCTGGGCGTCCGGCTCAATGTGTGGACGTCGATCGTCGTCTTCCTGGCCGCTGTCTCCTACATGATCGTTTCCGCGAACCGTCGCCCTGGACGGGAGGCGGTCGTCGAACCGGCTGCCGAGGCTGCCCGCGCGGAAGCGGAGAGGGAGAAGGAGCAGTCCGTACCGGAGAAGGCGAAGGAGTCCGTACCGGAGACGGAACCGGAGTCCGTTCCCGAGAGCGGTGCCGCCGCCTCTGACGCGGCCGACGGGCCGGGTGAGTCCGCGCCGAGCGAAGACGGGGACGCGGCTGCCGCGTCAGGGGAATCCGGGACCGACCCGACCACCGGTGCCTCCACGCGGACCGAGCAGGACGGTGACGGCGCACCCGCCCCCGCCGAAGGAGCCGGACCCGGCTCCGAGGCGGGCAGCGGCAAGAAGCGCTGACGCACGCCTCCGCGCCGACCCCCGCCTCCGCGCTGACGCACGCCTCCGCGCTGACGCACGCCCCCGCGCCGACCCCCGCCTCCGCGCCGACCCCCGCCTCCGCGCCGACCCCCGCCTCCGCGCCGACGCACGCCTCCGCGCCGACGGCCGCCGCTCCCGCAGCGGGAGCGGCGGCCGTTCGTATGCGCGGTGACAGCGCGCGTGCAACGAGCGCGGGGACGCGTACGCCCCCCCGCGAGCCCATCTACCGCATGAGCACGCCAACCGGCTCCTTGGAGAACTCCCAGGTCAGCCGGGTTAGTTCGGCCTTCCTTGCTAGACGATCTTGGGGAAGCATGCGTACCTTCGAGGCGTTGGGGACAGGGCGTACGGCCCGGGGGCCCCGGGATCTTGGGGGAAGGAGCACCTGAAGACGATGTCCGTCATCGACACCAACGCCGACCTGCACGAAGCCCACCGTGACAATCACACCCACCGGGATGTGAACGGCGGCTGGCTGCGGCCGGCCGTCTTCGGCGCCATGGACGGCCTCGTCTCCAATCTCGCCCTGATCAGCGGCGTGGCCGGCGGCAGCGTGTCCTCCCAGACGATCGTGCTCACCGGTCTCGCCGGCCTCGCCGCCGGCGCCTTCTCGATGGCCGCCGGCGAGTACACCTCCGTCGCCTCCCAGCGCGAGCTGGTCCTCGCCGAGCTGGAGGTGGAGCGCCGCGAGCTCCGCAAGCACCCCAAGGACGAGCTGGAGGAGCTGGCCGCGCTGTACGAGTCGCGCGGCGTGGAACCCGACCTCGCTCGCAAGGTCGCGAGCCAGCTCTCCCGCGACCCCGAGCAGGCGCTGGAGATCCACGCCAGGGAGGAGCTGGGCGTCGACCCCGCGGATCTGCCGTCACCGACCGTGGCCGCGGTCTCGTCATTCGGCTCCTTCGCGCTGGGCGCACTGCTGCCCGTGCTGCCCTACCTCCTGGGAGCGGTGACGCTGTGGCCCGCGGTGCTGCTGGCGCTGCTGGGGCTCTTCGCCTGCGGCGCCATCGTGGCCAGGGTCACGGCCCGCTCCTGGTGGTACAGCGGGCTCCGACAGCTGATACTGGGGGGAGCCGCGGCCGCGGTCACCTTCGGACTCGGCGTGCTCTTCGGGACTGCGGTCGGCTAGCGCACAGGGCCTCCGGGCGGCCCTGCCGACCTCGAGCAATGTGTTTCCCGGCGGTTTCAGCTCGTTGACAAGCGGGCATGAGCCGAAAGCGCTCAGGCAATGTCGCCTGCTGCGCCCTGGGCAGTGGATGTCGACCCGTCCGCCTTTGCCCTCCTCACCGCATCAGGGCGGTGTCCGCATGCTGGAATGATGCATCCGCTTCGCGAGAAGCGGCGCATCATGTAACCTGCACGAAAATTTGCGCAGAGGGCCAACGTCGTCCCTCGGCACTGACACTGCCACGACGACGACGGGAGAGCCGATGCGTTCCGCGTCCACGCACCCGGCCGGCGGCACCGCCGCATGGTCGCCCATGGACGGGCGCCCCGCTCCGCAGGGGATGTACGACCCGCGCAACGAGCACGACGCCTGTGGTGTCGGTTTCGTGGCCACCCTCACCGGTGAGGCGAGCCACGAGCTCGTGGAGCAGGCTCTCACCGTGCTGCGCAATCTCGAGCACCGCGGCGCCACCGGCTCCGACCCGGACTCCGGCGACGGCGCGGGCATCCTGCTGCAGGTTCCGGACGCCTTCCTGCGTGAGACCGCCGGATTCGCCCTGCCCGAGGCAGGCTCGTACGCCGTCGGCATCGCCTTCCTGCCCGCGGAGGACGAGGCCGGGGCCGAGGCCGCCGCCCGCATCGAGGTCCTTGCCGCCGAGGAGGGGCTGACCGTCCTCGGCTGGCGCGACGTCCCCGTCGCCCCCGAGATGCTCGGCGCCGCCGCCCGTGCCACCATGCCCGCCTTCCGTCAGCTCTTCGTCGCCGACCGTGACGGCCGAGCGACCGGCATCGCGCTGGACCGCAAGGCGTACGTGCTGCGCAAGCGCACAGAGCACGAGACCGGTGTCTACTTCCCGTCGCTCTCGGCCCGGACCATCGTCTACAAGGGCATGCTGACCACCGGCCAGCTCGAGCCGTTCTTCCCGGACCTGTCCGACCGCCGTTTCGCGACCGCCATCGCCCTGGTCCACTCGCGCTTCTCGACGAACACCTTCCCCAGCTGGCCGCTGGCCCACCCGTACCGCTTCGTCGCGCACAACGGTGAGATCAACACCGTGCAGGGCAACCGCAACTGGATGCGGGCGCGGGAGTCGCAGCTCGTCAGCGAGCTGTTCGGCGAGGGCGGGCTGCAGAAGGTCTTCCCCGTCTGCACGCCCGGCGCCTCCGACTCGGCCTCCTTCGACGAGGTACTGGAGCTGCTCCACCTCGGCGGCCGGTCGCTGCCGCACGCGGTGCTGATGATGGTCCCCGAGGCCTGGGAGAACCACGCCTCCATGGACCCGGCCCGCCGCGCCTTCTACCAGTTCCACTCCACGATGATGGAGCCCTGGGACGGGCCCGCCTGCGTCACCTTCACCGACGGCACCCAGGTCGGCGCCGTCCTCGACCGGAACGGCCTGCGTCCCGGCCGCTACTGGGTCACCGACGACGGCCTCGTCGTCCTCTCCTCCGAGGTCGGCGTCCTCGACATCGATCCGGCCAGGGTCGTCCGCAAGGGCCGTCTCCAGCCGGGCCGGATGTTCCTCGTCGACACCGCCGAGCGCCGCATCATCGAGGACGACGAGATCAAGGCCCGGCTCGCCGCCGAGCAGCCGTACGAGGAGTGGCTCGACGCCGGGATCATCGAGCTGGAGGACCTGACCGAGCGCGAGCACATCGTGCACACCCACGCCTCTGTCACCCGCCGCCAGCAGACCTTCGGCTACACCGAGGAGGAGCTGCGCGTCCTGCTCGCGCCGATGGCCAAGACCGGTGCGGAGCCGATCGGTTCGATGGGTACGGACTCGCCGATCGCCGCGCTCTCGACCCGTCCGCGGCTGCTGTTCGACTACTTCACCCAGCTCTTCGCGCAGGTCACCAACCCTCCGCTGGACGCCATCCGCGAGGAGCTCGTGACCTCGCTGATCTCGCCTCTCGGCCCGCAGGGCAACCTGCTGGAGCCGCACGCCGCGTCCTGCCGCAGCGTCACCCTGCCGTTCCCGGTGATCGACAACGACGAGCTGGCCAAGCTCATCCACATCAACGCCGACGGCGACCTGCCCGGCTTCAAGGCCGCGACCCTCTCCGGCCTGTACCGGGTCAGCGGCGGCGGCGAGGCGCTGGCCGCCCGGATCGAGGAGATCTGCGCCGAGGCCGACTCGACCATCGAGGCCGGCGCCCGGCTCATCGTGCTCTCCGACCGCCACTCGGACGCCGAGCACGCGCCGATCCCCTCCCTGCTGCTCACCTCCGCCGTCCACCACCACCTCATCCGCACCAAGCGGCGCACCCACGTGGGCCTGCTGGTCGAGGCCGGTGACGTCCGCGAGGTGCACCACGTCGCGCTGCTGATCGGTTACGGTGCCGCGGCCGTCAACCCGTACCTGGCCATGGAGTCGGTCGAGGACCTCGTCCGCGCAGGGACGTTCCTGCCGGAGATGGAGGCCGAGACCGCGATCAAGAACCTCATCAAGGCGCTCGGCAAGGGCGTCCTGAAGGTGATGTCCAAGATGGGCATCTCCACCGTCGCCTCCTACCGCGGCGCGCAGGTCTTCGAAGCCGTGGGCCTCGACGAGGAGTTCGCCGACACCTACTTCCACGGCACCACCACCAAGATCGGTGGCGCAGACCTGAACGTCATCGCCCGCGAGGTCGCCGAACGGCACGCCACGGCGTACCCGGCCTCCGGCATCGCCCCGGCCCACCGGACGCTGGAGATCGGCGGCGAGTACCAGTGGCGCCGCGAGGGGGAACCGCACCTGTTCGACCCGGAGACTGTCTTCCGGCTGCAGCACTCCACGCGCTCGCGCCGCTACGACATCTTCAAGCAGTACACCCAGCGCGTGGACGAGCAGTCCGAGCGCCTGATGACGCTGCGCGGCCTCTTCGGCTTCAAGGACGGCGAGCGCGAGCCGATCTCCGTCGACGAGGTCGAGCCCGTCAGCGAGATCGTCAAGCGGTTCTCCACCGGCGCCATGTCGTACGGCTCCATCTCCCAGGAGGCGCACGAGACGCTGGCGATCGCCATGAACCAAATCGGCGGCAAGTCCAACACCGGTGAGGGCGGCGAGGACCCGGAGCGGCTGTACGACCCGGCCCGCCGGTCCTCCATCAAGCAGGTCGCCTCCGGCCGCTTCGGGGTCACCAGCGAGTACCTGGTCAACTCCGACGACATCCAGATCAAGATGGCGCAGGGCGCCAAGCCGGGCGAGGGTGGTCAGCTCCCCGGCCACAAGGTGTACCCGTGGGTGGCCAAGACCCGGCACTCCACACCGGGCGTGGGGCTCATCTCCCCGCCGCCGCACCACGACATCTACTCCATCGAGGACCTGGCCCAGCTCATCCACGACCTGAAGAACGCCAACCCCCAGGCGCGCATTCACGTCAAGCTGGTGTCCGAAGTCGGCGTCGGCACCGTCGCCGCCGGTGTGTCCAAGGCGCACGCGGACGTCGTGCTGATCTCCGGCCACGACGGCGGCACGGGCGCCTCGCCGCTCACCTCGCTCAAGCACGCGGGCGGGCCCTGGGAGCTGGGCCTGGCCGAGACGCAGCAGACGCTGCTGCTCAACGGCCTGCGCGACCGTATCGTCGTGCAGACCGACGGCCAGCTGAAGACCGGCCGTGACGTGATCATCGCCGCGCTGCTCGGCGCCGAGGAGTTCGGCTTCGCGACCGCGCCGCTGGTGGTCTCCGGCTGCATCATGATGCGCGTCTGCCACCTGGACACCTGCCCGGTAGGCATCGCCACCCAGAACCCGGTGCTCCGCGAGCGCTTCAGCGGCAAGGCCGAATTCGTGGTGAACTTCTTCGAGTTCATCGCCGAGGAGGTCCGCGAGCTGCTCGCCCAGCTCGGCTTCCGCACCCTGGAGGAGGCCATCGGCCACGCCGAACTCCTCGACATCCGGCGGGCGGTGAACCACTGGAAGGCCCAGGGCCTCGACCTGGAGCCGCTGCTGCACGTGCCGGACCTGCCCGAGGGCGCGGTGCGCCACTGCGCGGTCGAGCAGGACCACGGTCTGGCCAAGGCGCTGGACAACCAGCTCATCAAGCTCGCCGCCGACGCGCTGACCGCCGACAGCCCCGAGGCTGCACAGCCGGTCCGCGGACAGGTCGCGATCCGCAACATCAACCGTACGGTCGGCACGATGCTGGGCCATGAGGTGACCAAGAAGTTCGGTGGTGCGGGTCTGCCCGACGACACCATCGACATCACCTTCACCGGCTCCGCGGGCCAGTCTTTCGGCGCCTTCGTGCCGCGCGGTGTCACCCTCCGTCTGGAGGGCGACACCAACGACTACGTCGGCAAGGGCCTTTCGGGCGGCCGGCTCGTCGTCCGCCCGGACCGGGGCGCCGACCACCTGGCCGAGTACTCCACCATCGCGGGCAACACCATCGCGTACGGCGCGACCAGCGGTGAGATCTACCTCCGCGGCAGGGTCGGCGAGCGCTTCTGCGTCCGCAACTCCGGTGCCACGGTGATCTCCGAGGGCGTGGGCGACCACGGCTGCGAGTACATGACCGGTGGCAACGCGGTCGTGCTCGGCGAGACGGGCCGCAACTTCGCGGCCGGTATGTCGGGCGGGTTCGCGTACGTCATCGACCTCGACCCGGACAACGTCAACCACGACCTGGCATCCGCCGTCGGACCGCTGGACAGCGACGATCAGCAGTGGCTGCACGACGCCGTGCGCCGCCACCACGAGGAGACCGGCTCCACGGTCGCGGAGAAGCTCCTCGCCGACTGGGACACCGCCGTGACCCGCTTCAGCAAGGTCACGCCGGCCACGTACAAGGCAGTGCTCGCCGCCAAGGACGCCGCCGAGCGAGCCGGGCTCCCCGAGTCCGAGATCCACGAGAAGATGATGGAGGCGGCGACCCATGGCTGATCCGAAGGGCTTTCTCACCACCGGCCGTGAGGTCGCAGAGACGCGCCCCGTCGAGGAGCGCGTCAACGACTGGAACGAGGTCTACAAGCCCGGTTCCCTGCTGCCCATCATCAGCAAGCAGGCCGGGCGCTGCATGGACTGCGGCATCCCGTTCTGCCACAACGGCTGCCCGCTGGGGAACCTCATCCCCGAGTGGAACGACTACGCCTACCGCGACGACTGGGCCGGGGCGAGCGAGCGCCTGCACGCCACCAACAACTTCCCGGAGTTCACCGGGCGGTTGTGCCCCGCCCCCTGCGAGTCGGCGTGCGTGCTGGGCATCAACCAGCCGGCGGTGACCATCAAGAACGTCGAGGTCACCATCATCGACAAGGCGTGGGAGAACGGTGACGTGACCCCGCAGCCGCCGGAGCGGCTGTCCGGAAAGACCGTGGCCGTCATCGGCTCGGGACCCGCGGGCCTGGCCGCCGCCCAGCAGCTCACCCGGGCCGGCCACACCGTCGCCGTCTACGAGCGGGCGGACCGTATCGGGGGCCTCCTCCGGTACGGCATCCCCGAGTTCAAGATGGAGAAGCGCCACATCAACCTGCGCATCGAGCAGATGCGCGCGGAGGGCACCAAGTTCCGTACGGAGGTGGAGATCGGCCGTGACATCGACGCGGCCAAGCTCCGCCGCCGGTACGACGCGGTGGTGATCGCCGCCGGTGCCACCACCGCGCGCGACCTGCCGGTGCCCGGGCGCGACCTCAAGGGAATCCACCAGGCGATGGAGTACCTGCCGCTCTCCAACAAGGTGCGGGAGGGGGACTTCGTCTCGTCCCCGATCAGCGCCGCGGGCAAGCACGTCGTCGTCATCGGCGGCGGCGACACCGGCGCGGACTGCGTCGGCACGGCACACCGGCAGGGCGCCGCCTCCGTCACCCAGCTGGAGATCATGGCCAAGCCCGGCGAGGAGCGCAGCCCGAACCAGCCGTGGCCGACCTTCCCGATGCTGTACAAGGTCACCTCGGCCCATGAGGAGGGCGGCGAGCGCCTCTACTCGGTCTCGACGACCCACTTCGAGGGCGACGAGGACGGCAACGTCCAGTGGCTGCACATGACCGAGGTGGAGTTCAAGGACGGCAAGCTGGAGCAGAAGCCGGGCACCGAGCGGAAGATCCCGGCCCAACTCGTCACCCTGGCCATGGGCTTCACCGGTGTCGACCGTGAGAACGGCCTGGTCGAACAGTTCGGACTGGAACTGGACGAGCGGGGCAACGTCGCCCGGGACGGCGACTTTCAGACCAACGTCCCCGGTGTCTTCGTCGCCGGTGACGCGGGCCGCGGCCAGTCGTTGATCGTGTGGGCCATCGCCGAGGGGCGCTCCGCCGCCCGCGGTGTGGACCGCTTCCTGACCGGCGCCAGCTCGCTGCCGGCGCCGATCCGCCCGACGGACCGCGCGCTGACAGTCTGACCGCCGCGCCCGGTCGCGTACGGGGGCGCGCCCGCTCGTCCGGTGGCCGGGCCGCACGGCGCACCCCCTGTGCGGTGCGCGCTGTGCCGTGCGCGGCGGACAACCTGCCGCACAACAGGAGAAGCTGTTCCGTACAACGGCGTACGGACGGAACCGCGGCGCCTGACTCCATCCCCGACCGGAGCAGGCGCCGCGGGCCGTCCCCCCGCCCTGCTGCCCGGCTGGCCGGCGCTCAGCCGTTCAGCAGCGCCTTGCCGGTGGCGGCGTCCACCACCGGGCGGTCCCCGAGGTCCTTCTCGAGCTTCACGTCCACGTTGTCCAGCAGCAGTTGGTCGGTGCAGACGTCGACGTCCTTCTTCTTCACCGCCCAGCCGGCGACCACGACGACCTTGTCGGTCTCGCGCACATGGGCGCCGTAGTCCGCGTCGCAGGCGCCGTGCCCGACCCGGACGACGAACCGCTCGCCGTCGTGGCCGCGGGGGAGTTCGGCGCCCTCGAGCGGAAGCATGTCGCCGTGGCGCCCGCTCACCGGGCGTACGCGCTCCGGCCAGTCCGCGACGATCCGCTCCGCACGCCGGTCGAAGCGCGAGGGCTCGTCGCCGGTGCTCACCGTGGTCGTGTCGTCGTCGCATCCCCCCGCCGTCAGCACCGCGGCCAGGGCCAGCAGTGCGGCCGCCACACCTCTGCGCATCATGCCTCCTGATGTCGCAGATGTGACGGCCGCGCCCCGCTGTGGGTTCCCTCGGGGGCCCCGCTCAGGGCTCCGGTTCTTCCCGTTCCGCTTCTGCTTCCGCTTCCGGTTCCCGCGTCGACGCGGGAACCGGGCGGCCGGAGCGGGCTGGAACTCAGGCGTAGACCCGCTCGACGAATTCCGCGAGCTGTTCGTCGCTGATGTTACGTGCCAGGTTCTGTTCGCTGATCATTCCGCACAGTCGGTGATTGTTGCGCACATCGATCACCGGAAGCCGCTTGACCTGGTGCCTCTCCATCATTTCCAGGGCCTCGGTCATGGGGGCGTCGGCGTCGATCCAGTGCAGTTCACCGGCGAGCCGCCCCGCATTGGTCCGCTCCAGGTCCATGCCCTCGGCGCAACACTGCACCACGATGTCACGGTCGGTGATCATGCCCTTGAGGCGGTCGTCCGACCCGCAGATGGGGAGGCTGCCCACGCTCAGATCGCGCATCATACGGCAGGCGTCCAGGATCGACTGGTTCTCGCCGATGCACTGCGTACCCGTGGTCATGATGTCCCGGACCCTCAGGGTTCCTGTCTTGGCCATGACCGATCCCTTCCTTCCGTTTACTCGTCCTCTTCTTCCGGTTCCTCCGCGAGGCCCTTGAGCTGTTGCAGGTCATCGCGGACGAGCCGTTCGATCGCATGGGCCTGGGCGAACCCCTTGGGGCCGCCGAAGATCTCCTTGACCGTGTCCGGGTCGTACTGCACCCGCACCTGGACGCGTGTGTGCTCCGGGCCGAGGGGGAGTACGGAAAAGGTGCCCCGCAGGTGGGCCCCGTTCGTGGTCCGCCACATCATCAGCCGGCCCTGGCCCCGGTCGAGTATCTCGGCGTCGACCTCGTGAACGCGGTCGCCCGCGTCGATGGCCAGGTGTGCGCGGTGCAGGCCCTCGGTACGGGCGTCCCGTACGCCGCCCACGAAGCGTGGGTAGTCCTCCACGCGGTGGAGGTAGTCCCAGGCCACCTTCGCCGGTACGTCGATGTCGATCTGCTCTTCGAGCGTGCTCATCGTCGGACCTCCACACACCAGCCTGCGCCGCCCTGGCGCGCTCGGCGACCCGGGGGAGCGGCGCCGGGACGCGGCGGCGACGGCGGTTCCGCAGTGCGGCCCGGGCCGCCCTGCGCCGTCTGCCCGGGTCGTCTGCCCGGGTCGTCTGCCCGGGTCGTCTGCCCGGGTCGTCTGCCCGGGCATTTGCCCCGGGCGTCTGTCTGCGCGGCTGCCTGAGCAGCCCCCTGCCTGAGTGGCCCGCCTGCGGCGCCCATGCCATATGCCCGCCTGCGGCGCCCGGCCGCGTCGCTTGCCTACGGCGTCCGGACCGCGGCCCGGACCGTCTCCCGGGCGGGGTCGTCCACCGTGGAACTGTCGTCCACCGTGGAAGTCAGGTGTCGCAGTCCAGCACCGTGCGGCACAGAGAGCAGCGCGCCCGGACTCTGCCCCGCACCGGCACCCGGATCCGCTGGTGGCAGGTGGGGCAGGGGAAGGTCACCCGCAGCGGGGCGTGCCCCTCGAAGGCGTACGCGACGCCGTCCGGGGCGGTGCCCGCCCCGTCGGGCACGCCCCGGTCCTGCACGGACCGCCGGTCGCGTGCGTAGCGGCGGCGCCCGGCCCAGCCGGAGGCGGTGAGCGGCGGCTGCTGCCCGTCCCGCCGGGCCAGCGTCCGGCCGGCGGTGTACGCGGTGTACGCCTGCGGGCTGGTGAACCAGGGCGAGGGGTCCTCGCCGAAGACCATCGCGCGCTTGGCCAGGACGTAGCCGAACTCCTCCGGAGTGAGGTAGCCGAGCTTCTGCGAGGACACCGCGTCCTCCCGGAAGGCGTCGAGGAGCAGCCATCCCGCGCCGAGGTAGGTGGTGGCGGTGTCGGTCAGGATCTCGTTGTCGCGCGTGCCCTGGAAGGACAGGTCGAGGCGGTGCAGATAGACGTGCATGACCTCGTGTGCGAGGGCGGCGCCGATGTCCTGGCGGTGGTTCTTGAAGCGGCTGTTCAGCTCGATGAAGTACTCGGGGCCGGCGGCGAGTTCGACGTTCGCCGCGTGGTGCATGTCGCGGAAGCTCACGATGATGCGGGCGTCGGGCAGGCGCAGATGCTGGACCATCGCACGGGCCACGCGCTGCACCCCGAGATAGAGGTCGTCGACGTCGGCGAAGGCGACGTCGGCGGGCAGCACGCTGGTGGAGAAGGTGTGGACGGTGTCGTAGGACAGCCGTTTGTAGATCGCGTTGATGGACGCCCGCACGGTCTCGATGTGCGGATAGCCGTGCACCACGTCGCTGCCCGTTTCCACGCCCACGGGTTCAACTGTACGTGTGTGCGGGCCCGGCCGGGCAGGAAAATCCGTGGTCGGAAGAGGCCCTTCCGGACAGGGTGCGCGACCGGGCCGTCCGGCCGGTGAGCAGGCGCGCTCATCCGTTTCCGGCTGCGGCAGGACCGGAAGTGTCCCGAACTCCCCCTGAAACTGGGCCGTTGAACACCCTTGTCATGCGCGCATCCCCTTCTGGATAATCCAAACGCGCTTTTTGCTGTCTCATCCCCCACGTCCTGCAGATTTTTCGGGATTGGCATGGGCCTGCCAGAAAGTGCGAAGCCCCCCACGAAAGGACAACTCTTGAACACCCTGGTCAAGACTCTCCAGAGAACTGCTGCCGTCGGCGCCGTCGCGCTGGCCGCTTTCAGTCTGCAGCCGCTGTCCGCCCAGGCTCAGCAGGCACCGGTTGCGGGCGCCAAGCCCCCCGTCGTAGGTGGAAAGCCCGCGGAGCAGGGCGAGTTCCCGTGGATGGTCCGTCTCTCCATGGGTTGCGGCGGCGCTCTCTACACGAAGGACATCGTCCTTACCGCCGCTCACTGCGTGGACGGCTCCGGCGACAACACCAGCATCAACGCGACGGCCGGCGTCGTGGACCTGAACGACTCGAACGCCATCACCGCCAAGTCCACCAAGGTCCTCCAGGCCCCGGGCTACGACGGCAAGGGCAAGGACTGGGCGCTCATCAAGCTCGACAAGGAGATCGACCTCCCCACCCTCCCGATCGCCGACACCGACAAGTACGACAACGGTGAGTTCGGCATCGCCGGCTGGGGTGCGGCCGAGGAGGGCGGCGGGCAGCAGGAGAAGCTGCTCAAGGCCACTGTGCCGTTCGTTGACGACGCCACCTGCAAGTCGGCGTACCCCGACCTCGTCGAGGGCGAGGAGCTCTGCGCCGGTCTCATGGACACCGGCGGCGTCGACACCTGCCAGGGCGACTCCGGTGGCCCGATGTTCCGCAAGGACGACTCCGACGCCTGGATCCAGGTCGGCATAGTGAGCTGGGGCGAGGGCTGCGCCCGTCCGGGCAAGCCCGGTGTCTACACCGAGGTGAGCCACTTCGCCGCCGACATCAAGAAGGCCGCGGACGAGCTCGGCTGAACCCCCGCCGCCTTTGCGGCGCCCTGCACCATCTGCACCAACCCGGCGCGCGGCTCCTACCGCGCGCCGGGGGCGGAGTCCCCGCCCACGCACGCGGATCCTCTCCGCATCAAGTGCCACGTTCGTGCTGTGTCGTGGCCTTCTCGCCCACCCGCCCTCGTCCGGGCGGGTGGGCGGTGCCAACCGTTCAACTTCGTCGGCCGGGCCACCAATCCGTTCCTCACGACGCCGGAAACGTCAAGCGGATCGCGCTGGCGACCGACGGACTGCGTCAGTTCACGCTTCGCCCGCCGTGTCGGCTACGACGATCCGGCGTACTTCAGCCGCTTGTTCACCCGCCGCGTCGGCACCGCACCGGTCCGCTTCCGCGAGCAGCAGGGGCGCGCCGTGCCCGGCGGATGAAGCACCCGCATACCCCACCCGGACGACCCGTCGACAACCGGTCCCGCGGGCGCGGCGTGACCCCTCGCCCCGGACGGAGCGGGTACCCGGCCGGGCGGCTGCGGTCGCCCTCGCCCGCATCCCCGTCGTGGCGGGCGGGTGCCGGGCGACCGGACGGTCCGAGCAGCGGTCATACGGCGCCGGGCGCGGGTCCGCCCTGTTACGGTGACGCCGTTTGCGGCTTGCAAGGCTCCGCCGCGTCGAGTACGCCGCATCCGTTCCGCCGCCTGTGTACGCCGCATCCGTTCCGCCGCCTGCGTTCCGCTACGGGAGAACCCGCTCCATGACCGATCAGCCCGACCGGCCCGTGAACCACGCCGCCACGGCCGAGCCCCCGGCCACCCCCGACGAGACCGTCCGGGCCGAGCTGATCCGGCTCCGCGAGAGCATCGACAACATGGACGCGGCGCTCGTCCACATCGTGGCCGAACGCTTCAAGTGCACCCAGCAGGTCGGTCGCCTCAAGGCCGAGCACCGTCTCCCCCCGGCCGACCCCGCGCGCGAGGCCCGGCAGATCGCCCGCCTCCGGCAGCTCGCGGAGGGCGCGAAGCTGGACCCGGCGTTCGCGGAGAAGCTGCTGAACTTCATCATCGCCGAGGTCATCCGCCACCACGAGACGATCGCCCGCGGCTAGGGCCTGTGTGATGTTGTGATCAGCCAGTCGCCTTCAGGAGGTCGTTGATCCAGATCATGGAGGCACGGAGGTGGAGGCCGGCGAGGTAGCTCTCGGGCGTCTTGTCATATCGAGTCGCGATGCCCCGCCAGGCCTTCAGCTTGTTGATCAGACGCTCGACGGTGTTCCGCTCCTTGTAGAGCTCGGCGTCGTGGTGTGTGGGCCGGCCGCCCCGACTGCCCCTCTTCTTCCTGTTGGCGGCCTGGTCCTTCTTCTCCGGGATGACTGCCTTGATG
>NZ_JBFAYQ010000005.1:156991-272301 GCF_040681345.1 Streptomyces sp. NPDC051776 | reverse complement strand
TGCTCTCCCGGCGGGGGGGGGGGGGCGGGGGGCGGGGGGGGCGGGGGCCCCCCCCCCCCACGCCTCATCCGCAGGTCGGGCGAAGCAATGGCTCGGGTCAGGGCAGGAGGACGACCTTGCCAGGGGCACCACGCATTGCCACCGTTGCGGGCTCAGGCGCCTTCTTGCACCCGCAGCGACCGTGCCGGGCGGCGGTGCGTCACCTGTGCTTGCGGCGGTGCATACGGCGCAGGGCGTCCATTGCGCTCGATACGACCCGGTGGTCGGGCAGGCGGGCGAGGCGGTGTGCGTAGTGACCCGCGTTGAAGCCGAGGAGGAGGGGTTCGCCGAAGACCTTGTGGCCGTTGACCCAGTACGACCACAACCCCGGCTCGTCGGGGTCGAACCACTCGAGGGCGTCGGCGGCGCGGTCCCAGAACACATCGTCGAAGCGGAGCCAGACCTTGTCCATCAGCCCCGCCCCGAGAGCGTCGACGGCGCTCCGCTTCTCGGCGGGCAGCGGCGGATCGAAGGCGATGCCACCCGCTTTGAGGACGCCGATCGGCACGGTCACGACGCAGTGGTCGGACTCGGTCTCCTCCCCGCCGTCGAGGATCACCGTCGTCCCTCCGGCGCCGTGACGAACGGCGGTGACGGTGGCGCCCGTACGCACCTCGACCTCGCCACGGAGCCGGTCGATGAGCCGGTCGTAGCCGTCGGGCAGCAGGACGTCCCCGCCGCGGCCGCCGGTGCCCTCCTCCAGGGCGCTGACGGAGAGTCGGCCGGGCTCGGTGGCGTACTCCTGGGTGTACGTCACGTTGGCCGCCCACCGCAGTCCCGGTGACGGGTTCTCCGGGAAGACCGCGGAGACGGCCGTGGTGTCGGGGTCCTCGATGGCGTCGAGCTTGCCGGTGTACCGGGCGAGTTCGGCCATGGCGGCCTCGTCCGTACCGGCGGTGTTGTCGTAGTCGAAGGCAAACGAACGGCCTCCGGTGCGCTTCAGCAGCTCCGTGACCGGGTTGTCGCGCCAGGAGTGGATCCAGGAGGCCCCCATCTCGGCGGGCACTCCGGCGATCCGCCGGGTCCACACCCGGCCGCCGATCCGGGCGCGCCCCTCCAGCACACGTACGCGCATCCCGGCGTCCGCGAGGGCCCGGGCGCAGCCGAGCCCGGCGAATCCCGCGCCGATGACCGTGACCCGCGCGCCCTCGCGGGCGGCGGCGGTGATGTCGCGCGCCACGCGCCGGCCGCTCAGCAGCGCACCGGTGGTCGTGGCCGGGGCCTCGCCGGAAGTCGCCTCACCGGCGAAGTGCAGCCGTTCGCCGACCGGGGCGGCCAGCTTCGTCCGCACCGACCTGCCGAGGGGGCCGGGGGCGAGGAAGGAGTACGAGCACCGGGCGAAGGGGTCGGTCGACCAAGAGGTGCGCAGGAAGGACACTGGTTCGGGAATGCCGCCGCGCCCCTTGGGGCGGGACGGCCCGCACCCCGCCATTGCCAGCGCCAGCGCCACTGCGGACGGGACCGCGCCCGTCGTGGCGAGCAGACTGCGCCGGCTGACGTTCCTGCGCTCCGTCATGGTCTCCCTCGTCGTCGCCGAGTGCGCGCCGCGGACGTGTGCCATGTCGCGGCACGCGCACGCCCCACGACCGCACAACCCGCGGACGCCGCACGCCCTGCGGTGGCCGTCGCGACCGCCGCATCGCGGTCGGTCCGCACCCTGGAGGACGGCTCCGCGCGGCGATCGGCTGCGCCCGGGCGGAGGAAATTCGGCCCGGCAGCGACCGGGCCGGAGGAGAAAGGGCCGCCCTACGCGTCGAAGGAGTCGGCCAGTTCGGCGATGACCTGGGCGTGGCACGGCTCGGGGACGCACCAGCAGCCCAGTCGCCGCCCGCGCAGCTCCGGCAGCATTTCCAGCAGGTCGGAACGGCCGAGGAGATACTCGCGGTACTTCGCGACGACCTCCTCGCGCGTGCCGTCCGGCCCCGGACGGAAGGGGCTGGCGAGCGGCGAGCCCTTCAGGTCCCAGCCGCCGCGGTGCATCGCCCGGCCGACGTAGACCACGTCCGCGTACTCGGGATCGTCACGGTGGCCCTTGAGGTTGACGACAGTCGTCCTGCTCATGCGGTTCATCCTCGCCCCTCAGGGCGTGCCGGGCACACCGAAGACGGCGCACGTCGTCGTCCCGTGCGCGTACAACTTCCCGTCGGCGCTCCCGACGATCCGCGCCTCCGCGGTCGCCGTCGTACGGCCGACGTGGACGGTCGCGCCCTCGCAGCGCAGCGTCGGGGTGGTGCCGAGGACCGGCCGGACCAGATGCACCCCGAGCTGAACGGTGGTGTAGGCGCGGCCGGGCGGCAGGGCGCTGAGGACCGCGGTGCCGAGGGCGGAGTCGAGGAGGGTCGCCATGAAACCGCCGTGGACGGTGCCCATGGGGTTGAAGAGGTGCTCCCCCGGGTCCCCTTCGAAGACGGCGTGGCCCTCGCCGACCTCCACGAGCCGGAAGCCGAGCGTGGAGCAGATCGGCGCCGCTGGAAGGCGCCCGTCCAGGCTCATGCGTGCCAGCTCCAGTCCGGAATGGCCGCCGGCGTCGGCGTACGACGTGGGCGCGTCCCAGGTGTGGGTGCGCGTACGGAGACCCTCCGGGCCCACCGTTCCGTTTTCGGTCCCGGCCTCCGTCCGGGTCCCGGACTCTGTCCCCGCATCGGTGCCGGTCCTGGTCCCCGTGCCCGTCCTGGTCCTCGTGCCGGTCCTGGTGCCGGTGCCGGTCCTGGTGCCGGAAGCCGGAGTGGCGGGGTTCTGGGTCGCGGGCTGCGCCATGGTGCGTTCCGTCCCTCGAAGCCCCGCCTGGCGGGGCGCGTTGTCGATGTGCATGCGGTACGGGGGCGAGAGGTGCTCGCCCCCGTACCGCGAACCTAGGCGCGTACGGTGGGTCCGCGGGAGCGTCGCTCACGACAGCTTCCATAGCGTTCCCGACACGGCAGCACGCTCCCGGGCCGTATGCGTGTCCGGATCAGGGAAGCTTGACCGCCAGGACGTCGACGGGCCGGATGTCCGGCGCCTCGGCGAGCATGGTCTGGGCCGCGTCCATCAGCGCGGCGGCGATCCTGCCCTCGAGGTGGCCCTTGCGGCCGTCCTCGTTCTCGAAGGTGTCGAAGATGCCGAAGGTTGTCGCGCTCTGGCGGAACGCGAACCAGGTGACGGTGTGCTCCTCCTCGCGGGCGGTCTGCACCGCGTCCCGCAGCATGGCGTCGACCTTGTCGGCGTACTCGGGCTTGGCTTCGATCCTGGCCAGCAGGCCGAGCTTCGTCATGGTGCACTCCCGTGGGTGGTGGTCGTATCGGATTCCGTGCCGGTGCCGTCGCACCGGCTGATGTCCGGACATCAGCAAACCTAGGAGGGCGCAACCCCTCCTCCCAGTGTCGTAAGCGACGCTTCCGATACGGTTTCCGTCATGGATATCGCTGTACTGGCATACGACGGCGTGTTCGACTCGGGGCTCGCCGCGATCCTCGACGTCCTGGACGGGGCCAACGGCATGCGGACGGAACTCCCCGAGCCGCCGCCCGCCTGGAAGGTCACGACGGTCGGCTTCCGCCGCCGGGTGCGCACGGGCGCGGGCCATGTGGTCGAGACCGCGTCCGTCGCCGAGGCCGAGAAGGCCGACCTGCTGCTGGTGCCCGCGCTGGCGGAACGGCGCCCCGACGCGCTCATCGCGCACGTCTCGGGGCCCGCGTCGGCGGCGGCGCGACGGCTGGTCGTCGCGGCGCGGGAACGCCGTACGCCCGTGGCCTCGGCCTGTACGGGCACCTTCCTGCTCGCCGAGTCGGGTGTGCTCAACGGACGCCAGGCGACGACGAGTTGGTGGCTCGCGCCGTACTTCCGCAAGCGTTACCCGGCGGTGACGATCGACGAGACCCGCATGGTGACGTCGTCCGGCGGGGTGACGACGGCGGGGGCGGCTTTCGGCCATGTCGACCTCGCGCTCGCCATCGTCCGGATGAGCAGCCCGGCGCTCGCCGATCTGGTGGCCCGCTACCTGGTGGTCGACGAGCGCCCCTCCCAGGCCGCGTACACCATCTCGGCCGCCCTCGCGCAGAGCGATCCGACCGTGGCCGCGTTCGAGCGCTGGGCGCGGGTGCACCTGGACGAGCCGATCGCCATCTCCGACGGCGCGCGCGCCATCGGGGTCAGCGAGCGCACGCTTCAGCGGTCCGTGCGCCGCACGCTCGGCACCTCGCCCGTCCGCTTCGTGCAGGACCTGCGGGTCGAGCGGGCGTCGCATCTGCTGCGGACCACGGATCTGCCGCTGGAGGTCATCGCGCGCAAGGTCGGCTACGAGCACGCCAACACGCTCCGGATCCTGCTGCGCGAGCGCACCGGCACGACGGCGGGTGCGCTGCGCCGCCGCTGATCGCTGCGCCCGACGGCTCCCGGCAGCGCCATTACATTCTCTTGCGGTTATATAACCCGGACAGTATCTTCGGTGGCGTGTCCATACCCTTCGACGTGCTTGCGGAGCCGGCCCGCCGGCGAATCCTCGATCTGCTGCTGGAGCGCCCCCGCCTGGTCGGCGAGCTGACCGGCCACCTCGGGCTCAGCCAGCCCGGCACCTCCAAACATCTGCGTGTGCTGCGCGAGGCCGGTCTCGTGGACGTCCGCCGGGACGCCCAGCGGCGGTGGTACGAGCTGCGCCCCGAGCCCCTGGCCGAGATCGACGCATGGCTGGCGCCGTACCGGCGTCTGTGGGAGCAGCGCCTCGACGCCCTCGAACGACATCTCGACGCCATGCCGGACACCCCCACCACCGTGCGGGACGCCCCCGTCACCATGCCGGACACCCCCGCGACCATGCCGGACGCCCCTGGTACCGACCGGAAGGATCAGTCATGAACGAGACGCTGACCACCGCCGACGGCCGCCCCGTCCTGCGTATCGAGCGACGGCTCGGCCACCCGCCGGAGAAGGTCTGGCGCGCCGTCACCGAGCCGGAACACCTCAGCCAGTGGTACCCGTTCCGCGCCACCCGGCTGGAGCTGCGCCTGGGCGGGAAGATCCGCTTCGACGACGGCGCGGGCACGACGCTCGACGCCATCGTCACCGAGCTGGACCCGCAGCGGCTCTTCGCCTTCAGCACCCGCGCCCCGGCGGAGATGACACGCGAGAGCGACGATCTGATCCGCTTCGAGCTGCGCCCGGATGGCACCGGCTGCCTGCTGGTCTTCACTCACATCTTCGACGACCGCTACGCCGCGGCGAGTTATGCGAGCGGCTGGCAGGTCTGCCTCGACGCTCTGGAGGCCGTGGTGGACGAGCGGCCGGTCGAGCCAAGCTACCCGGTGGCCTCGATGCACGACGCGTACGTCGAGAAGTTCGGCCTGGACAGCGGGGTGTACTCGGACACCGTGGACGGCTGGGTCGTCCGGTTCGAGCGCCAGCTCACCCAACCCGCCGACAGGGTCTGGGCGCTGCTGGCCCGCGAGAGCGGTACCGAGGCCGGAACCGGAGACCCTGTGCCGTCCGCGTTCACCAGCGACAAGGTGCACGCGGGAGCCGTCACATCGGTCAAGGAGCCCGAACTGCTGGAGTACGCCTGGGAGTCGGGCGGACGTACGGCGGGCCGCGTTCGCTGGGAGCTGAAGAGCGGTACGGGCCATGGCGCCCGGCTCGTCCTCACCCAGACCGGCCCGGGTGACCTCACGGCGGAGCGGCACACCGCGCTCAAGGCGTGGAAGCGCCGCATCGCCCGCCTGGCCGAGGACCTGCGCGCCCTGCCACGCGCCTGACGCACGCCCCCGGCTGCGGCCGCGCGGGAGGGCCCCGTCGGGCTCCCCGGTCCCTCACCGGCCGATCGCTTCATCGCAGGCTGTCCTCAACCGCCGTACACCCTCGGCGATTTCGGCCTCGCCCGCCACACCCGCAAAGCTCAACCGTAGGTACGGGGCGGGAGGTTCGGCGGCGAAGTACGGGCGGCCGGTTGCGACCGCGACGCCTGCCCGCAGCCCGGCGGTGGCCAGCGCGTCCTCGTCGGTGCCCTCCGGAAGTCGCAGCCAGAGGTGGTAGCCGCCCGTGGGCACGTGTGCGAGCGCCAGTTCAGGCAGCTCGCGGCGTACCGCGGTGGCCATCGCGTCGCGGCGGCCCCGCAACTCCGCCCGTACCGCGCGCAGATGGCGCGGCCAGGCGGGAGCGCCGACGAGTTCGAGGGCGGTCTCCTGGAGGGGCCGCGGGACGAAGAAGCTGTCGACGACCTGGATCGCGCGCAGCCTGCTGAGCACGGGGCCGCGGGCGGCCAGGGCCCCGACCCGCAGGCTGGGCGAGGTGATCTTGGTCAGCGAGCGGAGGTGTACGACGACCCCGTCCGGGTCCTCCGCGGCGAGCGGCGGCGGCAGCTCCCCCGCATCGTCGTGGACGAGTCCGCGCGCGAAGTCGTCCTCCACCACGAACGCACCCGCTTCTCGGGCGGCGCGCAGGACCTCGCTCCTTCGGTGCTGGGCGAGCACGGCCCCGGTGGGGTTCTGGAACAGGGGCTGGCAGACGAAGACCCGCGCCCCGGTAGCGCGGAAGGCGGCCGCCAGCAGCTCGGTCCGTACGCCCTCGGCGTCCGCCGGCACCGGTACCGGGCGCAGCCCCGAGGCCCGTGCGACCGCGAGCATCCCCGGGTAGGTGGGCGACTCGACGAGTACGGCGGCGCCGGGTGGAGCGAGCGCGCGCAGCGCGGTGGTGAGGGCGCTCTGGCCGCCCGCGGTGATCAGCACCTCGGAGGCGCCCACAGGGCCGCTGGGCCCCCCGATCTCGCGGGCGAACCACGTGCGCAGCTCCGCCAGGCCCTCCATCGGCGGACGGCCCCAGGCACCCGGGCGCCGTCCCGCCCGGGCGAGGGCCGCGGCCATGGCCCGTTCGGGCTGGAGGGCGGGATGCAGATAGCCGCCGTTGAACTCGATCACGCCGGGCGGCGGTGCGGCGAGCGTGGCCAGTACCCCGGATGCGTCGACCGTCCGCGGAATGGGCTCGCCCGAGGCGGAGGCGGATTCGGCGCTGAGGAACAGCTCCTGCCAGGAGGTGTCGCCCGGTTCTGGCGTACGGCGGCGGGGCTCGGCCCGGAAGGCGCCGGCGCCCGGCCGGGTGACGACGAGCCCCTCCCCGGCGAGGACCGCCAGGGCGCGGGTGACCGTCACCGGGCTGACACGGTAGCGCTCCACCAAAGCCCGGCTCGATGGCAGCTTCTCTCCATGGGAGTAGCGGTTCAGCTCCCTGCGCAGAGTTTCCGCGAGCTCTCCCACACTGCTACGCTCTTGCATGAGAGCAGAGGATAGCGCTATCGAGACCGTAACGATAGCGGCGGGAAGCGGAACCGTCGACATGACGGGCCCCGGGACCGGCGTGGCGGAGCGGGCTGCCGAAGCCGGTCGGCCCACCACGACCCGGACGACCCCCGCGGCCGGACAGCCGCAGCGAGGCGTGCGGCCAGCCGGAACCGGTCGGACGGCGGCAGCCGGGCAGGCGGCCGCAGTGCGGCGGGCCCCCGAGACCGGGCAGGCGTCGCACGGCACGGGCGGCGCGGGTAGCAGGGGCGGCACGGGCGCCGCGGGCGGCCCGGGTAGCAGGGGCGACACGCACGGCACGGGCGGCCCGGGTGGCAGGGGCGGCACGGGCGCCGCGGGCGGCACCCTCCTCGCCGCCCTCGCCGTGGCCGCGTTCTCCCTCACGTTCCCCGCGACCGCGTGGGCCCTGGAGGGCCTCGGCCCCTGGACCGTGACCACGGCCCGCATCGTCCTGGCCGCGCTCATCGCCGGTGGCTGCCTCCTCGCCCGCCGCGTCCCGGTCCCCCACCGCCGCCACTGGGCCGGACTGCTCGTCGTCGCCGCAGGTGTCGTTGTCGGCTTCCCGCTGCTGACGACGCTGGCGCTGCAGACGTCCACCACCTCCCACGCCGCGGTGGTCGTCGGGCTGCTGCCGCTGACCACCGCCGCGTACTCCGCCGTACGCACCGGGGCCCGGCCGTCCCCGGTGTTCTGGGGCGCCGCGCTCGCCGGGGCCGCGGTCGTCATCGCCTTCGCCCTGCTGCAGAGCGGGGGTGCCCCGACGACCGGCGATCTGTATCTCTTCGCCGCCCTTCTGATCTGTGCCGCCGGCTACGCCGAGGGCGGGCGCCTGGCACGCCGTCTGCCGGGCTGGCAGGTCATCGGTTGGGCCCTGGTCGCCTGCCTGCCCGCCGCGCTCCCAGGCGCCGTCTTCGCGCTGCTGTCCGAGCCCGTGAACCTCACCGGGCACGCGGTCGCCGGCGTCCTGTGGCTCGCCGCGGGCTCCCAGTTCCTCGGGCTGCTCATCTGGTACCGGGGCATGGCCGCGATCGGCGTAACGCGGGCCAGCCAGCTTCAGCTCGCCCAGCCCCTGCTCACACTCGTGTGGTCCGTAGCGCTGCTGGGTGAGAACCTCACTCCCGCCGCCCCGCTGACGGCCGCCGCCGTACTCCTCTGCATCGCGGTCACCCAGCGGGCGCAGTCCTGAACGGCCGCGCAGGGGGGTGCGGGAACCGGACGGCGCAATAGAATTACGGAACGGAGCACCGCACTCTGGGAGAAGACACGCAGCACCCCCGAGCGGGAGGTCACCGCAGATGGAAGCGAAGAAAGGCGACACGCTGCTCGTCCACGGCAGGACGGTCGGGCATCACGACCGCAAGGCCGAGATCGTCGAAGTGATGGGGGAACACGGCGGACCTCCGTACCGGATCCGCTTCGAGGACGACGGCAAGGAGTGCGTGGTGTCCCCGGGCCCCGACGCCGTCGTGCGTCACCCGGGTGAGGCCAGCCCCGGACGCTGACGCGGTCCAGGGCCGTCCCCGAAGTTCACCAGCCCCCGTCCCTCAGCACCTGTCGGCAACCGGACACGGCCGGAGGCGCCCCCGCAGGCTCAGCGCGGCGGGCGCACCGGCGTCGGATAGTGGTCGGCGACCACTCGGGCCATCGCCCCGATGCGGTCGGCGGCCACTTCCTTTGCGGAGAAGAAGGCGTTGCCGCGGACCTGCGGCCGGCTGCGGTCGAACGTCAGATGCCGCGACAGCTCGGCCGGATCCTGCCAGGGCGCGGGCTGCGCCGGGTCGCCCGCCTTGTAGAGCGCCTCCCCGATGAAGAGATCCACGCCGGTGCCGTCGACGACGCCGGCCCACCAGGGCACGAGCTTGGCGTAGTCGGCGACGGCGAAGCCGATGTTCCAGTAGACCTGCGGCACGATGTAGTCGATCCAGCGCTTGCGCACCCAGCCCCGGGTGTCCGCGTAGAGGTCGTCGTAGGTCTGCACCCCGGCCCGGGTGTCGGAGCCCTCGGGGTCGGTGGCCCGGTTGCGCCATACGCCGAACGGGCTGATCCCGAACCGCACACGCGGCTTGAGCTTCCTGATGCGCAGGGCGGTCTCGCGGACGAGCCGGTCGGTGTTGTCGCGGCGCCAGGCGGACCGGTCGGGGAAACCCGCGCCGTACGCCTCCCATGCGGCGTCGTCGTCGAAGACCTGCCCGGCGACCGGATACGGGTAGAAGTAGTCGTCCCAGTGCACCGCGTCGATCGGGTAGCGCCGGACGGCGTCCAGCATGGCGTCCTGCACGAAGCAGCGGACGTCGGGCAGGCCCGGGTTGTAGTAGAGCTTGCCGCCGTAGGCCACCACCCACTCCGGATGCAGCCGCGCGGGGTGCGTGGGCACCAGCAGGGCGGGGTCGGCGTGGTTCGCTATCCGGTACGGGTTGAACCAGGCGTGCAGTTCCAGTCCGCGCCGGTGTGCCTCGCGCACCGCGAAGCCGAGCGGATCCCAGCCCGGGTCCTCGCCCTGCCGCCCGGTCAGGTACTGGCTCCAGGGCTCGTACGGGGACGGCCACAGCGCGTCGGCGGTCGGCCGCACCTGGAAGATCACGGCGTTGAGTCGGCGCTGCACCGCCGTGTCGAGGAAGCCGAGGAGGTCGGCCCGCTGCTGCTCGGCGGGGAGCCCGGGCTTCGAGGGCCAGTCGCGGTTGGCGACGGTCGCCAGCCACATGCCCCGGAACTGCCGCTGGGGGCGGCGGATCACCCCCAGATCTCCCTCGGGCGCGTACGCTGTCGCGTCCCCGGCGGTCAGCAGCCCGGAGAGCGTCCCCGCCGCCCCGGCCGTGAATCCTCTGCGTGAGATATGGCTCATGACGCGCCCCCTCCATGCCGGGAAGTCCCGCCCTCTGGACCCAGCATGCCCGCCCCGGGGCCGTCGGCACCCGCCCGTGCGGAGTAACGTCTGGGGCTGAAGCCGAAGAAGATCAGCGAAAGGCACGATGTGACCGACATCGAACGCGTCGGAGTGGTGGGATGCGGCCAGATGGGCGCGGGTATCGCGGAGGTGTGTGCCCGTTCCGGACTGGAGGTCATGGTCGCCGAGACCACCGGCGAGGCCTTGGAGATCGGCCGTACGCGGCTGACGAACTCCCTCGCCAAGGCGGCGGAGCGCGGCAAGATCACCGAGCAGGAGCGCGACGCGGCGATGGAGCGGCTGAGCTTCACCACCGACCTGGGGGAGTTCGCCGACCGGGACGTCGTCGTCGAGGCCGTCGTCGAGAACGAACAGGTCAAGACCGAGATCTTTCAGATCCTCGACCAGGTCGTCGCACGGCAGGACGCCATACTCGCCTCCAACACCTCCTCCATCCCGCTGGTCAAACTGGCCGTGGCCACCTCACGGCCCGACCAGGTCATCGGCATCCACTTCTTCAACCCCGCCCCGGTGCAGCGGCTCGTCGAGCTCATTCCCGCGCTGACCACCTCCGACGAGACGATCATGCGGGCGGAGAAGCTCGTCTCGGACATGCTCGGCAAGCACGCGATCCGGGCGCAGGACCGCTCCGGCTTCGTCGTCAATGCGCTCCTCATCCCGTATCTGCTCTCCGCGATCCGGATGTTCGAGTCCGGCATCGCGAGCCGGGAGGACATCGACAACGGCATGGAGATGGGCTGCGCCCACCCCATGGGCCCGCTCAAGCTCTCCGACCTCATCGGCCTGGACACCGTGGCGTCGGTGGCCGACTCGATGTACGAGGAGTACAAGGAGCCGCTGTACGCCGCTCCCCCGCTGCTGCAGCGGATGGTCGACGCAGGGCGCCTGGGCCGTAAGACGGGCTCGGGCTTCTACGTCTACGAGTAGCGGCGCGGCGGCCGGGAGCTGCGGAGTCCGCGCGGATCCGGCCGCGAGCGCAGGCGTGCGCGGTGGCCGGCCCGTCTCCGGCGGGGCTCCATGCCCGGACACGGCGATTCGGCAACACCTGGCCGACGGTCTCGCAAACGGGGCAACCCCGGACCGGTGGCTGTCGTCTGGCTCTCCGGAAGACGGAGGTAACGCCGGATGAGCAGCAGGCATCCCACGGAACGTTCGGGCCGTGCCCACCCGGGCCAGTCCGCGCCGGACGGGCCCCTTCCCTGCGGCGCGCCGTGGCCGCTCGTCGGGCGCGAGGACGAGCTGGCGCGCCTCGACGCCGTGGCCGGGGACGTGGCGGCCACCGGCACGAGGGTGGTGCAGCTCGACGGACGCGCGGGCAGCGGCAAGTCGGCCCTCCTGCACGCCTGGCTCAACCGCGTCCAGGGGTTCCGGGTCCTGCGGGTGCGCTGCCGGGAGCTGGAGCGCGACTTCGCCTTCGGCGCGGTCCGGCGGCTGTTCCGCCCCCTATTCGACCAGCCGGCGGGCGGCGAGAGCAGATCGCTCCTGGAGGAGGCGGAAGAGGCGGCACTGGAGCTGCTGGACCCCGGGGCCTCGGGACACGACGACCGCCACGGAGCGGTCCCCGGGACGACGCAGGCCCTCTACGGTCTCGACGCGTTCGTCTCCCGGCTTTCCCGGGCCCGGCCGCTGCTCCTGGCCGTCGACGACCTGCACTGGATCGACCCTCCGTCGCTACGGTGGCTGGCGGGGCTGGTCCACCGGCCGGACACACAGCGGGTCCTGGTCGCCGTGACCACACGCCACGGCGAGCGGGCCGCCTCCGGTCATCTTTACAACGAGGTCATCCACCCCTCCGTCTGTCACACCCTGGTCCTGGAGCCGCTCGGACCGCGCGGCGTGGAGCGGCTCGTCTCGGCGGTGTACGGCGTACCGGACCCCGACCCGTCCTTCTGCGCGGCCTGCCACGCCGCGACCGACGGCCATCCGCTGTTCCTGCGGGCGCTGCTGCGCGACGCGCAGCGCAGCGGCGTACGTCCGACGCGCGAGGACCGGGAACGGATCAGGACCTTCAAACTCCCCACCCTCGCGCGGGAGGTCAGGCACCGGCTCGGCCAAGGGCCGGACGACACGCACCGACTGGCGCGGGGGCTGGCCGTACTGGGCGACCGCAAACCGGCCGCGCTGCTCGCGGCGTACTGCGGCACGGGCGAGGCGGTGATCAGGTCGGCGGCGGCGCGGCTGCAGGCGTCGGGGCTGCTGCGCGACGGCGAGGAGATGCGCTTCGTTCACCCGGTCGTACGCGATGTGGTGCTGGCGGAGCGGACACCGCAGGAGGTCGGAGAGGCCCATGCGCTGGCGGCCCGTGTTCTGCACCTCAGCGGAGGGTCGGAGGAGGAGGTGGCGGCGCACCTGCTGGCGGCGGGGCCGGTGCAGGGGCGGTGGGCCCTGCCGGTGCTGCGCCGCGCGGCGGAGGACGCGCTGCGCCGGGGCGCCGCCGAGACGGCGGTGACGTATCTGCGCCACGCCGTGCACCAGCCGGACGAGGGCGCGGAGACCGCCCGTGTGCTGCTCGATCTGGCCACGGCGGCCGGCTACTACGATCCGGCACTGGCGGTGTCGTACGGCACGACGGCCCTGGAGTGCCTGACCGACGGTGCCGCTCGCGGCGAGGCCGCCGGCGTTCTGACCGTCTCGCATCTGCTCGCGCGCGGCGGGCACGGCAGGGCGACGACGCTGGGGCGGCTCGCAAAGGAGCTGCGTGCGCTCGCCGAGTCGGCGTCGCTGGATCGCGAATCCCGGCTTCGGATGCGGGCGTTGAGCTGGTGGCTGGAGTTCGAGTGTCCCTCGGTGCGCGCCCCGGCCCCGCCGTCCTCGGCCGCCCGGTCCGCCGAGGCAACCGCAGAGGGGCCTGGGGAGAGCGGAGGGCCGGCACCGGGTACGGCGGAAGCATCCGCTGCGGCACGCGCGCGCGTCCCGGCGCCGGAGGTCCGTGACCGGGTGACCGAGGACCGGGCGACCGAGGACCGGGCGACCGAGGACCGGGTGACCGAGCCCGCCGGAGTCACGCCCGCGGAACGCCAACTGCTGGCGATACGGGCCTTCGACAGGCTGCGCGCGGCCGAACCTGCCGCATATGTATCGGAGTTGACGGACCGGGCCTCGGTGAACCTGCCCATGTTCTCCCACGGTCTCTTCCCCCTGCACTACACCGTCGCCCAGTCCCTGCTGTATCTGGACAGGCTCGACGACGCGGACGCGCTGTGCGACCGCCTCATGCGGGAGTCCGCTGGGCAGGGCATGGCGCTCATGGCCTCGTCCCTGCTCGTCTACCGGGCCGGGATCGCCCTGTGCCGGGGAGACATCGACCATGCCGCGGCGGCAGCGCGAGGCGCGTACGAACGGGCCCGGTCGGATGGTGAACTGCCGTTCAGTACGGCCCTGGACGCCATCATGATCGACGTACACGTCGAACGCGGGGACCTCACAGCCGCCGACCGCGTGGCCGGTGCCCATGCCGCCGCCGACCCCGCCGACGTCTCGTGGGAGTGGCCGCGCTTCCTGATGAGCCTCGCCTCCCTGCGCACGGCGCAGGGCGACAGCCGCGCCGGCCTGTCGCTGATGCTGCAGGCGGGACGCCACTTGGAGGCGGCCGGCACCGTCAACCCGGTGTTCGGCCCGTGGCGTTCACGTGCCGCACGCACCCTGCTGACCACGGGGTCGCCCACCGACGCGCACACCCTGATCGAGCACGAGCTGGATCTCGCCCGTCGGGCGGGCATCCCCCGGGGCCTCGGTGTGGCCCTGCGCGGTGCGGGCATGGCGAGCGGAGGACGGAGGGGGCTGGAACAACTGGCCGAGGCCGTCGGGGTTCTCGACGGCACACCGGCGGACCTCGAACTCGCCCGCACCCTCCACGCGTACGGGGGCGCCCTGCTCGTACGGGAGGACAAGAAGGGCGCGCGGACCGCGCTGCGGCGCGGCCTGGACCTGGCCGTCCGCTCGGGCGCCTCGCTGCTGGCCGAGCGCCTGCAGAAGCGGCTGCACGACGCCGGAGGACGGGGCTCGTACCGGTCCTCGAAGGACGCCTCGCCACTGACGGCCGGTGAGGAGCGGGTGGCGACGCTGGCCGTACAGGGGCTGAGCAACAAGGAGATCGCGGCCCAACTGTACGTGTCCCTGCGGACGGTGGAGACCCATCTGACCGGCGCCTACCGCAAGCTGCGCATCCCCGGTCGCTCCGGACTCGGGCGCGCGATGGGCGATATGGCGGCGCGTCGCCGGCCGTAGGAAGTCGGCCGCGGCCCGCCCATTTGGAGGGCGCGGGCCGATCGCGGCGCCTACCCAGCGCTCCACGCGGAGGGCATGGCCCTGCGGCCACAGTCCCGTGAACCGGAAGCAGTGGGCCTTGTCGCTGTCATCGATGTACATCGCCGACCGAGCGGCTTCCGCAGACGTTGACACTGACGCTTGGCTCCGGTCGCGCCCACCGGGAAGTACGCCTCGTATGTAGTGCCGACGGTCCTTTGCTCAGCGGTGGAGGTGTGCGTGCGCCGTTCCGCATGCGACCCCGGCTCCGGTCGTGGCACCGATCCCGCGCGCCGCGGGCAGCAGCACCGTGCGGTGGGCGTGGAGTCCCGCCGCGGCAGCCGAGTCGGAGGCGGCGACGACCGTGGTCCCCGATTCGGCGACCCGACGGAGGCGGGACCAGACCCGGTGGCGGCCGGTGGCGTCGAGCCCGTCGTCGGCGGCGTCCACGACGACGGCGTTGGGTGCGGCCGCCAGGGCGAGCGCCAGAGCGATGACCAACTGGTCGGCGACGGGCAGGTGTTCGTACCTCGTGTGCGGCGAGAGAGCACCGTGCCCTGCCCCGTCGTTCGTCGCGAGTCCCGTGACGGCGAGCGCCTCCTGGCCCGCGCCGGCGAGGAGGTCCGCGACGCGGGTCCGCGGGTCGGGCGCGCCCGGACCACGGCGGCGGACCACGGCGACGCGGTGGGCCTCCCCGGCCGGTGCGACGCCCGGCTCTGCACCCTCCTGCGGCCAGCAGCGCTTCGCGAGGGCGGTCAGCAGTGCCGTACGCCGCGCGTCCATCGGACCGATGACGGCGAGGAGTTCGCAGCGCGGAGCGGGCAGGGCGGCTTCGTCCATGACGGCGGACGCGGAACCCCGGAGCCGAGCGCCGCCGCCCGGACCGTTCGGGATATGGACGTCGACGCGTCGTGTTGTCCCTGCGGCCATGGCTGCCCTCTCCTCCACCTGCGCGGTCGGCCCCTACATCTACCAAGCACGGGACGGCGAGGCGTCGCGGCGCTCCGGTGACCACCCGTCCCTCACCCGGGCTCCACACCCGTACGCCCGCTCCATGCCCCTGCGCATCACGGCCTGACCCCAAGTGCCCATGTCCGCACACCGATTCGCAGCCACCCGGTGACAGCACGACGAAGGGGCGCCCCCGTCACGCGGGGGCGCCCCTGTGCTCGTACGCGCGGGCCTTGGACCTTGGACCTTGGGCCTTGGACCTTGGGCCTTGGGGGCCGCCTACGCTCCCCGGAGCGTGGCGCCCGCCCGTTCGGCCGCGGCGGCCACGGCGGCATCGCGCGCCGCGGTGGCCTCGTCCACCGTGAGAGTGCGGTCGGAGGCGCGGAAGCGCAGCGCGTATGCCAGCGACTTCTTGCCCTCGCCGATCTGCTCGCCGGTGAAGACGTCGAACAGCCGCAGCGACTCCAGGAGTTCACCCGCTCCCTCGTGCAGCGCGGCCTCCACCTCGGACGCCGGCACGTCGGCGTCCACCACGAGCGCCACGTCCTGTGTGGCCACCGGGAAGGTGGAGACGTGCGGCGCCTGCACCGGCCCGGCCACCGCGCTCTCCAGGCGGTCGAGGTCCAGCTCCATCGCGGCGGTGCGCTCGGGGAGCCCCAGCGCCTTGACCACGCGCGGGTGCAACTCGCCTGCATAGCCGACGAGTCGGGTGTCCCCGGCCTCGGTGCGCACATGGAGTCCGGCGCAGCGGCCCGGGTGCCAGGGCCCGTACTGGGCCTTGCGCACCACGAGGTCCACTCCGGCCTCGCGGGCGACCCCACGGGCTGCCTCCACGGCATCCGCCCAATCGGCCGGCCGGCCCTTGCCCCACCAGCCCGCCTGCTCACGGGCACCGGCGAGGGCGACCGCGACGTGTCGCGGCTGATCGGGCAGCGCGGCGTTCAGCTCGGCGATCTGGTGGTCCGCGGGGCGGCGGTCGACGGCGGGGATCGCCGCCCTGCCCGGCTGCTCACCGGCGCGGAAGACGAGCCCGGTCTCGAAGAGCGCCAGGTCGTGCGCGCCGCGCCCGTGGTTGCGCCGCAGCGCGCCGAGCAGGCCCGGCAGCAGTGCGGTGCGCAGGGCGGGCTCCTCGTCCGACAGCGGGTTGACGAGCCTGACGACGCGGCGGCAGGAGTCGTCCGCGTCCAGACCGAGCTGGTCGAAGACCGTCTCGCTGATGAACGGGTAGTTCAGCGCCTCGACGTAACCCGCGCCCGCCAGCACACGGCCGACCCTGCGGTGCAACCGCTGACGCTCGGTCAGGCCACGCCCGGCGGGAGGTCGCGGCAGCGTCGAGGGCAGGTTCTCGTAGCCTTCGAGCCTGATGACCTCCTCAGCCAGGTCGTTGGGGTCGCGGAGGTCGGTCCGCCAGCTCGGGGGAGTGACGACGAGCGCGTCCTGCCCCGCGACGTCGCAGCCGACCTGCTGGAGGCGGCGGACGACGGTCTCGCGCCCGTATCGGATGCCCGCCACGCGGTCCGGGTGGTCGGCGGGGATCGTGATCGTTCGCGGCTCGGCCGGGGTGACGACGGCGGTGACACCCGCCTCGGCAGTGCCGCCCGCGAGCAGCACCAGCAGGTCGACCGTCCGCTGTGCGGCCGCGGCCGCCGCCTCCGGGTCGACGCCGCGCTCGAAGCGCCGGGACGCTTCGGAGGACAGCTTGTGGCGGCGGGAGGTACGGGCGATGGCGACCGGGTCGAAGTGCGCGGCCTCGATGACGACGTCGGTCGTGCCCCGGGCCTCCCCTGTCTCGGGATCGGTGGCCGTGTCGGCGATCTCGGTGTTCGCACCGCCCATGACGCCCGCGAGCCCGATGGGCCCGGAGTTGTCGGTGATCACCAAGTCCTCGCGGTCCAGGGCCCGGTGGGCGCCGTCGAGCGTGGTGAACTTCTCGCCCTGGATCGCCCGGCGCACACCGATCGGCCCGTCGATCCGGGAGCGGTCGTAGGCGTGCAGCGGCTGACCGAGCTCCAGCATCACGTAGTTGGTGATGTCGACGGCGAGGGAGATCGGCCGCATCCCGGCCTTCTGCAGTCGGCGCTGCAGCCAGATCGGGGAGCGCGCCTCCGGGTCGAGCCCGGTGACCGTACGGGCGGTGAAGCGGTCGCAGCCCTGCGGGTCCTCGATCTTGACCCGGTAGCCGTACTCGTTGGGTGCAGGGACGTCGAGCAGCGCCGGGTCGCGCAGCGGCAGCCCGTAGGCGGTGGACACCTCGCGGGCGACACCGCGCATCGACAGACAGTAGCCGCGGTCCGGGGTGACGGCGATGTCGAGCACCTCGTCGACGAGTTCCAGCAGCTCGATCGCGTCGGTGCCCGCCGCGTGCTCGGGCGGGAGGACGATGATCCCGTCGGCGTCGTCCGGCAGACCCAGTTCGGAGCCCGAGCAGATCATGCCCTCGGAGGTCTTGCCGTAGGTCTTGCGTGCGGAGATCGGGAAGTCGCCGGGCAGGACGGCGCCGGGCAGGACGACGACGACCTTGTCGCCGACATCGAAATTCCGGGCGCCGCAGATGAGGTTCTGCGGTTCGCCCGTGCCGTTGGCGGTGCCGACGTCCACCTGGCACCAGCGGATCGGCTTTCTGAACTCCGTCAGCTCCTCGATCGCCAGCACCTGTCCGACGACCAGAGGGCCCTTGAGGCCGGCGCCGAGCTGCTCGACGGTCTCGACCTCCAGCCCGGCGTCCACGAGCTTGGCCTGTACGTCACGTCCGGTCTCACCGGCCGGCAGGTCGACGTACTCCCGCAGCCAGGAAAGCGGGACCCGCATCAGATCTCCATCCCGAAAGGCCGGGTGAAGCGCACGTCACCCTCGACCATGTCTCGCATGTCTTCGACGTTGTGGCGGAACATCAGCATCCGTTCGATGCCGAACCCGAAGGCGAATCCGCTGTACTTCTCCGGGTCCACACCGCAGGCGGTCAGCACCCGCGGGTTGACCATGCCGCAGCCGCCCAGCTCGATCCATCCCTCGCTGTTGCAGGTACGGCAGGAGCGGTCGGGGTTGCCCACCGAGTCGCCGCGGCAGACGTAGCACTGCATGTCCATCTCGGCGGACGGCTCGGTGAAGGGGAAGAAGTTCGGCCGCAGCCGGGTCTTGGTGCCCTCGCCGAAGAGCGCCTGGACCATGTGGTCGAGGGTGCCCTTCAGGTCGGCCATGGTCAGGCCCTCGTCGACGGCGAGCAGCTCGACCTGGTGGAAGACCGGGGTGTGGGTGGCGTCCAGCTCGTCCGTACGGAACACCCGGCCGGGGCACACCACGTAGACGGGCGGCTCCCGGTCGAGCATCGAGCGGATCTGGACCGGGGAGGTGTGCGTGCGCAGTACGACCCCGGAGTCCGCGTCCGGGTCGGGGCCCTGGACGAAGAAGGTGTCCTGCATGGCGCGCGCCGGGTGGTCCGGCGGGAAGTTCAGGGCGTCGAAGTTGAACCATTCGGCCTCGACCTCGGGACCCTCGGCGACCTCGTAGCCCATGGCAACGAAGACGTCCTCGATGCGCTCCATCAGCGTGGCCAGCGGGTGACGGGCGCCGGCGGGCGTGCGGTCGTACGGCAGCGTGACGTCCACCGCCTCCTCGACCAGCACGCGCTCGTCGCGCTCGCCCTCCAGCTCCTCCTGGCGCGCCTTGAGGGCCATGCCCACCTCGGCGCGGGCGCCGCCGACGCGCTTGCCCGCGTCCGCCTTGGCGTGCGGCGGCAGCGCTCCGATCTCGCGGTTGGCGAGGGCGAGCGGCGAGCGGTCGCCGGCGTGTGCGGCCTTGACCTCCCGCAGGGCCTCGAGACCGTCGGCGGCGGCGATGGCGGCCAGCGCCTCGTCCCGCATGCGGGCGATCTCTTCCGGTTTCAGTGCCTCGACCTCGACAGGGTCGTACGACTTATTGGGTGCCGACATCTCTTCCCGTGTTTCCGATAGCTGCTGGCGCGGCCCGCGCTCGGTGGCAGGGCGGCCGAGGCGGCCGAAGGTGCCAAAGGTCGAGTCTACGGGGCGCGAGGGGCGCGAGGAGCCCGCGGGCGCTCAAGCCAGAAAGGCCGGGGTGCCCACGGGCAACGTAAATCGGAACTGGGCGCCGCCGCCCGGGGCCCTTCCCACCTCGATCGTGCCGCCGTGCGCCTCGACGATGCCCTTGACGATGTAGAGGCCCAGCCCGGTGCCGCCGCGCTTGCTGCCCCGCCAGAAACGGGTGAAGACGCGGTCCATCGACTCCTCGGGGATGCCGGGGCCCTCGTCTCTCACGGTGACGGCCGTTCCTTCCGTGTCCGCACGGGTGCGTGTGGGTGCCACCTCAATGGTGACCTTTCCCTCCCCGTGGCGCACGGCGTTCTCCAGGAGGTTGCCCAGCACCTGGTCGACCTTGTCGGGGTCGGCCCACAGATCGGGGAGCGGGTGCGGCACATCGACGAGGAACCGCTCCGGGTCGTGCCCTGCCCCGGTCAGCCCGGCCACGTGCCGCCGGACCGCGGCGACCATGTCGACGGGCTGGCGGCGGACTTCCAGACGGCCGGAGTCGATACGGGAGATGTCGAGCAGCTCCGCGATGAGGCGGGTGATGCGGCCCGCGTCGGCGTCGACTGTCTCCAGCATCAGCCGCTTCTGGTCGTCGGTGAACCGCACCCACTTGGCGAGCAGCGTCGCCGTGAAGCCCTTAACGGAGGTCAGCGGGGAGCGCAGCTCGTGGGCGACGGTGGCGATCAGCTCGGCGTGGCTGCGTTCCGTACGGCGGCGGGCCTCGGTGCCGCGGAGGGAGACCACCAGCCGGTGCACGGGCCCGGTCGGGTGGCGGCGGACATAGCGGGCGGAGACCAGGACCTCGCGGCCTCCGGGGAGAAGCAGATTGCGCTCCGGCTGCCCGGCACGGATGGCCAGGCCCCCGTACGGGTCGGTGACCGTCCACCAGCGGCGGCCCTTGAGGTCCTCCAGCGGCAGGGCGCGGTCCACCGGCAGACCGATCATGTCCTCGGCGCGGCGGGCGGTGATCCGGGCGGCGGCGGCGTTGAAGCACACGACGCGGCCGGTCTCGTCGGCCACGACCAGGCCGTCGGGCAGGTCGTCCGGGTGCAGACCGATCTCGACGAGCCCGTGGACCGGGACAGCAGGGGCGGCGGCGCCCCGTATGCCCGTCCCGGACGTTCCGGTGTCCATGTCCCCCACCCCCTATCGGCCCCCGGGGCGGCACACACTACTAGCTCGGGGTTACGGAGCGGCACCCTCCGGAAGCACGCTGCGCACGGGCCGAGGCGTAGAGGCATACGGCGGCGGCCGTCGCGAGGTTCAGGCTCTCGGCCCGGCCGTGGATGGGGACGCGGACGACCTCGTCCGCGAGGGCGCGGGTCTCCTCCGGCAGGCCCCACGCCTCGTTTCCGAAGATCCAGGCGGTGGGTCGGCCGAGGACGCCGTCGTCGAGTTCGGTGTCCAGGGTGCGGGTGCCCGCGCCGTCCGCGGCCACGATCCGTACCCCCGCCCCGCGCAGACCGTCCACCGCCTGCGGGGCGGGTACGCCGACAGCGACCGGGAGATGGAAGAGGCTGCCGACCGAGGCCCGTACGGCCTTGGGGTTGTAGAGGTCGACGGAGGCGTCGGTGAGCACGACGGCATCGGCGCCCGCGGCATCGGCGCAGCGCAGCACGGTCCCGGCGTTCCCGGGGTCGCGGACGTGGGCGAGGACGGCGACGAGCCGGGGGCGGGCGTCGAGGATCTCCGCGAAGGGACGGTCGAGGAAGCGGCAGACGCCGACGAGCCCCTGCGGGGTGACGGTCGTCGCGATGTCGGCGATGACGGAGTCGAAGGCGAGATGGATGCGGGCGCCCTGCGCGCGGGCGACGGCGACGAGATCGGCATAGCGCTCGGCGGCCTCGGCCGTGGTGAAGAGCTCCGTCAGGGTGGGGTCGGCACCGCTGCGGTGCCCGGCGGCCTCCCGTACCGCCTGCGGTCCCTCGGCGAGGAACCGGTGTTCCTTGCCGCGGAAGTTCCGGCGGGCGAGCCGCTTGGCGGCCGCCACCCTCGGGGATCGCGGGGAGATCGGCTCGGGGGCGGCCATGCATCACCTTCGGTGGATTGCGGGGTGGGGCGACGGGCGTGGAGCCGCCGGACTTGCGTCGGACGTGGGGCGCGGGCATCACGGGCTTGCGGACATGCGCGGACCCGCAGGCCACCGGGGCCTGCGGGTCCGTACCAGCTCCCGGGCTGCCGGGACCGGCTCCCGGCCTGCCGGGTCAGGCGGCCTTCGGGGCGTTGACGTCGCTCGGCAGCGCCTTCTGCGCGACCTCGACGAGGGCCGCGAACGCGGTGGCGTCGTTGACCGCGAGCTCGGCCAGGATCTTGCGGTCGACCTCGATGTTGGCGGCCTTCAGTCCCTGGATGAAGCGGTTGTAGGTGATGCCGTTGGCGCGGGCAGCGGCGTTGATCCGCTGGATCCAGAGCTGACGGAAGTCGCCCTTGCGCTTCTTGCGGTCGTTGTAGTTGTAGACGAGGGAGTGGGTGACCTGCTCCTTCGCCTTGCGGTACAGGCGGGACCGCTGGCCGCGGTAGCCGCTGGCCTGCTCGAGGATCGCCCGGCGCTTCTTGTGGGCGTTGACTGCCCGCTTGACGCGTGCCACTTGTTAACTCCTTGTACGGGGCCGCGGTGGAGACTCACACGGCCCGGGTCGAATGGGTCCCGGTCTTGAGACGCCGCCCCGAAAGCCGGGGCGGCACGTCACTTGCCGAGAAGCTTCTTGATCTTCTTGGCGTCACCCGGGGCCATCTCGGCGTTGCCGGTGAGGCGACGCGTCAGGCGGGACGACTTGTGCTCGAGCAGGTGGCGCTTGCCCGCGCGCTCGCGCAGGACCTTGCCGGAGCCGGTGACCTTGAAGCGCTTCCTGGCACCGCTGTGCGTCTTGTTCTTCGGCATGGCGCCTTACTCTCCTCGTCGGTGGCGCCCCCGGGCCGGTGAAACCGGCACGCGAAAGCGTCAGGTCTTCGTTCGGTGTCCGGAGCAGGGCTCCGGGGCTCGGAGCGGGTGCTCCGAGGTCACGCCTAGGCGGTCTCCTGAGTGTCCTCGGGAGCGGACCTGCCCTCGCCGCGTCCCGCCTTGCGGGCGGCGGCGGCCTCACGGGCTTCGGCCATCGCCTCGGTCTTCTTCTTGTGCGGACCGAGGACCATGATCATGTTTCGGCCGTCCTGCTTCGGGTTGGACTCCACGAAGCCGAGCTCCTGAACGTCCTCCGCGAGCCTCTGCAGGAGCCGGTAGCCCAGCTCCGGGCGGCTCTGCTCGCGGCCGCGGAACATGATCGTGATCTTGACCTTGTCGCCCTGCTTGAGGAACCGGACTACGTGACCCTTCTTGGTGTCGTAGTCGTGCGGATCGATCTTCGGCCGGAGCTTCATCTCCTTGATGACCGTGTGCGCCTGGTTCTTGCGCGCCTCACGGGCCTTCATGGCCGACTCGTACTTGAACTTCCCGTAGTCCATGAGCTTGCAGACAGGCGGACGGGCGTTGGCCGCCACCTCGACGAGGTCGAGGTCGTACTCCTGGGCAAGCTCCAGTGCCTTGGCAAGCGGCACGATGCCGACCTGCTCGCCACTGGGACCGACGAGTCGCACCTCGGGGACTCGGATCCGGTCGTTGATGCGGGGCTCGGCGCTGATGGGGCCTCCTCGGTTGCACCACACGATTGCCTGGCGGGCAGCCGCGTAACGTCTGTTTCTGTGGACCCCGCCCGCATGACGCACAAACGCCCCGAACGGACACAGGCGGGGCTCCTCGATCAACCGGGAACACCGCCGCGCTATTCCGCGGGGCGCATCGAGCGACGATGCATCGCCCCTGCGGGACGACGGACGCCGCTTGACCGGTGACCCGCCGGCCCAAGGGCCGACCAGGTGGGAGATCGGAGCCTCCACTTGCGGGCCGGGCACAGGCGTGTCCGGCCGGTCGTTGTTCCAGCATACCAGCGTCCGGGGGCCGATGAGCCGCCTGTCCCGTGGCCATAGGCTGGGGGCTGCCGTCCAGTCGAAAGAAGCCTTGAACCATGAGCGACGCCACTCCGCAGCAGCCGTCACCTCAGCCGGAGGGCGGCACGCCCCGGCCCGAAGGGCAGGGACCCGATTTCGACACCATGACCCGCGACATCGCGGACGTCCCCGCCGTGGAGGTGATCACCACCGTCGCCGTGCATCTCATGAGTGCCGCGGCGGTCAACCTGGGGCTGGCCGAGGACGGCGAGGCGCACAAGGACCTCGACGAGGCCCGGAAGCTGATCACCGCGCTGGCGGGACTGGTCACGGCGAGCGCGACGGAGGTCGGCTCGTACCACGCATCGCCGCTGCGGGACGGGCTGAAGTCGCTCCAACTGGCCTTCCGCGAGGCGTCCGTGGTGCCGGACGAGCCGGGCAAGGGGCCGGGCGAGCAGTTCACGGGCCCGGTCTACGGCTGACTCCCCCCCATTCACCGCGGCCGGATGACGGCCGGGTGGCGGCCGTGCCGTCCGAAGGCGCCCATGGGCGTTTAGCCCGCGTCCCGGGTGCTCTCTAAGCCGTGGGCTTCGAGGTGCCCGGCGCCGTACCCCCGGCGCCCGGCTCCTCGGAGGCGTCCTTGGCGGGCGGTTCTGCGGCCGCCGCCTCACCCGACGGAGCCCCTTCGGCCGGCCGGGTGAGTCCGAAGGTCTCCCCGCCGTGGGTGACGGCGTGGACGAGCGCGGCGATCACCCCGCCCACGAGAGGCGCGATCAGGAACAGCCACACCTGCGACATGGGCGCGGAGCCCGCGAAGATCGCCGGGCCCAGGCTGCGTACGGGGTTCACGGACGCGCCCGTGAGCGGGACGCCGATGAGCTGTACGAGCGCGAGGACCAGACCCACCGGCAGTGCGGCGAACCCGATGAGCACCAGGTCACGGGTGACGGCCAGATAGACGTAGACCAGCAGGAACGTCATCAGGATCTCGGCGACGAACGCTCCGAAGATATTGATCCCGAGGGCCGACCGGTAGCCGTAGCCGTTGGTGCCGAAAGCGCCGCTGACCTCGAGTCCCGGCACCTGCTTGGCGACGAGCAGGAGCAGCGCGGCGCCGACGATGGCGCCCAGCAACTGCGCGATCCAGTATTCGACGGCCTTGCGGACGCTCAGACGCTTGGCCATCAGCATGCCCAGCGTGACGGCCGGGTTGAGGTGACAGCCGGAGATCGGCCCGAGCGCGTAGGCGAGCGCGAGCAGCGCGAAGCCGAAGGCCAGAGCGATGCCGACGGTGCCGATGTACTCGGCGCCGAGGACGGCGGAGCCGACCCCGAAGAACACGAGCAGCAGGGTCCCGAGGAATTCGGATACGACCGTGCGCGCATCGATCCCGCCGGGCAGGCCCACCGTGCGTGTCGTCGTGCCCATCTCGCCCTCCTCGCAAAGATCACTCAGTTTCTTTGCATTGTGGGGCGATACGGGACATCACGCCTGCCGGACGAAGAGCGGTTCTCCTGGGATCGCGGTGTCCGGAGGCAGCAGCGCCATGTCGAGGCCGCGGACGAGACGGGCCCTCAGAACGGCGTCGGAGGCGAGAGCGGAGGCAAGGCGCCGCGCGACCTCGGGGGCGGGGGCGGAGGCGTCGGAGGCGAGAGCGACGGCGAGGGTCCCGTCGGCGTCGCCGCCCGGCGTGAGGTGGGCGCGCACCACGGCGGGCTCGTCCGCCACCACCGCCCGTACGGCCCCGGTGACAGCCGGATCGGCCAGCGGGTCGGCGGTCGCTCGCCCTTCGGCGAGGGCGAGCAGCGCGGGGCCGGTCAGCTCGTACGGCACCGGCCCGGCGAGGTCGAGGACGACGGTGTCGGCCTTCTCGTGGGCGGCCGCCTGCAGCGCCTGGCGCAGGGGGACGGCCACGGGCCGGGCATCGGGGTCCCAGCGGGCGAGGGACTCGGTGGAGGTGAAGGCGGGCAGCGCGCGTCGGCCCCCGGGCCCGTTGAGGGTGGGTACGGCCATGTCGCTGCTCTTCTCGCGGCGCAGTGGCGTCCCGGTTCCGGAGGGGGATGCGACCGTTTCCGTCTCGCCGAGGACGGCGACCACCGGCACCAGCAGCCGGGCGCCCGGCAGTGCGGAGAGCACAAGCGGCTCCGCGGCGCGGTCCTCGCCGTATGCGGTGAGAGCCTCGGCCAGGCGGGGGTCGGCGGAGCCATCGTCGCCGGAGAAGCCGGAATCGGGGATGTTCTTGAGTGCCACGGACCGAGGGTATCCGGCGGTCCGCGGGGTGATGCGCCGGGCCGGGTGCGGGGGCGCTCGGTACGGGGCGTCCGCAGGTACGGCCGACGGAGAGGCGCCGCATGTGCGCGGCGCCCCCGGTCACCTCGCCAACGAACCTGCGGGGAGGGGCCGTTGAGCGACTCTCGGCCCTGGCGGCGGCCAGGGCGGGCAGCGGCAGCCGGGCGGGGAACGGGGGAACGCGGGACCGCGGGACCGCGGCGGGGAACCCGGGAACGGGCGGCGGCGGTACGGTGCTCCCGCGGTCGTCAGGGATCGCCGTCAGGCGATCGTGGAACGCGGGGACGTCAGGCGAGCGGGAAACCGGAGCGTTCGACCAAGGGGACGCGAGGACGCCGGGCCAGGGCGGAACGCGGGGACGTCAGGCCAGCGGGGAACGTGGGCGGCGCGCGCCGTACCAGAGCCCGAAGGCCGCCACCAGCAGAACAGCCCCCGCCGTACCGGCCAGGACCGCGGCCCAGTCGGGGCCGTCCCCCTCCTCCCGGGCGTGATCGGGACCGCGCCCGAAGTAGCGCTTCTCGTACGCCGCCGGAACCGGCTTCTGCGGCCTCGGCTTCAGTTCGCCCCCGGCCTTGATCGCCGCCGCCGGGTCCACAAGGCCGGCGCCGCGGTCGTCGCTGCGGCCTCCCTCGGGGGCATTGCGCGCCGTCTCGGAGAGCAGCTTCTTGATCTGGACCGGGCTCAGGTCCGGGTGGGCCGAGCGTACGAGGGCGACCGCGCCGGAGACGAAGGCGGCGGCGGCGCTCGTCCCCCACCCCTCGTAGTAGCGGCGGTCGGGATCGGCGATCACCACGTCGACGCCCGGGGCGCAGACGGTGGCGTACCAGCGGCGTGTGGAGAAGGGGGCGCGCGTGCCGTAGCGGTCCACGGCGGTCACGGCGATCACACCCGGGTATGCGGCCGGGTACGAGATACGGTCGCCGTCCTCGCCGCCGTTGCCCGCCGAGGCGACCACCACGGACCCCTTGCTCAGGGCGTACTGGACGGCGGCGTCCTCCTGGGGCTCGGGATGTGCCGACTTGCTGTCGTCTCCGAGCGAGAGGTTGATCACGTCGGCGCCGTGGTCGGCGGCCCAGCGGATGCCTTCCGCGAGGGCCCCGGCGCGAGCGCCGCGGGCCTTCTTCCGGGCGGGGTCGCCGTCCTCGAGGATCACCCGCACCGGAAGGATCTTCGCTTCGGGCGCGACGCCGACCACGCCGTCCTCGCGGCCGGGGCCGTGCCCGTGGCCCGCGATGATCCCGGCCATGGCGGTCCCGTGGCGGGCCCAGGCGCGGTCACCGCGTCCGGCTCCGAAGCCCACGAGGTCCTTGGTGCCGAGGACTTGGCCCTCCAGGTCGGGGTGCCGGTCGTCGACACCGGTGTCCAGGACGGCGACCGTGATGCCGTCGCCCTTCGTCGTACGCCAGGCGTCGTCGACGTGGAGAGCGTCGAGGGCCCACTCCTGGGCCCGTATGACGTCGGCCTGGGCGTGCGCGGACGGCGTGAGCGCGAACATCGCCGCGGCAGTCGCGAGGGCGGCGGCCCGGAAGCCGGTGGCGCGCAGGGCGGAGGCGCTACGGACCGTGTCGCGAACGGCAGAGGCTCTACGAGCGGTGGCGCGCAAGGCGGAGGCGCCACGGGCAGAGGCGCCACGGGCGGAGGGCCGGCCGGGAGCGCGGCTCGCGCGGGACGTCATGAGGGTTCCTCCGCTGCCGCGGCGGTGGAGGCCGTGCGGAAGTCGCGTTCGATACGGTCCGCGAGGCCGTCCGCGTCGTACCCGAGGCCCGCCTGGCCCGGAGCCGACGTCGTGCCCTGAGCCGCCGCCTCCGAGACGGGCTGCGGATCGCTGACCTTGCGGCCGTCGGCGAAGCCGGTGACGGCGAAGGTGACGGCCGGTACGTCCGTCAGCACACGCACCACCCAGGTCGCGCGTTGCGCGTCGCCGAACCGGGCCGCCGCGGTGCCCTTCGCCGCGTACGGACAGGGCATCAGATCGCTTCGCTCACCGAGCTTCTCGCTCGCGAACCGTTCGCGCAGCGCGCGCATTCCGGACGCGTCCGCCTTGGTGATCACGAGTCCCACGGTGGTCACACTGCTGGTCGTCGCGTCCACGTAGGAGGCGCGCAGCAGACGTTTGCAGCCGACGGGCGACAGCGCCTTGGCCAGCAGCGGGTCGAACGCGCGCTTGCAGGTGGCGTCAGGGGCCACTGCTATGCGCGTCCACGTACGGTCCGCGCCGCCCGGGCCCGCGTCGTCGCCGCGTACGGTGCGCGGGAAGAGCTGGTCCACGGGGATGCTGTGCCACAGGTCCCGGGCCGCATGGAACGCCTCGCCCGCGGCCGGTGTCTCGTCGCCGCCTCCGGTGAGCCAGCTGCCGGCGGCCGCCCCGCCGAGGAGCCCGAACCCGAGCACGAGGCACGCGGCTATGGCCGCGGCGCGGACGGGGGGCCGCAGCCGCGTCACCGGGTGGGGGGGATACGGCGCGCCCCACGCGGGTATGCCGCCGGCCGGGTCGGGTTCGCGGTGGGGTCCGCCCCATGCGGGGGCGGTCCGGGTCATGAATTCTGAACCGGCTCCATACCAGGCGGTGTCACGGTCGTTCGGGCCGAAGTGACCGGACGAACCGGAGTAACCGAACGAACCGGAAGGAGCGGGTGAACCGGAAGGAGGGGGTGAACCGGAAGGAGCAGGTGAACCAGAAGGAGCGGAGTGGCCGGATGGACCGGATGGAGCGGAGACCGTGCCCGCGCCGAAGGCCGACCGCCCCGCACCCCAGTTCCCCCTGTCGCCGGGACCGAGGGGGCGCGGCGGCGTGCCAGGCTGGGCAGGTGCGGGAGATGCGAAAGGCATCGCGGCGGAGGGCGGTGCAGCGGGGCGCTCGGGGACACGCCCCTCCCCTTCGGCCCGCGACGGCGTCTCCGGACGACCGCTCGCCGCCGGGTGCCCCGTCTCCCGGGATTCGCCCGGCCGTTCCGTGGCGGCAGCCCGCCGCACCTCGCCCGCCCCGGACGACTGATGACGGGCGGCCGGGGCCGAGGCCGGGGGCTGCGGCGGACGCCAGTCCGGCCGGGGCGGATGCTGCGGGCCGCCGTGCGCCGGGTTCCGTACGGCGGGTGCATCGTCCGGACGCGCGGGCATACCGGGCGTAGGGGATGTAGTGGACGACGCGACGGTGTTGCCCGAACTTCCTTTGGGCGCCGGAGGTTGGGGCGGAACCCAGCTCCGGCGTTGCTCTGGCTGCCCCTTGGGAGCGGAGGGCCCGGGGACGCTCTGCGGCATGGCCGGCCGGGGTGGCGAATCCGCCCCACGGGGCCGGTCGCACGGCGACGGGGTGGCCGATCCGGTGCCGGTCACGGGTGCGGTCCCGCGTCCGTCGGCAACGGAAGCCGGGGCAGAAGGAGGTGACGGTACCGATGCCTGCCGAACCGTCGGCGGGTGCGCGGGCGGCGGCGGTACGGATACCGGTGGCACACCCGCGGGTGCCTGCGCCGTCGGCACGGACGGGGACGCCGTACCCGCGGGCGCCTGCGCCGCCGACGCGGACGACGCCGCACCCGCGGACGGGGGCGCCGCACCCGCGGAAGACGAAGCCGGACCTGCGGACGGGGACGCCGTACCGCCGGAAGACAAAGCCGCACCCGCGGAAGACGAAGCCGGGCTCGCCGAAGGCGACGCCGTGCCGCACGATGGCGTCATGGGCCCGCCCCCCGGAGAGGCATCCGGGAACGTTTCGGCGCCACCCGTCACAGCATCTGCCCCAGCACCCGACGCCCGGAACTCCCTTGCATCCGCGCCCGTTGGGGCCGGTGGGGCCATCACCAAGGCGTGTGGGTCACATGCAGCCGGTTCCGTGGCCGCGCCCTCCCCGGAAGGGGGCTCCATCCCGGGATCCGAAGACGCCGGGGTGCCGGCCCGGTGCTGGGACGGGCCGGACGGACGGGGGGCGGCCGTACGCGGCGCTTCGGCGCTCATCCGCCCCCCCCTCGCGTCCCGGTCGCCGTGCCGCCGATCGCCTTTCGGGGCAGGCCGGTTGGTATCTGGACAATCCCTCCGCGGACCCGGTCGATCCACAGCGTGCGCGTCACTCTACGGGCAGGTGAGGGCGGGTCGGCAACCCGACCGGAGACATGGCCGGTTTGCCCCGAGACGGGCTCTACCCAGCGGTAACAGCGGTCTGGCAGGGTGGGTTCATGTCAGCCCACGCCGCCCAGCCCTCGGCCGACCGTGCCCGCTACGACCGTGCGACCGCGCACCTCGACGCGCCCCTCGCCATCGCCGACCTGGCGGCGTTCGACGCCAACGCCGACGACCTCGTACGCCGTGCGCACGGCAAGCCGATCCGCGTCGCGAGCAAGTCGGTGCGCTGCCGGGCGCTGCTGGAGAGAGTGCTGGAGCGCGACGGCTTCGCCGGAATCATGTCCTTCACGCTCGCCGAGTCGCTGTGGCTGGCGCGTTCGGGGTTCGACGACGTTCTGCTCGCCTACCCGTCGGCCGACCGCGCGCACTTCGCGGAGTTGACCGGGGATCCGAAGCTCGCGGCCGCCGTCACCGTCGTCGTCGACGACCGGGCGCAGCTCGACCTCATCGACGCCGCGCGGGGCGAGGGCGGGGGCGGCGAGGAGGTCCGGGTCTGTCTGGAACTGGACACTGCTCTGCGTCTGCTGGGCGGCCGGATCCGGGTCGGCGCGCGCCGCTCGCCGCTCCGTACACCCGGTCAACTCGCCGAGCTTGCGGGCTCGATCACCCGCAGGCCCGGCTTCCGTGTGGTCGGGCTCATGGCGTACGAGGGGCATGTGGCGGGGGTCGGTGACGCTGTCGCGGGCCGACCGCTGCGCTCACGGGCGATCCGGCTGATGCAGTCGGCGGCACGCCGCGAGCTGGCGGCCCGGCGCGCGGAGGCGGTGCGCGCCGTACGAGCCGTGGTGCGGGACCTGGAGTTCGTCAACGGCGGGGGCACGGGCAGCGTTCAGCACACGGCTGCGGAGGACGCGGTGACCGAGATCGCCGCGGGGTCCGGGCTGTTCGTGCCGCGGCTCTTCGACAACTACACGTCGTTCCGAGGCCGTCCGGCGGCGCTGTTCGCCCAGCCGGTGGTCCGGCGTCCGGGCGTGGGTGTGGTCACGGTGCTGGGCGGCGGCTACCCGGCGTCAGGAGCCGCGGGCGCGGACCGGCTGCCGACGCCGTACCTTCCCGAAGGGCTGCGGTACGACCCCCAGGAGGGCGCGGGCGAGGTGCAGACGCCGCTGCTGGGCCACGCGGCGGACGACCTGCTCATCGGCGACAAGGTGTGGTTCCGGCACGCGAAGGCCGGGGAGCTGTGCGAGCGCTTCGACGAACTGCAGCTCGTGGAGGGCGATCGGGTCGTCGGCACGGTGCCGACCTACCGCGGCGAGGGCCGCACCTTCCTCTGAGGGGCCGTGCCCCCGTCTCCGCCACAGGCGCGGGGGGCCGTAGGCCCGTGTCCACGTCCCAGGCGGCAGGTGTGCCGCGTCTCCCCCGGGGCCCCGAACGCCGAACCGGACCCGATTCCCCCGAGCCGGGTCCGGCCTTGATCACCTGTTCGTCGTTACGTGGTCGTCGTTACGTGGTCGTCGTTACGTGGTCCGGGTGTTCGTCGAGCGAGCCCCCGCCGTGGGCCCCGGGTTCCGCCCGCTCCGGCCTTCCTCAGGCCGCGGCGTCGCTCGCGTTGCCGCCGGTCTCCAGCTCTTCGATGCCCTCCATGATCTTGTCCATGTCGGTCAGCGGCGGAGCCTTTTTGTCCACATCGAAGCCGAAACGGACCACCACAAACCGGTCCTTGTCCTTGGGCGAGGGAAACACGAGGGACTGGATGTACCCGTCGTCGCCCTTCTTGGTGCCGACTCTCCAGCGGATCATGTAGCCCTTCTGCCCGGCGACGGTGACCTCCCCGGCCTTCATCTGCCGGTGCGAGGTGACACCGCCGTACATCTCCTTGCCGGTCTTCGGGTCCTTGCCGTAGGAGTCCTCGGCGTTCTCCGGGATGTCCTCCTTCGCGACACCCTCTGCGGTCTTGGCGTCGTAGCCCGTCGCCGGTCTTGTGAACGCGCCGCCGCGCACGCACTCGATCTTCGGCTCGGCGGGACACGGGTACGGGCCGATGGTCACCGCCGCGCCGCCCGAACCGCTGCGGCCCGACTGCCATCCGGCGAGCACGGGCAGGGTGATGCCGTTGACCACGTCGGGCGCGGCATCGGTGTCCGGGCCGGGCCCCGGGGTGTCCGGAACGCTGTCACCTCCCCCGCCGCCCTTGCCCCCGTCGTTGCCCCCGTTGCCGCCCTGGTCGTCGGGCTGTCCGGCGGTCGGAGTGGGTCGCGGGCCTGCCTGGTCCGCGCCGTCCCCGTCGCCGTTCAAGGTCACGATGCCGGTGATGATGGCGGCCACCAGGACCGCCGCGGCACCTACGATCATGTACGTCTTGCCGCGCGAGCCGCCCTCCGAGGGCATCGGCGTGTAGGCCGGCATGCCGGTTCCGGGCGAGAACAACAGCCCGGACGGTTGCGGCGGGCCGAAGCCGTGGTGGGACGGCGGTATTTGCGATGCCACCGCACCTTGCGGCTCGCGAGTGTAATCGGTCCACGTGGAACCGTCCCAAAATCGCTCCAGGGCAGGGCCCTGGCTTATTTGCCCGGGGTCTGGATACCAGCCGGGCGGGGTCGTGATGCTCACGCCGTCACCTTAGGGGGAGCCTCCGCTTCCGTACACCGGTTCCCGCCGGTAAGGCAACCCGGAGGCGCAAGCGGCTCGGTTGCCCTGGTCGAGCGGCCTGGAGCGGAGGACATTCCGGGCACGAACCAGCGGATTGCGGACGGGAATCCACGGATTCCGGACGGCTTCTAGAGCGGGGTCACGTAAGCGCCGGCGATACCGCCGTCCACGAGGAATTCGGACGCGTTGATGAAGGACGAGTCATCGCTGGCGAGGAACGCCACCGCGGCGGCGATCTCCTCGGGCTCGGCGAAGCGTCCGGCCGGCACGTGCACCAGACGGCGCGCCGCGCGCTCGGGGTCCTTGGCGAACAGTTCCTTCAGGAGCGGCGTATTGACCGGGCCGGGGCAGAGCGCGTTGACGCGGATCCCCTCGCGGGCGAACTGCACGCCCAGCTCGCGCGACATGGCCAGCACCCCGCCCTTGGAGGCGGTGTAGCTGATCTGGGAGGTCGCGGCGCCCATCTTCGCCACGAAGGACGCGGTGTTGACGATGGAGCCCCTGCCCTGGCGCTGCATGTACGGGATGACGTGCTTGCAGCAGAGGTAGACGGAGGTCAGGTTGACTTCCTGAACGCGCTTCCACGCCTCGATCCCGGTGTCGAGGATCGAGTCGTCGTCGGGCGGGGAGATCCCGGCGTTGTTGAACGCGATGTCGACCGAGCCGTAGGCCTCGTACGCGGTCCGGTACAGCGCCTCGACCTGCTCCGATTCGGTCACGTCGACCTGGCAGAAGAGCCCGCCGACCTCGGCGGCCGCGGCCTTGCCCGCGGTCTCGTCGATGTCGGCGCACACGACATTGGCGCCCTCGGAGGCGAAGCGGCGGGCGGTCGCCAGGCCGATACCGCTGCCCGCTCCGGTGATGACGGCGGTGCGGCCGGTGAGCCGCCGGCACGTGGACGGAGTCTGCTCGGTCGTCACTTGCTCTCCTCGGTGCTGATGAACACGTTCTTGGTCTCGGTGAAGGCGGTGAGCGCGCCAGGCCCCAGTTCTCGGCCGAGTCCGGACTGGCCGAATCCGCCGAAGGGGGTCGAATAGCGCACGCTGCTGTGGGAGTTGACGGACAGGTTCCCTGCGGCGACCGCACGGGAGACGCGGATCGCCCGCCCGACGTCGCGGGTCCACAGCGATCCGGACAGGCCGTACGGGGTGGCGTTGGCGAGCCGTACGGCCTCGTCCTCGTCCTCGAAGGGCAGAACGACCGCGACCGGCCCGAAGATCTCCTCGACGGCGGCCGGTGCGCCGTCCGCAGCGAGGGCCAGGACGGTCGCCGGGTACCAGAAGCCCTTGCCTGCCGGGGCCTCGCCGCGGATGGCGGCGGGCGCGTCCTGCGGGACGTAGGACCGTACGCGCTCCAGCTGGGCGGCCGAGATGAGCGGGCCCATCCGCGTGGCAGGGTCGGCCGGGTCGCCCACGGTGAAGGCCTTGACCGCGGGTTCGAGCAGTTCCATGAAGCGGTCGTAGGCGCTGCGCTGCACCAGGATCCGGGTGCGGGCGCAGCAGTCCTGCCCGGTGTTGTCGAGAAAGGAGCCGGGGGCGGCGGCAGCGGCCTGCTCGATGTCGGCGTCGGCGAAGACGATGTTGGGGCTCTTGCCGCCGAGTTCGAGGGTCACGCGCTTCACGCTCGCCGCGCACTTGGCCATGATCTGTTTGCCGACGGCCGTGGAGCCGGTGAAGACGACCTTGGCGACGCCCGGGTGCTCGACGAGGGCGTTGCCGGCGACCGGGCCCTCACCTGGGAGGACCTGGAACAGACCCTCGGGAAGCCCTGCCTCCAGGGCGAGTTCGGCCAGCCGCAGCGAGGTGAGCGGGGTGGTCTCGGCGGGCTTGAGGATCACGGCGTTGCCCGCGGCCAGCGCCGGTGCGGTGCCCCAGGCGGCGATCGGCATCGGGAAGTTCCAGGGGGCGATGACCGCGACGACGCCGAGCGGCTCGTGGAAGGTCACGTTCAGGCCGCCGGCCACCGGGATCTGGCTGCCGTTGAGCCGCTCGATGCCACCGGCCGCGTACTCCAGCAGGTCACGGGCGTTGCCCGCCTCCCAGCGGGCGTTACCGACGGGGTGGCCCGCCTCGCGGACCTCCAGCCCGGCCAGTTCCTCGACGTGGTCGTCGACGACGGCCGCGAAGCGGCGCAGCAGCCGGGCGCGGTCCGCGGGGGCCACCGCGGACCAGCCGCGCTGCGCCGCCGTGGCGCGGGCCACCGAGGCGTCGGCGTCCTGCGGGGTCGCCGCCGGAACGGTGGCGACGACCTCCTCGGTGGCCGGGTTCAGTACGTGAAGCTCGTGCAAGGTCTCTCCTGTGGTTCGCCCTCGCGGCGCCGGGGGCAGTGTCCGGCAATCCGCCGCCGGGGCAGTCGTCCCTCGCGCGCCGGGTCCGGCCTTCCGCCGGTGGTCGCGCCGTGCCCGTCCTCCGTTCCGTTTCCGGTTTCCGGGGAACGGACGCGCACGGCACGTCACATGCGCTCGAAGGAGCGGTAGCGCTCCCAGTCCGTGACGGCGCTGTCGTAGGCCTCCTGCTCGATACGGGCCATGTTCAGGTAGTGCTCCACCACGTCGTCGCCGAAGGCGGACCGGGCGACGGGGCTCGCGGCCCACAACTCGGAGGCCTCGCGGAGCGTCATGGGGACGTGCTCGGCGTCGCCGGTGTAGGCGTTGCCCGTACACACCTCGGGCAGCTCCAGCTCCTGTTCGATGCCGTGGAGTCCGGCCGCGACCATGGCGGCCACCGCGAGGTAGGGGTTCACATCGCCGCCGGGCAGGCGGTTCTCGAAGCGGTGGGAGTGGCCGTGGCCGACGACGCGGAGCGCGCAGGTGCGGTTGTCCGGCCCCCAGGCGACGGCGGTCGGAGCGAAGGAACCCGGCCGGAACCGCTTGTAGGAGTTGATGTTGGGCGCGTAGAAGAGGGTGAAGTCGCGCATGGTGGCGATCTGACCGGCAAGGAAGTGCCGCATGACCTTCGACATGCCGTACTCGCGCTGTTCGTCGGCGAGGACGGGCTTGCCGAACTCGTCGCGCAGGGAGAGGTGGATATGGCAGGAGTTGCCCTCCCGCTCGTCGTACTTCGCCATGAAGGTGAGCGCCATGCCCTCCTGGGCGGCGATCTCCTTGGCCCCGGTCTTGTAGACGGAGTGCTGGTCGCAGGTGGTGAGGGCGTCGGCGTAGCGGAAGGCGATCTCGTGCTGGCCGAGGTTGCACTCCCCCTTGGCGGACTCCACGATCATGCCCGCCGCGCCCATTTCGTTGCGGATGCGGCGCAGCAGCGGCTCGACACGGCCGGTGCCGACGAGGGAGTAGTCGACGTTGTAGAGGTTGGCCGGGTTCATGTCGCGGTAGCCGCGCGACCAGGCGTCCTCGTAGGTGTCCTTGAAGACCATGAACTCCAGCTCGGTGCCGGCGTACGCGGTCCAGCCGTGCTCGGCGAGCCGGTCGAGCTGGCGGCGCAGCACCTGGCGCGGGGAGGCGGCGACGGGCGAACCGTCGTGCCAGGCCAGGTCGGCGGTGAGCAACGCGGTGCCGGGATTCCAGAGGGTCCGGCGCAGCGTGGCGGTGTCCCCGTGCATGGCGAAGTCGCCGTAGCCGCGCTCCCAGGAGGACATGGCGTATCCGTCGACGGTGTTCATGTCCGCGTCCACGGCGAGCAGGTAGTTGCAGCCTTCGGTGCCGTGGCCCAGGACCTCGTCCAGGAAGAAGCGCGCGGCGAAACGCTTGCCCTGGAGCCTGCCCTGCATGTCGGTGAAGCCGAGAACGACGGTGTCGATCTCCCCGGCGTCGACGAGTCTGCGGAGTTCGTCGACGGAGAGCGGGGGTGTGCGGTCTGCCACGGGATTGCCTCCTGTCGGTGCAGCCGGAGGGCCCTTAAGGTAGTCCCGCAGACCATTGATTGGGAAGGGCTTCGATGAGCGAGATGCAGGGGGCGGGCTCCGGCGACCGGCTGGCGCCGGTCCTGCGGCCCGTCCGCGCGGGCAACGGCTTCGAAGAAGCCCTGGAGCAGATACTCCAGGTGCTGCGCCTGGGCCTGGTCCCGTACGGCGAGCGGCTCCCGGCGGAGCGGGTTCTGGCCGACCGTATGGGCGTGAGCCGGATGACGCTGCGCGAGGTGCTGAAGGTGCTCCAGGACGAGGGACTGGTGGAGAGCCGGCGCGGCCGGTACGGCGGCACGTTCGTCCTCCAGCGTCCGGGCGGCGAGATCCGCGACCCGGGCGACGAGCTGCGGCGGCGCATCGAGAAGGTCGACGTCGAGGACACCCTGCGGTTCCGCGAGGTCCTCGAGGTCGGAGCGGCCGGGCTGTGCGCGGCCCACGGCCTGGCCGGCGAGCAGGCCGGCCGGCTGCGGGAGGCGCTGCACGCCACGCAGGAGGCCCCGCTGGACGACTACCGGCGCGTGGACACGATGCTGCACCTGACGCTGGCCGAGCTGTCCGGCTCCCCCTCGCTCGCCGCCCAGTACGCCGCGGTCCGCGCGACCGTCAACGACCTGCTGAACTGCATCCCGCTACTGGTCCGCAACCTGGAGCACTCGCAGGCGCAGCACGCCGCGCTGGTCGGGGCGGTGCTGGACGCCGACGCGCACGCGGCGCGCGAGGCGATGCGGGAGCACTGCGCGGGTACGGCGGCGCTGCTGCGCGGCTTCCTGGCGTAGGGACGTCCCCCGCAAAGGGCGGTGCCACCGCGGCCGAGGCCGTTTCGTAACCGGTCTTTCACGCCGGCCTCTTGCATACCGCCGCGGCTGGCGCAAAGGTATCGCCCCATACCTTTGATTTCAGTCCGGCAACGATTCGCCCCCCAACCACCTGCCCACGCGGATGCCCGAGCCCGAGGAGGGCGCGCATGACCACCGACAAGCACGTGAAGGAACCCGAGAAGGACCGTCCGCTCTCCGGCGACGCAAAACGCCTGCACGAACTCGGTTACGCCCAGGAACTCGCCCGGTCGATGTCGGGATTCTCCAATTTCGCCATATCGTTCACGATCATCTCGGTCCTCTCCGGGTGTCTGACGCTGTACGGCTTCGGTATGAACGCCGGTGGACCCGCCATGATCACCTGGGGTTGGCCGCTGGTCGGCACGATGACGCTGTTCGTGGGCCTGGCCATGGCCGAGGTCTGCTCCAGCTATCCGACAGCGGGCGGCCTGTACTACTGGGCGGCGAAGCTGGCCCCGTCCAACGGGCCGGCCTGGTCCTGGTTCACCGGCTGGTTCAACTTCCTCGGCCAGGTGGCGGTGACCGCGGGCATCGACTTCGGCGCGGCCTTCTTCCTCAATGCGCTGCTCGACCTGCAGTTCGGCTTCTCCGCGACCCCGGGCCACACCATCCTGCTGTTCGGGATCGTGCTCGCGGTCCACGGCCTGCTGAACACCTTCGGGGTGAAGCTTGTCTCCTTCCTCGGCAACGTCAGCGTGTGGTGGCACGTCTTCGGCGTGCTGATCATTGTCGGCGCCCTGGTGATCTTCCCCTCGAAGCATCAGTCCGCCGACTTCGTGTTCACCCACTTCGTCAACGGAACGGGCTGGCACTCCAGCTTCTACGTCGGACTTCTGGGGCTGCTGCTTGCGCAGTACACCTTCACCGGCTACGACGCCTCCGCGCACATGACCGAGGAGACCCACGACGCGGCGAGGTCCGGCCCACGCGGCATCGTCATGTCGATCCTCGTCTCCCTGGTCGCCGGCTGGATCCTGCTGGTCGGCATCACCTTCGCCATCCAGAGCTACAGCGGTGCGCTGGACAGTGCCACGGGCGTCCCCCCGGCGCAGATCTTCATCGACGCGCTGGGTGCCACCGGCGGCAAGCTGCTGCTGCTCATTGCCATCGGCGCCCAGTTCTTCTGCGGGATGTCGTCGGTCACCGCCAACTCCCGGATGATCTACGCCTTCTCGCGTGACGGTGCGCTGCCCGGCTCGCAGTTCTGGCACCGCATCAACAAGCGCACCAAGACCCCGACGAACGCGGTCTGGCTGGCCGCCGGAGGCGCCTTCCTGCTGGGTCTGCCCTACCTGTGGAACGCAACCGCGTACGCGGCCGTCACCTCGATCGCCGTCATCGGCCTGTACATCGCGTATGTGCTGCCCACGTTCCTGCGTCTGAAGCAGGGCGACCGGTTCGAGCGCGGACCGTGGCATCTCGGCCGCTGGAGCAGGCCGGTCGGCATCATCGCGGTCTCATGGACCCTGTTCATCTCGGTACTGTTCATGTTGCCGACGACCAGCCCGGTCACGGTCGACACCTTCAACTACACCCCGATCGCCGTGCTCATCGTCCTCGGATTCGCGGGTATCTGGTGGCTGGTTTCGGCCCGCAAGTGGTTCAAGGGACCGAAGGTCCAGGGCTCGGCGGAGGAACTGGCGGCCATCGAGCACGAGTTGGACATCTGACCCGACGGGAAGGACCCGAGCACAAGTGGACACGGCAAGCAGCGTGGCCAAGCCCCTCATCGGCATCAGCACCTACCTGGAACAGTCGGTCCGCTGGGGTGTCTGGGATCTGCCCGCCGCAGTGCTGCCCGCCGGTTACCACCGGCTGTTGCAGCGGGCGGGCGGAAGGGCCGCGCTGCTGCCGCCCGACGACCCGGCGGAGGCCGGGGCGGTGGTGTCCCGGCTGGACGGGCTGGTGATCTCGGGTGGCCCGGACGTCGAGCCCATACGGTACGGCGCCGAGCGCCATCCCCGGACGGGCCCGGCGTATCCGGAGCGGGACGCCTGGGAGCTCGCGCTGATCGAGGCCGCCCTCGCCTCGGGGAAGCCCCTGCTGGGCATCTGCCGCGGCATGCAGCTCCTCAACGTGGCGCTGGGCGGCACACTCACGCAGCATCTGCCCGAGACGGTCGGGCACGACGGGCACGCCGAACAGCCGGGGGTCTTCGGGTATCACGAGGTCAAGCCGGTACCCGGGACGCGGCTGAGCGGGGTGCTCCCCGACGCGGTGTCCGTACCGACGTATCACCACCAGGCGATCGAGACGCTCGGGCGCGGCCTGGTCGCCACCGCATACGCCGAGGACGGGACGACGGAAGCCATCGAGCCGGAGGGCGGGAGCGGCTTCGTGCTCGCGGTGCAATGGCACCCCGAGGCGGGCGAGGACCTGCGCCTGATGGAGGCGCTGGTGGCGGCGGCTCAACCGTCGTGAACCGGGCCGCTTACCGGCGCGCGCCGCGGGGCGGCCCGCTCGCGGCGCCCGCGGCTACGTCGCACGTGCTGCCCCGAGGCGCCCGCTGATCCGGCCCACCGCACTCCCTAAGCACCTGGTGGCTCGTTCCAGTACGGCGGTTCCAGTACGGCGGTTCCAGTACGGCGTGTGCCGCACCGGGCGCACCTCAGCCCCCGCGGCGCGTCAGCGACAGCAGGTCGCGGGCCGGGCCCGCCGGACGGCGGCCCGCGGGCCAGACCGCGCGCAGGTCCCGGCGCAACAGGACGCCCTCGACCGGGACATGGACCATCCGGCGTGCGGCCAGCTCCTCACCGACGACGAGTTCGCTGACCACCGAGGGACCCGCACCGCTGAGCACCGCGGACTTCACCGCCGTCGTCGACGACAGCTCCAGCAGGGGCTCGGCGAGCCCACCGCGGTCGGCAAGGGCCGAGTCGAGGACCTGGCGCGTACCGGAGCCGTGCTCGCGCAGGATCAGCGGGGTCTCGGCGAGTTCGTCCGCGGCGACCGGTCTCCGGCGACGCGCCCATCGGTGCCCGGGGGCCGTGACGACGACGAGCCGGTCGCGCCCGATGACGGCGCCGTCCAGTCCGCCGGGCACGTCGATGCCCTCGACGAACCCGAGGTCGGCCTCGTCGGCCAGCAGACGCTCTGCGACCGCGGCGGAGTTCCCCGCCAGCAGCGAGACGGCCGTACCGGGGCGCTGAGCCCGTAGCGCGATCAGCCAGCCGGGCAGCAGGTACTCGGCGATGGTCATGCTCGCGGCCACCCGCAGGCGCGAGTCGCGGCGGGCGCGCAGCGCTTGGGCCCCCGCGTCGAAGACCTCGGCCGCGTCGACGATCCGGCGCGCCCAGTCGGTGACGAGAACACCGGCGTCGGTCAGGCGTGAGCCGCGCGGTGAACGGTCCACGAGGGCCACGCCCAATTGGCGTTCCATGGAACGGATCCGGCTGCTCGCCGCCGGCTGGGTGATACCGAGTTCCTTCGCCGCCCGGCCGAGGCTGCCCAGGCGTGCGACGGCCAGCAGCAGTTCCAGCGCGCCCAGCTCGGGCACCCGGTGCGCCAGCGACACCGGGACCGCGTCCGTGTCCGCGCCCGCCGTTCCGCCGCCGTCACCGCCCGCACCCGTGCCCGTGCCGGCTGGGGCGGGTCCGCTCCCGCGCGCCCGCCCGCGTCGCGGTGTGCCGCTGCCCGCCGCCCCGGGGTCACTTCGCCGCTTGGCCATAAGCCGAGTTTATGTCCCCATAACCCGACGGTCCCTGGTGGGCGTGCGCACACCGCCCAAGGGTGTTCACATGACAGCCCTTGCACCTCCGCTCTCCGGCCGGCCGCCCGTGTCCGCCCCCGGGCCCCGTACGCGTCCCTCGCCGCGCGAGCTGGGCCCCAACTGGTACGCCACGGTCATGGGCACCGCCGTCGTGGCCACCACCGCGGCCGGACTGCCGCTCGGACCGGCCGTGCAGCCGTGGCTGAGGGCCGCCGCCACCGTCGTATGGGCGGTGACCGCGCTGTTGCTCCTCGGGCTGCTGTCCGCGAGCGCCGCACAGTGGATACGGCACCCCGGCCGGGTCCGCGACAGGCTCCTCGACCCCGCGGTGGCGCCGTTCTACGGCTGCCCCGCCATGGCGTTCCCCGCGCTGGGCGCCGCGACGCTCGGCGTCGGAGGGGACGTCATCGGCGGTGGGGCCGCCCTCGTGACGGCTGCCGTTCTCTTCGCCGCGGGCACCGCGACCGGCCTGGTGGTCGCGACCGCAATCCCGTACCTGATGATCACCCGTCACCGGACCGGCCCGGGATCGGCCACCCCCGTGTGGCTGCTGCCCGTCGTCGCGCCCATGGTGCCCGCGGCGCTCGGCCCGCAGCTCGTACCGCACCTGCCGCCGGGACAGGCGCGAGAAGCGCTGCTGCTGGGCTGTCTCTCGCTCTTCGGGATGAGCCTGCTCGCCACGCTGCTGATCCTTCCGCTGGTGTTCGCCCGGCTCGTCCACGACGGGCCACTGCCGCTCGCCCTGACCCCGTCGCTGTTCCTGGTCCTGGGGCCGCTGGGCCAGTCGGTCACCGCCACCGGCCGGCTCGCGGACGCGGCACCCGGCGCGGTGGCGGCCCCGTACGCCGGGGCGCTGAGCGCGTTCGGGGTGCTCTACGGCGTTCCGGTACTGGGGTTCGCACTGCTCTGGCTGGCTGTCGCCGCCGCCCTGACCGCACGGGCGGTGCGGCGCGGAATGCCGTTCGGCATGACCTGGTGGGCATGCACCTTCCCCGTCGGCACCTGCGTCACCGGCTCCGCGGTCCTGGCCCGGCACACCGGGCTCGTGGCCTACGGATGGCTGGCGGTCGCGCTGTTCGTACTCCTGGTCGCGGCCTGGGGCGTGGCGGGATTCCGTACGGTCCGGGGCGTCCTCAGGGGTGAGCTGCTCGCAGCGCCGCGGCGAGCACGGCCGGGGCCTGCGCCAATGACGGCCCGTACCAGGTGAGATGGCGGCCGCTGACGAGCGCGCACGGCAGCCCGGGAAACGCCTCGGGGCCGTCGTCGGGCGTGAAGACGTAGGGCTCGTCGGGCAGCACCACCAAGTCCGGGCCGGCAGCCAGCAGTTCGCCGACCGGGATCTTCGGATAGCGGTCCGCGTGACCGGCGTAGAGGTTGGCGACGCCGAGGCGGGAGAGCACATCGCCCGCAAAGGTGTCCCGGCCGAGCACCATCCACGGCCGCCGCCAGACCGGCACCACAGCACGCCTCGCCGTCGGGGAGCCGGGTGCGGGCAGATCCCGCCAGGCCGCCTCGGCCTGGTCCAGCCACCGCGGCCTGTCCAGTCCGCAGCCGCCCACCAGGATCCGCTCCAGCTCCGCGAACGCCTGCTCCAGCGTGCGGATTTCGGTCACGAGGACCTCGATCCCCGCCGCACGCAGCGCGGCCAGGTCGGGCTCGCGGTTCTCCTCCTCGTTGGCGAGGACGAGGTCGGGCGCGAGACCGGTGATCGCGGGCACGTCCGGATTCTTGGTGCCCTTGACCCGTACGACGTCCAGGTCGGCGGGGTGGCTGCACCACGCGGTGGCACCGACGAGCAGCCCCGGCGCCGTGGCGGCCACGGCCTCGGTCAGCGACGGCACCAGCGATACGACGCGCATGGTGCTCACCCTACGCACGGTGCACACCCGAAGGCACACGGGCCGCGGAGCGGCCCGGCCCAGGCGTTACGCTGTCCCTGCAGCCGGTTCGCCCCGTCAGCCGGACGGGAGCGTCGCAAGAGGGAACCCGGTGGGAATCCGGGACTGCCCCGCAGCGGTGTGCGGGAACGACCGCCGTCATACGCACTGGACGCCGTCACAGCGTCCGGGAAGCGACGGCCAGTAGGTGCCTGGCGCAGAAGAGCACGTGAACGCCGGGCCTGCCCGCGAGTCCGAAGACCTGCCGCTGCTCGCACCCCGCGGTGGGGTGCGGCCATCCGGGACCTCGAGGGCGGGTCGGCGGCAGCGAGCAGCGGCGCATGTGCGCCCCCGCTCTCGGCGTGCTCCGCCTTCCCGAGGTCTGTCGAACTCGCGAAGGAGAGTTCCGTGACCGAGATACAGACCGCGCGGGCGGCGCACGGGCGGGCCACCCTGCACGGCTATCCCCGCCAGGGGCACGGCCGGGAGCTGAAGAAGGCCGTCGAGGGCTACTGGGCCGGGCGCGTGACCGAGGGCGAACTGCTGGGCACGGCCGCGCAGTTGCGCGCCGACGCTCGGCGCGAGACGGCCGGGTCGGGCATCGAGGAGATCCCCACGGGGGACTTCTCGCTCTACGACCATGTGCTGGACACCGCATGGGCGGTCGGCGCCGTTCCCGCCCGGCACCGCGCGGCCGGGCTCGGCGAATTGGACACCTACTTCGCCATGGCGCGGGGTGCGGCGGATGTGCAGCCCCTGGAGATGACCAAGTGGTTCGACACCAACTACCACTATCTTGTACCGGAATTGAGTCAGGACACCGTCTTCTCCCCCGACTCCCGCAAGCAGACGGCCGAGTTCACCGAGGCCCGTGACGCCGGATACGCCGCCCGGCCGGTGCTGCTGGGCCCCATCAGCTTTCTGCTGCTCTCCAAGCCCGCCCCGGAGGCCTCCCCCGGCTTCGAGCCGCTGACGCTGCTGGACCGGCTGCTGCCGGTGTACGCCTCCCTGCTGGACGATCTGCGCGAGGCGGGGGCCGAGTGGGTGCAGTTCGACGAGCCGGTGCTCGTCCAGGACCAGCCGGGCGCGGTGCTGAGCGCGACGGCCCGCGCCTACCGGGAGCTGTGCGCAGCGCCGGTGCGACCGAAGGTGCTCGTCGCCTCGTACTTCGACGCGCTCGGCGACGCCCTGCCCGTTCTGGCGGACTCCCCCGTCGAAGGGCTGGCCCTGGACTTCACCGGACCCGCCGCGTCCAACCTCGAGGCGCTGGCCGCCATAGGGGGTCTGCCGGACCGCCGCCTGATCGCGGGCGTGGTCGACGGCCGCAACGTCTGGGCCGCCGACCTGGAGCGGGCGCTCTCCACGCTGGCCACACTGCTCGGTCTCGCGGGCCGGGTCGACCCGTCACCGTCCTGCTCGCTGCTTCACGTGCCGCTGGACGCGGCCGCCGAGCGCGATCTGGACCCGCAGGTCGCGCGCTGGCTCTCCTTCGCCCGCCAGAAGACGGCGGAAGTGGCCGTCCTGGCAAGGGCGTTGCGCGAAGGCCGGGACGCCGTCGTACCCCAACTGGCCGCCTCACGCGCCGCACTCGCCTCCCGCGCGGGATCCGCCCTCACCCGCGACGCGGCCGTCCGGGATCGCTGCGCGGCGGTGACCGGCGCCGACACCCGGCGACCCCAGCCGTACGAGGAGCGGGCGGCCGCCCAGCGCGCCCGGCTCGGCCTGCCTCTGCTGCCAACGACCACGATCGGATCCTTCCCGCAGACCTCCGAACTGCGCGCCGCCCGTGCCGCCCTGCGGACCGGCCGCCTCGGCGAGGACGGGTACCGGGAGCGGATCGAGCGGGAGATCCGGAACGTGGTCGCGTTCCAGGAGAAGGCGGGGCTGGACGTGCTGGTGCACGGCGAGCCCGAACGCAACGACATGGTCCAGTACTTCGCCGAGCAGCTGGGCGGCTTCCTCGCCACCCGCCACGGCTGGGTACAGTCCTACGGCACGCGCTACGTCCGTCCGCCGATCCTCGCCGGGGACGTGTCCCGCCACGCGCCCATGACGCTGACGTGGACGCGGTACGCCCAGTCCCTGACGGAGCGTCCGGTCAAGGGGATGCTCACGGGCCCCGTCACGATGCTCGCCTGGTCCTTCGTACGCGACGACCAGCCGCTGGCCGACACCGCCCGCCAGGTGGCCCTCGCCCTGCGCGACGAGATCGCCGACCTGGAGGCGGCGGGCACGGCCGTGGTGCAGGTCGACGAGCCCGCGCTGCGCGAACTGCTCCCGCTGCGCCGGGCCGCCCGCCCGGCGTATCTGGAGTGGGCCACCGAGGCTTTCCGGCTGGCGACGGGCGGCGTGCGTGCGGACACCCAGATCCACACGCACATGTGCTACGCGGAGTTCGGCGAGATCCTGGGCGCCATCGAGGCACTGGACGCCGACGTCATCAGCCTGGAGGCGGCACGGTCCCGGATGGGCATCGCGCGCGAACTGGCCGACGCGGACTATCCGCGCGAGGTCGGCCCGGGGGTGTACGACATCCACTCACCGCGTGTCCCGTCCGTGGAGGAGATCGCGGATCTGCTGCGGCGGGCGCTCGGCGCTCTACCGCCGGAGCGACTGTGGGTCAACCCCGACTGCGGGCTCAAGACCCGCTCGCCGGAGGAGGCGGGAGCGGCGCTGGAGAACATGTCCGCCGCGACCCAGCGCGTACGGCCATCGCTGGGGGTGTGACCCCGGCCCCGCAAGTGCCACGGTTCCCGACGGGACCTGACGGCCGGGTACCGCACGGGAGTTGATGTGCGCGTCCCTCCCGCTCGCCCCCGGGGGGACGAGCGGGAGGGACCGCGTCGGCAGCCTCCGGGCCGCTGGGAAGAGGAGAGCAGCGGCTCCGGTGCTGCCGGTCGAGGCAAAGCCCTTGACGGGGACCGTCCTGGCCACCACGTCAGGGTGAGCGTCCATCCGGCGGCGGACCGACCGAGCGGACGCGGCGCGGCTCGCGGGGCCGGGATGCTCGTTCTGCGGCCTGGACACACGTACCTCGCGGGGTCGGGCCACGACCCGACTCCCCCGGCACGGGTCGTATACGCGCCTGCCCAAAAGGTTGAACGACAAACCAAGGTGATCCACTTACAAAAGGTGATCCACTCACAAGCGGAACTGATCCCTCAGGTGACGGCCACGGCGGTGGGGCTTTCGGGAGCGGCCGGCGCGCGCGGGTGAGGCTTCGGGGAGTCGGGCGCCTGCTAGCAGGGGCTTCCCGGAGTCGGGGCCCCGCGAGTGGCTTCCGGGAGCGGCCGGGGCGCTTCACCGGGTGGTGTGTCGGTGCGGTACGGCATCATGCGGATGTGACCCGACGCCTGATGCTCCTCGACAGCGCCTCCCTGTACTTCCGCGCCTACTTCGGCGTCCCCGACTCGGTCAGGGCCCCCGACGGCACCCCGGTGAACGCGGTGCGCGGACTGCTGGACTTCATCGCCCGGCTCGTCCATGACCATCGGCCCGACGATCTGGTCGCCTGCATGGACGCGGACTGGCGGCCGCACTGGCGAGTGGAGCTGATTCCCAGCTACAAGGCGCACCGCGTCGCGGAGGAGGTCCCCGAGGGCTCAGATGTCGAGGAGGTCCCCGACACCCTCTCCCCCCAGGTTCCGGTGATCGAGGATGTGTTGGACGCGCTGGGCATCGCCCGTATCGGTGTGCCGGGCTACGAGGCCGACGACGTGATCGGCACCCTGTCCGGTCTCTCCGGCGGCCCCGTCGACATCGTCACCGGCGACCGCGATCTCTTCCAGCTCGTGGACGACGCGCGCGGTGTGCGCGTGCTCTACCCGGTCAAGGGCGTCGGCACGCTCCAGGCCGTCGACGAGGCGTGGCTGCGCACGAAGTACGGCGTGGACGGACCGGGATACGCGGATCTGGCCCTGCTGCGCGGCGACCCGAGCGACGGGCTGCCCGGCGTTCCGGGCATCGGCGAGAAAACCGCGGCCAAGCTTCTGGCGGAGTTCGGCGACCTCGCGGGGATCATGACCGCGCTCGGCAACCCGATGGCGAAGATCAGCCCAGCGCTGCGCAAGCGCCTGGAGGAGGCGCGGGACTACATCGCGGTCGCGCCCAAGGTCGTCCATGTCGCCTCTGACGTCCCCTTGCCGGACCACGATCCGGCGCTGCCGCGCACCCCGCGCGACCCGGTGGCGGTCGAGGAGCTGGCGGCGCGGTGGGGGCTGGGCGGAGCCCTTCAGCGCCTGCTCACAACACTGCAGGGTTGAGGGCTCGGGGAGGGCTGGCCTGAGGGACGAGCCCCGGCGCTGGGGTTCTCCGGGACCACGAGGGACACCCAGGGCAGGGACACCCGGGGCAGGGGCTCCCGGGGACCTCCGGGGCAGGGGCTCCGGGAGACCGCCGCCAGGGACACTCGGGGACCTCCCGGGGACGGGGCTCCGGCGGCTCGGGGGACGGGGACTCAGGGGCCCGGCGATGGGGCGGCGGCGCCGGGGGCGGGACGTCGGCCCCCGCCGAGTCGGGTGCCGCCGGGCCGTCCGTGGAAGGGCCGGGCGCTCGGGTCGCGCGTCGCGGGGCCGGGCCTGTTAGGTTAGGTCTACCTAACCAATAAGCCCGTGACGCAGGGGGAACCACCGTGGCAGACCGACCGGCCCGCAAGAAGCCCGCCCTCAACCGGGCCCAGGTGCTGCGCAAGCAGCAACTCACCCCCCACATGATGCGGGTGGTGCTGGGGGGCGGGACCCTGTCCGGATTCGGCGCGGGCGAGTACACCGACCACTACGTCAAGCTGCTCTTCCCGGTGGAGGGCGTGACCTACCCCGAGCCGTTCGACATCGAGGCCGTACGCCGCGACATGGCGCGGCACCACTGGCCGGTCACGCGTACGTACACCGTCCGGAACTGGGACCACGAGACGCGCGAGCTGACCCTCGACTTCGTGATCCACGGGGACGAAGGTCTGGCCGGGCCTTGGGCCGCGAGCGTGAGGCCGGGCGAGGAGATCCTCTTCCTCGGCCCCGGGGGCGCCTACGCCCCCGCCCCGGACGCCGACTGGCACCTACTGGCCGGCGACGAGAGTGCCCTGCCCGCCATCGCCGCCGCGCTCGAGCGCATCCCGCAGGGAGTTCCGGTCCATGCCTTCGTGGAGGTCGACGGTCCGGAAGAGCAGCAGGACCTGCGCGTTCCGGAGGGTGTGGAGGTCGTTTGGCTGCACCGAGGTACGGCCCCGGTCGGCAAGGCGCTCGTGGCGGCCGTACGCGCACTGGACTTCCCCGAGGGCGACGTGCAGGCGTTCGTCCACGGCGAGGCCGGGTTCGTGAAGGAGATCCGGCGACTTCTGCGGGTGGAGCGCGGAGTGCCGCGCGAGCGCCTGTCGATCTCGGGCTACTGGCGGATCGGCCACAACGAGGACGGCTGGCAGGCGTCCAAGAAGGAGTGGAACGCGCAGGTGGAAGCGGAGCAGGAGCCTGCGTCCGCGTCGGCGTCCTGAACCCCGCACCTCACGCCGCATCCTCCGCGTCGACGTCCTGAACGCCGCTCTCCCAACACCGCACCCAGGACGCCGCCCTCTCCCAACACCGCACCCAGAACGCCGCCCGCCCCAACACCGCGCCCAGATCCCCTCTCCCTCAACCCGCGTCCCGCGAGACCGCACGAGGGTTAGGGCCGGGCTCCCGAACCCCGGTGGCCTGAGCGGAACCCCCGTGGCGTGAGCGGAACCCCCGTGGCGTGAGCGGAACCCATAAGCGGACTTCCGGCGCCGCATCGATACCTGACCTGCCGAACCCGGCACCGTGTCCAAGAAGTCGGTGTGCCGTTCGGGGCGCATAGGGCCTCAATCCTCCGACGCCACGGTCCTGTTCGAGTGGTGCACCCTGCCTGACTCCACCGTTCCCCCTGTCGCCCCTGACGCCCCGCCACCCGGCAGGACGTCAGGGGACCGCAGCGCGTCTCAGCCCACCGACGAGTACGCGACCACCCCGCGCAGCAGCCCGTCGACCGCCCGTCGCGCGTTCCGGCGCACCGGGCTGCCGTCCGGGGCAGCCTCGGCGATCTGCCCGAGGACGTCGATGACCTGCTTGCACCAGCGCACGAAGTCGCCCGCCGGCATGTCGGTCTCGGTGAGCACCGCATCCAGACCGTGCCCCGACGCCCATCGGTAGGCCGCCCAGGCGAAGCCGAGATCGGGCTCGCGCTGGCCCACGCCCTCCGACTCGCTGATGCGGTGCTCCTCCTCCTTGGCGTCCAACCGCCCCCAGATGCGGACCATTTCACCGAGGGCATTCTTGGCGTTGCCGGTCGGCAGCTTGGGCGGCAGCGCGTCGTCCGCGGCCCTCGCCTCGTAGACCAGCGCCGACGCGCACGCCGCCAGCTCGGCCGGCTTCAGGTCCTCCCAGACGCGCTCCCGCAGGCACTCGGAAGCGAGGAGGTCCAGCTCGCCGTACAGCCGCGCCAACCGGCGCCCGTCCTCGGTGACCTCGTCGCCGTGGAGATATCCGAGGTCGGAGAGCAGGGCGTAGACCCGGTCGAAGGTACGGGCGATGGTGTTCGTACGGCCCTCGATGCGCCGCTCCAACTGGCGGGTGTCGCGCTGCAGCCGCTGATGGCGCTCGGCCCAGCGGGCATGGTCCTCGCGGTCGTCGCACCCATGGCAGGGGTGAGCCCGTATCTCGGCGCGCAATCGTGCGATTTCCTGGTCGTCGGCGGCCACGGAGCGCTGCTTGCGGTGTCGCTCGGGGACGATGTGCCCGGCCTTGGTCCGCAGCGCGGAGGCCAGATCGCGGCGGGACTGCGGGCTGCGCGGGTTGAACGACTTCGGCACCCGCATTCGCTCCAGCGCCTCGACCGGCACCGGGAAGTCCATCGCGGCGAGGCGCTTGACCTGCCGCTCGGCGGTGAGCACGAGCGGCCGGGGGCCATCGTGGTGCTCGAATCCGCGGTGGCCGTTGGCCCGTCCGGCGGGCAGCCCGGGGTCCAGCACCAGTGCCAGCCCCGCGTACTTGCCCGTGGGCACATGGATGACATCCCCCGGTTTGAGCTTCTCCAGGGCGACGGCGGCGGCCGCGCGGCGCTGGGCCGCGCCCTGCTTGGCCAGCTCGGTCTCGCGGTCCTTGAGCCTGCGGCGCAGCAGGGCGTACTCCTCGAAGTCGCCCAGGTGGCAGTTCATGGATTCGCGGTATCCGGCCAGCCCCTCCTCGTTCTTCTGCACCTGCCGGGAGATGCCGACCACCGAGCGGTCGGCCTGGAACTGTGCGAAGGACGTCTCCAGCAGTTCGCGCGAGCGGTGCCGGCCGAACTGCGAGACCAGATTGACCGCCATGTTGTACGACGGCTTGAAGGAGGAGCGCAGCGGATAGGTGCGCGTACCCGCGAGGCCGCCCAGCGCGATCGGGTCCATCGCGCGCTGCCACAGCACGACCGCGTGCCCCTCGACGTCGATGCCGCGGCGTCCCGCGCGACCGGTGAGCTGGGTGTACTCCCCCGGCGTGATGTCGGCGTGCTGCTCGCCGTTCCACTTGACGAGCTTCTCCAACACCACCGACCGCGCGGGCATGTTGATGCCGAGGGCGAGGGTCTCGGTGGCGAAGACGGCCTTGACCAGCCCGCGGACGAACAGCTCCTCGACGATCTCCTTGAACGTCGGCAGCATCCCCGCGTGGTGGGCGGCAGTACCGCGCTCCAGGGCCTCCAGCCACTCGAAGTAGCCCAGCACATGCAGGTCTTCGTCCGGAATGGCGGCGGTGCGCTCCTCGACGAGCGCCCGCACCTTCGACCGCTCCTCCGGGCCGTTCAGCCGCAGACCCGCGTGCAGGCACTGCTGAACGGCCGCCTCGCACCCGGCCCGGCTGAAGATGAAGGTGATCGCGGGCAACAGGCCCTCGGCGTCGAGCCGGTCGATGACCTCCACCCGGCTGGGCGTCCAGATCCTGCTGCGCTGGCGTCGCTCGCGCTCGCGGTCCGCTTCGCGCATGTTCCGCCCGCGGCGTCGGTCCCGGCCGCCCATGGGCCGGCTGTTCTCCATCCGGGCGAGCCGTACGAGATCGGGGTTGACCTCGCGCCTGCCGCCGCTTCCCGGAGCGGACCGGGCCTGGCCCCCGCGGGCGGCCCCGTCCGAGCCCTTCTCCTCGAAGAGGTCGTACATCCGGCGGCCCGCGAGCACGTGCTGCCACAGCGGAACGGGGCGGTGCTCGGAGACGATCACCTCGGTGTCACCGCGGACGGTGTCCAGCCAGTCGCCGAACTCCTCGGCGTTGGAGACCGTGGCGGAGAGGGAGACCAGGGTCACCGACTCCGGGAGATGGATGATGACCTCCTCCCAGACGGCACCGCGGAAGCGGTCGGAGAGGTAGTGGACCTCGTCCATGACCGCATAGCCGAGGCCGACGAGGGCCTGCGAGCCCGCGTACAGCATGTTCCGCAGGACCTCGGTGGTCATGACGATCACCGGGGCCTCGGAGTTGACGCTGTTGTCCCCCGTCAGGAGGCCGACCTTCCCCGGCCCGTAGCGCTTGACGAGGTCGTTGTACTTCTGGTTCGACAGGGCCTTGATCGGCGTGGTGTAGAAGCACTTGCGGTTCTGGGTCAGCGCCAGATGGACGGCGAACTCGCCGACGATCGTCTTGCCTGAGCCGGTGGGCGCCGCGACCAGCACGCCCTTCCCGGCCTCCAGGGCCTGGCACGCCTCGATCTGGAAAGGGTCGAGATCGAAGTCGTACATCTCGCGGAACGGGGCGAGCGCCGTGGCCTGCTCGGCGGCGCGAACCCGAGCCCTGGCGTAGCGCTCGGCAGGTGAGAGGTCCTCGGTCATCGTGCCTACGAGACTACCGGCCACCTCGGACAGTGGTCTCGATCATTAGGGCGAAGGCGACAGGATGCGCACCGCTCCGGGGACGACACGCGCGGTCAGGGGAAGCGGGCCGAGCGGCTCGCCGTCCGCGTAACCGGTGATGCCCGGGGCCTCCAGGGTGATCTCGGCGACACGGTGCACGGTCACCGCCGGATGGCCGAGGTGGGTCCCCTTGTAGACCTTGGGGAAGACCTTCAGCAGCTCGGTCCGGCTGCAGTCCCCGACCACCGTCACGTCGAAGAGCCCGTCGTCCATCTCGGCCCCCGCGCAGATGCGCATGCCCCCGCCGTACGAGGTCCCGTTGCCGACCGCGACCAGGGTCGCCTCGACCTCCTGCGCCGGTCCGCCGTCCAGGCGTATGCGGTACGGGATGGGGCGGAAGGCGGCCAGTTCGACGACCATCGCCATGTCGTACTTGAAGCGCCCCGCGGGCCATGTCATGCGATTGCCTCGGTCGTTGACGCGGGAGTCGAAGCCGGAGGCGAGGACGGTGCCGAACCACCGCTCTCCCGCCCACCCCAGATCGATCCGCCTGGTCCGCCCCTCCGTGAGTGCCTCGGCCGCGAGTCGGGCGGCGGCCGCGGGATCGCGCACGGGCAGGCCGGTGGCGCGGGCGAAGTCGTTGCCGGTGCCGACGGGCACGACGCCGAGCGGGACGTCCGTTCCCCCGACTGCTTGGAGCGCCAGGGAAACCATGCCGTCACCGCCGACGGCTATCAGGGCTCCGGTCCGCCGGTCGACCGCTTTGCGGGCCTGCTCGAGACCGTCCTGGGCATCGGTGCCCACCACGGTCCGTACGGAGAATCCGGCCGTCTGCAGCACCTCGGCGGCCGGAAGGGCCACCTGTCCCGCGCGGCCGCGGCCGGCTGCGGGGTTCACGAAGAGAGTGATCTCGCTGGTCACGGACGGGACCCTACTGGTGAGTCAGCTTGCGCTGAAGACCCTGGACCATCTTCCCTGCAGGGCTTTCAACGCACGTCCCCACACGGCGTCCCGACACGGCGTCACCGGAGGGCTAACCGGTCAGGACACGGGGGCCGGGACGTCCTCAGGTGACGTCGTCCAGGCCCTCGCGGCTGACCTCCCGGCCCGATGCCTGCTCGGGCAGTGCGGCCGGCGACGTCACGGGCTCCACCTGTCCGACGGCCGCGGGGGTGAGGTCCAGCTCGGAGGCCTCGTCGTCGGACGGGCCCTCCGCAGCGGCCCGGGCCGCGCGGAGATCGTGGAGCAGCGCGACCCCCACGGCCCCGAAGTAGAGGACGACGATGGGGGCGGCGAGCGCGAGCATCGTCACCGGGTCGGTGCTGGGGGTGATGACCGCGGAGAAGACCGTGATGCCCATGACCATGCCGCGCCACCAGCCGAGCATGCGCCTGCCTGTGATGACGCCGCCGAAATTGAGCAGCACGAGCAGCAGCGGCAGCTCGAAGGAGAGGCCGAAGACCACGACCATACGGGTCACGAGGTCGAGGAGCTTGTCCAGCGGCAGCAGGTTGTCGACCCCGAGCGGGGTGAACTCGATGAGGACCTTCGCGGTGGTCGGGAGCACCCGGTAGGCGAAGTAGCCTCCGATGAGGAAGAGCGGGAACCCGGCGCCGACGAAGCTCAGCGCGTACTTTTTCTCGTTGCGGTGCAGGCCCGGCGCGAGGAAGGCCCAGAGCTGGTAGAGCCAGACCGGGGACGCGAAGATCAACCCGGCCATGAGGGACACCTTCAGAGCCAGCGTGAAGGGACCGAGCAGGTCCATCATCACGATACGGGCGCAGGTGTCGCCCCTGTCCGCCTGGGCGAGTTTGCTGAACTTCAGATCACAACCCACCGACTCCAGCACCGGTTTGGTGATGAAGTCGATGATGCTCTCGTAGAAGAAGGCGGCGACGACCGCGGCCACAGTGATGGCCAGCAGGGACTTCACCAGCCGGTTGCGCAGCTCACGCAGATGCTCCACAAGGGGCATCCGCCCCTCGGGGTCCCTCTCCTGTTTGCGGGCGGACTTGAGCAACCCACGTCCTCATCTCGTGCAGCGGACCGGCGCCGGCCCGCCCCGATCGGCTCCGGTCAGCGCTTGGTCGTACGGTCGGACGGCTCGTTCACCGGACGCGAACTGGTGACGTCGCCAGGAGCCGCCTGGATCGTACGGTGCGGGGGCTGCGCCTGGTCGGACGGCGGGTCCGCGGGAGCCGAGGACGACTGGCCACCCTCGGACTTCATCGCTTTGGCCTCGCTCTTGAGGATGCGGGCGGACTTGCCGAGGGAGCGGGCCATGTCCGGAAGCTTCTTCGCACCGAAGAGCAGAATGATGACGACGAGGATGAGAACGATCTCGGTAGGTCCGAGCCTTCCGAACATAAGCGTTTACCTTCTCACCGAGGCGACATGGGGTGGTCCTGCCCGACCGGCCGGGTTTGTGTCCGACTGCCCGCGCTGGCAGCGATCGTAACCCCCAGGGGTAAACGATCGGCAATGCCCGTGCATACGGCCGATTGCGGCCCTTCGCCTCGCTCTTCGGGCCGCTCCTGTGCAGCGTACCGTCCGGGTCCTCCCGGCTGGAGACCGCATCAGGTCCGGTACGGGAACCGTCCGGCCGCCGTTTCCCGCGCCGTGGAGGCGAGCGGGAGCGCCGACCGCTCCAGGCCCTCCGCGGCGCGGGTGATGCGCTCGGAACTCTCCGCGACCTGCCGGGCCAGCCTCCGCACTTCGACGAAGACCCGGATCGCGAGGACTCCGAGCACGGCGATTCCGCAGAAGCCGAGGGCGATGGCGAGCATGGGCCAGAACATGGGGCGAGCCTAGTGGCCGCACTGCCCGGACACGTACGCGGACAGCCCGTCACGCCGCCGGCGAACGGAATGCCCGTAATGCGCAAGGGAGTCGAGAGACCCGCGGTGCCCCCGCGGGAGCGGAAGTCATGACCTGGCGTGGTGGAGCCGCAGCGTACGGACGCCACCGCCCGTGAGGAGCTCCACGATCCGCTCGCCCGCCGGTTTCCGCACCGCGGACCCGCAGTCGGGGCAGGTGAAGGAGTAGAACGTCGTACGGCTGCTGGCACCGATGACCAGCCTCAGGGCGTCGGAGCCCATCTCGAAGCTGCCGCGGCAGTGCGGGCAGGCGGCCTTGAAGATCACTGCGGTGGGCACCATGCGTCGCTCGAGTCCCTTCACTCGCCGTACGCCGCGAGAGCGTCGCAGGCAGCCTGCCGTGCACTCTCGGCGAGGTCTCGCGGAGAGGTGATGCGCCCGTCCTGGCCCAGCCGCAGCGCCAGGCGGCGCAGCGAGGCCGGGTCGGGGGTGCGCAGGGTGATCCGCAGGCCGCCGTCGGGAAGTTCCTCGGCGCTGTCGTGCGGGTAGTACTCGGCGACCCAGCGGCCGGCGGGACCGGTCTCGACGACGACCTCGGGATCTTCCTCGGAGGGCTGGATGAGCCCCTGGGACAGATCCCGCAGCTCGATCGGGGGAGGGTCGGCGGGCGCGTCGAGCAGTCGGATCTCGGCGACGCGGTCGAGCCGGAATGTGCGGCGGGCCTCCGAGAGACGGCACCAGGCCTCCATGTAGGTGTGCCCCACCGCGAAGAGCCTGATCGGGTCCACCTCCCGCTCGGCCAGCTCGTCGCGGGCGGGCGAGTAGTAGCGGAGCCACAGCCTCCGACGCTCGGAGATGGCCCGGTCGACATCCGCGAAGACCCCGCCCTCGGATTCGAAGGTCACCGAGAGCCGGGAGCTGGCGCCCGCGGCCTCGCCCGCGGCCGCCTCCAGCTTGGCCGTGGCGCGCAGCAGTGCCTGCCGGTCGCCCTCGCGGAGGCCGGGCAGGGTCGCGACGGCGCGCGCGGCCACGAGCAGGGCGGTCGCCTCGTCGGCGGCGAGCCGCAGCGGCTCGGCCACGTCATCGGGGTTGTGCCACCAGATACGGTCGCCGTCGGTGTCGATGTCGAGCAGATCGCCGCCGCGGAAGCTCGTACCGCACATGGGCAGCACGTCGAGGTCGGAGATCAGCTCCTCCTCGGTGATGCCGAAGGCGCGGGCGACGTCGCTCACGCGGGCGCCGGGGCGCTCGCGAAGGTACGTCACCAAGGAGAGCAGCCGGCGGGTCTGGTCGATCGCATTCGTCGCCATGAGTGGACCGATCCTCTCAGCCCTTGGCCACGGCGCGCAGCCGCTCGACGACATCGGCCCGCAGTTCCACGGGTTCGAGTACGACCACATCCGCGCCGAACTCCACCAGCCAGGCATCGAGCCCATGTCCGTACGGGATCTCCAGCTCGTCCCAGCCGTGCCCGGCGGACCGGGTGGTCAGGGCCCGCGCGCGCAGCGGATAGCCGGATCCGGCGCGCAGCCGGATGCGGGCGGTGCGGGTCGCGGTCTCGCCCGCCCAGCTCTCGACGGTCTCGCGCACGGTGACGTGGTCGGGGACGGAGGCGGTGAAGGCGGCGGCGCGGGACCGTACGCGGCCGGTGATCCGGGAGAGCCGGAAGACGCGCTCGGCCTGCCGGTCGCGGTCCCAGCCCGCGAGGTACCAGTGCCCGCGCCAGCACTCCAGCGTCCACGGCTCCACGTGCCGGGTCTCGGGGCGGGCGGCGCTGGCCTTGCGGTAGTCGAAGGTGACCGGGCGGCGGTCGCGGCAGGCGACCATCAGCGGCTCGAAGGCGCTCTCGTGGACGGGGATGCGCGGTTCGAGGGCGCTGTGGGTCTCGTACGGGTCCTCGGCGAGCGGCATCCCGGCGGCGCGCAGCTTCTGGAGCGCCCCGCTGGCCGCGCCGGCGAGCCTCGCCTGCTGCCAGACCTTGGCGGCGAGGCCGAGCGCGGCCGCCTCCTCGGCGTCGAGGGCGACGGGCGGGAGACGATTGCTGTCGCGGCGGGCGAGGTAGCCGGTGTCGCCGTCGACGCCCTCGACGGTCTCGATGACGAGGCCGAGCTCGCGCAGGTCGTCCTTGTCGCGCTCGAACATCCGGTTGAAGGCGTCGTCACCCGCAGCCGCGCCGCCGTTGCCCGGTCCGAACGCCTCGACGTAGGCCTCGATCGAGCCGCGCAGCTCGCGCTTGCTGAGCGGGCGTCTGGTCCCGAGCAGGCACAGGGCCAGATTCATCAGCCGCTCGGCCTTGGCAATGGCCATCGACGCCCTTTCTCGTTGTGGTCCCGCACCGATGACCGTACCGGTCGCGGGACGGGCCGCAAAAGCGGAATGCCCACGCCGCAGGGGGCGTGGGCACTCGCGAAGTTGACGCTTGTCGCGTCCGCTGTTGACGCTTGTCGCGTCTGTCCCGGGGCGGTTCCCGGCCACCCTGGACCGGTCAGACCGAGACGAGGTCGCAGACGAAGATCAGCGTCTCGCCCGGCTTGATGCGGCCGCCGGCGCCGCGGTCACCGTAGGCGAGGTGGGGCGGGATGACGAGCTGGCGGCGCCCGCCGACCTTCATGCCCTGAACGCCCTTGTCCCAGCCGGGGATGACCTGCCCGACACCGAGCTGGAAGCGGAGCGGGGTACCGCGGTTCCAGCTCGCGTCGAACTCCTCACCGGTGCTGAAGGCAACGCCGACGTAGTGGACGGAGACGTTGTCCCCGGCCTTGGCCACCGGCCCCTCGCCCTCCCAGAGGTCCTGGACCTCCAGGTCGGCCGGGGGCTCTCCGCCCGGGAAGTCGATCTCGGGCTTCTCGATGCTCACTGCGATGCTCCTAGACACGGATCTGGTCGGAATCGGGGCCAGTCTTGCAGATGGCGATCACACGGCTCACACCGTGCCGACGATGTCGACCGCGAAGACCAGGGTGTTCTTGGCGAGCGGGCTCTGCGGCGTGGAGCCGTACGCGAGCTTCGGCGGGATCACCATGAGCACCCGGTCACCGACGTTCTTGCCGACCAGCGCCTTGTCCCAGCCCTGGACGACCGAGCCGGTGCCGATCTGGAACGCGGTGGCGCCGCCGTGGTCCCAGGAGGAGTCGAACTTCTTGCCGTCCTCCCACTTCACGCCCGTGTACTGAACGATCAGGCCGTCACCGGCCTTCACCTTCGGGCCCTTGCCCTTGATCAGCACCTGCTGCTGCAGGTCCTTGGGCTTGTCGGTCTTGGGGATGGTGATGGTTGCAGCCTTCTGCGACTGCGCCTTCACCGTGGGCAGCCCCGCCGTCGGCGCGGCCTGCTCGCCCTTGGCCTCGGCCTTCTTGTCGGGCTTCCTGGCGGCGGCGATGTCGATGGCCCAGACGAGGCCGTCGCCGGGCTTGATGCCCGACTGCGGGTTGAGCTGCTGGCCGATCAGGGCCTTCGCGGTGCCCTCGACGACGACCCGGCTGCCGACCTTCTTGCCGACCAGCGCGTCGAGCACCGGGGCGGGCAGCGACTGGCTCTGCTGGCCCAGCTCCTGGACGACCTGGGTGCGGGGGGCCTTGGGGTCCGCGCCGGGCTGCTTGACCCAGGTGCTGCCGAGGGTCTTGCCGCCCTTCATGGTCTCGCCGGCGAAGTCCAGGCGGACCAGGTCGCCCTTCTTCACCTCGGCGCCGGATCCCTCGGAGACCGTCTTGCTCACGAGCTTCTCGGAGGCCTTGGCGTCCTTGGGCACGGAGATCTTGGGCTTCTCCCCGGCCTTGCCCTCCACCGAGACGACTCCGGCGTCCGACGAACCGTCGTCGGACCCGCACGCGGCGGCGGTGAACACAAGGGCGGGTACGGCCAGCGCCGCGACGAGGCGGCGGATGTTCCAGGTGTGCTTCATCAGTCCAACTCGGCTAGGGGGATCAGCAGGCATTCCCGCCACTGTACGACCTGCGGGCGCAAGTGCACGGGCGTCTGACACGGCTGTGCGCCGGAACCCCTCGGACTCCGGCGCACAGCGCTCGTGTGTGCTGCGTCACACCCAATCACACCGGGTGGATCACATCCCGGCGATCAGCTTCTCCACCCGGTCGTCGACGGAGCGGAACGGGTCCTTGCACAGCACAGTGCGCTGCGCCTGGTCATTGAGCTTGAGATGGACCCAGTCGACGGTGAAGTCACGGCGCTGCTCCTGGGCGCGGCGGATGAAGTCCCCGCGCAGCCGGGCGCGCGTGGTCTGCGGCGGCACCGACTTGCCCTCGAAAATCTTCAAATCGTTGCAGACCCTTGCCGCTTGGCCGCGCCGCTCCAGCAGGTAGTACAGGCCGCGGCGGCGGTGGATGTCGTGGTACGCGAGGTCTATCTGCGCCACGCGCGGGTGGGACATGGTGATGTTGTTCTTGGCGCGGTAGCGCTCCAGCAGCTTGTACTTCATCACCCAGTCGATCTCGGTGTCGATCCGGTCCAGATCCTGGGTGCGGATGGCCTCAAGCGTGCGGCCCCAGAGCTCAAGGACCCGCTCGACCATGCCGCTGACGATGCCGCGCCGCTCACAGAAGTCGACGGCCTTCTCGTAGTACTCCTGCTGCACTTCGAGGGCGGAGGCCTCGCGTCCGCTGGCCAGTCGCACCTTCCGCTGGCCCGTGATGTCGTGGCTGACCTCACGGATGGCGCGGATCGGGTTCTCCAGGGTGAGGTCGCGCATCACGGTGCCGGCCTCGATCATGCGCAGGACGAGGTCGGTGGCGCCGACCTTGAGCAGCATGGTCGTCTCGGACATGTTGGAGTCGCCGACGATGACGTGGAGCCTGCGGTAGCGCTCGGCGTCGGCATGCGGTTCGTCGCGGGTGTTGATGATGGGGCGGGAGCGGGTCGTGGCGGAGCTGACGCCCTCCCAGATGTGCTCCGCGCGCTGGCTGACGCAGTAGACGGCGCCGCGCGGCGTCTGCAGCACCTTGCCCGCACCGCACAGGAGCTGGCGGGTGACCAGGAACGGAATGAGGATGTCCGCGAGCCGGGAGAACTCGCCGTGCCGCGCCACCAGGTAGTTCTCGTGGCAGCCATAGGAGTTGCCCGCCGAGTCGGTGTTGTTCTTGAAGAGATATACGTCGCCCGCGATTCCCTCCTCGTGCAGGCGGCGTTCGGCGTCGACGAGCAGGCCTTCGAGAATGCGCTCGCCCGCCTTGTCGTGGGTGACCAGCTCGATCACGTTGTCGCACTCGGGCGTTGCGTATTCCGGGTGCGAGCCCACGTCGAGGTAGAGACGGGCGCCGTTGCGCAGGAAGACGTTGCTGCTGCGGCCCCAGGAGACGACTCGGCGGAAGAGGTAGCGCGCCACTTCGTCAGGTGACAGTCGGCGCTGTCCCCTGAACGTGCACGTGACGCCGTACTCGTTCTCCAGCCCGAAGATGCGGCGGTCCATGACTGAACATTACGCCTGATGGCCTGCTCCCAAACCGGGTTCCCGAGCAGCGTTTCGATCATTTTCCACCGTCGCCCCGCCACCGGTGGCGCGTGCGGGAACTGCGAGAACCCGCCGTGTGGCGAGAAGAACCAGCAGCGCCGCGAGACCGCCCGCGCCCGCGACGGCAAAACCCGCGCTCGTACCGCTGAACTCGACAGCGGGTCCGGCCACGGCCGTTCCGGCGGAGGCACCCACGGTGAACGTCGTGACCAGCCACGAGAACGCCTCGGTGACCGTGCCGCTCGGCGCGTGCCGGTCGACGACGACGAACGCGCAGGCGAGCGCCGGCGCCAGGAACAGCCCGGAGAGCACGCTCAGTGCGGTCATCGGGACGCTTCCCGGAGTCAGCGCGAGCGGCAGATACCCGAGCGCGAGCAGACCGACGAGGACGCGCAGCCGCCTCTCGGGGAAGCCGGTCCACTGCCGGGCTCCGTAGGCCACACCGCCGATCAGCGCGCCGAGGCCGAGACCGGCGAGCAGCACGCCGTAGACGGTGTCCCCGCCGTGGCCGTCCGCGTACGCGAGGGCGGCCACCGTGATCGAGCCGAGCGCCGTGCCGACGAAAAAGAACGCGCCGAGGAGCGCGAGCAGGCCGGACGAGCGGAGCGCGCCCAGCCAGTGCGCCTCTCGCGGCGCCGAGCGCCAGGCCCGTGACGGCGGCGAGACGACCACGGAGAGCGCGCCGAGAACACCCACCGTGTTGATCACCAGCAGTGCGGCGGCCTCGGACCAGGCGGCAACCAGCAGCGTGACGAGCAGCGGCCCGACGGTGAACATCACCTCCTGCGCCACCGCGTCGAGCGCGTACGCAGTGTGGACCCGGTCCTCACGCTTCAGCACGCTCGGCCACAGGGCCCGCAGACCGCCCTCCAGGGGCGGTGTGAAGAAGCCGGCCATCAGCACCGCGGCGTACGCCACCGGGAGCGGGTCGAGGCCGGAAGTCGCGAAGAGCGCCATACCGAGGGCGGAGAGCACGGCGGCGGGGAACATGACGCGGGGCTGCCCGCGGAGATCGACGGCCCGTCCCAGCAGGGGCTGGCCGGCTGCGGTGGCGAGGCCGTACACGGCGGCCAGCACACCGGCGAGGCTGTAACTGCCGCCCTCGGAGCGGGTGAAGAGCACGATGGCGATGTGGCCGGTGGCGTTCGGCAGCCGTCCGACCAGAGTGCCGGTGAGCAGCCGCGCCGCATGCCGCGCCCGCAGCAGCTCCGCGTACCCGGAAGCCATGGACCAGCCCCTTCCTCCGGCGGCCACCGTACGGCACCGGGTTTTACGTATAACTTGCTGCGTTATACGTACCATGGCGCTGTCCGTGGGTCCACCGGAATTCCGAAGCGTTCTGCCGGATGCGGCGGAACACGAGAGTCGGCGGAGGCGCAGCGTGAAGCACGACGAGCCACCACCCGGACGGGTGACACCCCTCCGGCCGGGCCGGCGCGCCCAGGACACCGAGGGGCCCGCCCCGGGGGCTCGGGGCGCGAAGAGGGCGCCCGTCGTCGGCTCGGGTGTACGCGCAACGAGCCGGGACGTGGCCCGCGCCGCCGGGGTCTCACAGGCCACGGTGTCCCTGGTGCTGGGTGAGAAGTGGCGCGGCCGGGTCTCGGATCGCACGGCCGACGCGGTGCGCGCGGCCGCCGACCGGCTCGGCTACCGCCCCAACCTTGCCGCCCGCAATCTGCGGCTCGGCCGGACCCGGACGGCGCTGCTGGTGGTGCCGGCGCTGACGAACGAGTTCTTCGCCCGCGTCTACACGGGTGCCGCCCGTGTGGCCGCCGAGCACGGCTTCGGAGTGGTGCTCTACCCGTCCCCGGAGGGCGTCGGCCCGGCGCGGGACCCCTTCGACTCGGCGCGGGCCGCACTGGACGGCGTGATCGCCTCCTCGATGGCCGCGGACGCCCTCGAGGCCATGAGCGGGGGCGGCGGGCTTCCGCTGGTGATGCTGGACAGCGATCCCGCCGACACCGCGGCCTCGGCGACCGTCAACCTCGACATTGCGGGCGGCATGCGGCTGATGGCGGAGCATCTGCTGTCCCTCGGGCACCGGCGCTTCTTGCACATCGCCTCCGCCGTGGACTCCTGGACCTTCCGGGTACGGCGTGCCGCGCTGGGCGAAGCCCTGGGTGCAGTCCCCGGCGCGGTCGCGCGCCGCGAGCCGGCCGAACTGACCGTGGACGCCGGACGCCGGGCGGCCGAACACGCCCTGGCCCCGCCGGGCCCGCGGCCCACAGCCCTGGTGTGCGACGACGACATCCTGGCGGCCGGGGCCTGCAAAGCGGTACGGCGGCTGGGGCTGCGCGTGCCGGAGGACGTCTCCGTTACCGGCTTCGACGACCTGGCGCTGGCGACGGCAGTGGAGCCGGAGCTGACCACGGTCCGGCTGCCCGCGGAGGAGGTGGGCGCGAGGGGCATGGCCGCGCTCCTGGCCGTACTCGACGGGCGGGAGGCCGGGAACGCAGCCGTCCCCGTGGAGTTGATGCGCCGCAACTCGACGGCACCGCCCGCGTCCTGAGCCCTCGGGACGCGGGCAGTGCCGGAAACGCCTCGCGCCCCGGCCGGCGACTGCCGGACGGGGCGCGGGACCACGGAACGAAGGTGCTCCGGCCGGGCTATTGCTCCGTCTCCGACCCCGTGTCCCCCTCGAGCTCGACGTCCTCGACGGCATCGGTCGGCGCGGACTCCTCACTGCCGCTCTCCGGACCGCCGCTCTCCGGCTCCAGGAGCCGGGCGAGGCGACTCCCGACCACTCGCCGGAACTTCCGCTTCTGCGGTCGCGTACGGTCCAGGACCGCCACCTCCAGCTGATCCGCCGTCAACTGCCGCTCATCGCCGTTGCTGTCGCGGGAGAGCGCCTGGACGGCGAGCTTGATGGCCTCGGAGAGGGTCATCCCCTCGCGGTGGCGCTGCCCCAGGAAGCTGCTGATCTGTTCCGCGTTGCCACCGACCGCAACGGAGCCGTGCTCGTCGACGATCGAACCGTCGTGCGGGAGGCGGTAGATCTGGTCGCCCTCGGGGGACTCGCCCACCTCGGCGACGACCAGCTCGACCTCGTACGGCTTCTCTCCGGCGCTGGAGAAGATGGTGCCCAGCGTCTGCGCGTAGACGTTCGCCAGGCCGCGGGCGGTGACGTCCTCCCGGTCGTAGGTGTAGCCACGCAGATCGGCGTAGCGGACGCCGCCGATCCGCAGGTTCTCGTATTCGTTGTACTTGCCTGCCGCCGCGAACGCGATGCGGTCGTAGATCTCGCTGAACTTGTGCAGCGCGCGGGACGGGTTCTCGCCGACGAACACGATGCCGTCGGTGAATTGCAGTACGACGAGGCTTCGGCCGCGCGCGATGCCCTTGCGGGCGTACTCGGCGCGGTCGGCCATGGCCTGCTGGGGTGAGACATAGAACGGCGTCGACACCGGCTATCCGTCCCTTTCTGTCAGTGACAAGGTCATTCCGCGGAGCCGCCCTCACCTCAGAGCAGCGCGGCCCGGGGGCCGTCCGGCTCCTCGAGCCGCCGCTCGTGGACGGCGCGGGCGATCTCGGAGGCCTCGGACTCCGAGAGCTTCCGGAAGCCCTCGTCGGTGATGACCGTGACGAGCGGGTAGATGCGGCGGGCCATGTCGGGTCCGCCGGTCGCCGAGTCGTCGTCGGCCGCGTCGTACAGCGCCTGCACGACCAGGGTGGTGGCCTGCTCGACCGTCAGGTCCTCGCGGTAGAGCTTCTTCAGGGAGCCGCGGGCGAAGACCGAACCGGAGCCGGTCGCCGCGAATCCGTGCTCCTCGGAGCGCCCGCCGGTCACGTCGTACGAGAAGATCCGGCCCTTCTCGCGGTCGACGTCCCAGCCGGCGAAGAGGGGGATGATGGCCAGACCCTGCAGGGCCATCCCCAGATTGCCCCGGATCATGGTCGACAGCCGGTTCGCCTTGCCCTCCAGGGAGAGCTGGACGCCCTCGACCTTCTCGAAGTGCTCGAGCTCGAGCTGGAAGAGCTTGATCATCTCGACCGCGAGACCGGCCGTTCCGGCGATGCCCACCGCCGAGTACTCATCGGCCGGGAAGACCTTCTCGATGTCGCGCTGCGCGATGATGTTGCCCATAGTGGCCCGGCGGTCACCGGCCAGGACCACACCGCCCGGGAACGTCGCGGCGACGATCGTCGTGCCGTGCGGCGCCTCGATCGCGCCCTGAACCGGCGGCAGCCGTCGGTTCCCCGGGAGAAGTTCCGGGGAGTGGTCGGCCAGGAAGTCCATGAACGAAGAGGAGCCTGGCGTCAGGAAGGCATTCGGCAGACGCCCTGTGCTACGAGTGTTGGCTTCCACGCGGTTCCTTCCACGAGATCTTGGAATTCTGCACGGGACCTTACCCGGGGCCGTGAATGTCATCCGTCCCGCGCCCCCTCCGAGAGGACGCGGGACGGATGCGAACGGTCTTACTGACCGCCCTTCTGTACAAAAGACCGAACGAAGTCCTCTGCATTCTCCTCGAGGACGTCGTCGATCTCGTCGAGGACGGAGTCCACGTCGTCCGACAGCTTCTCCTGCCGCTCCTTGAGGTCTTCGGAGGCCTGTGCGTCCTGCGCGGTCTCCTCGACCTCCTCGGTGGAGCGCGTCGCCTTCTGCTGGCCTCCGCCGGTGTCCTTGGTCGCCATATCCCTCACCCCGCTCGGTTCGCCCGACACAGATCGATCGGTCAAGATCAGACCCTACAACCGGGGTCCGACATCGGCCCTGTAGTTGCTACAACGTCCGGGATCCATCCCGATGATTCCCGCATCGGCGCCGTTTCAGCCGCGGATCAGCCACCGGACAGCACGCGTACCAGGTCCTCTGCGGTGCGGCAGCGGTCGAGGAGCTCCTTGACGTGGTTGCGGGTACCGCGCAGGGGTTCCAGCGTGGGGACCCGCTGCAGGGAGTCACGGCCCGGCAGGTCGAAGATGACCGAGTCCCAGGAGGCGGCCGCGACGTCGTCCGCGTACTGCTCCAGGCACCGGCCGCGGAAGTAGGCGCGGGTGTCCTCAGGCGGGTTCGTACGGGCCTTCTCGACCGCGTCCTCGTCCAGCAGCCGCTTCATACGGCCGCGGGCCGCCAGACGGTTGTACAGGCCCTTGTCGGGGCGCACGTCCGCGTACTGCAGGTCGACCAGGTGGAGCCGGGCCGCGTCCCAGTCCAGCCCGTCACGCCGCCGGTAGCCCTCCAGCAGCTCCCGCTTGGCGACCCAGTCCAGCTCCTTCGCCAGGCTCATGGGATCGCGCTCCAGGCGGTTGAGCACGTCCTCCCACCGGGTGAGCACGTCGACGGTCTGCTCGTCGGCGTCGGCTCCGTAGCGGTCCTCGATGTACTTCCTGGCCAGCTCGTAGTACTCCATCTGCAGTTGCACTGCGGTGAGTGTCCGGCCGCTGCGGAGAGTGATCAGAGACCCCAGCGACGGGTCGTGCGAGACCTGGTGCAGGGTGCGTACGGGCTGGTCGACGGCCAGATCGACGGCGATGAACCCGTCCTCGATCATGGAGAGCACCAGCGAGGTCGTGCCGAGCTTGAGGTATGTGGAGATCTCGGAAAGGTTCGCATCCCCGATGATCACGTGCAGCCTGCGGTATTTCTCCGCGTCCGCGTGCGGCTCGTCCCGGGTGTTGATGATGGGGCGCTTGAGGGTGGTCTCCAGCCCCACCTCCACCTCGAAATAGTCGGAGCGCTGGCTGAGCTGGAAGCCGTGGTCGTGGCCGTCCTGGCCGATGCCGACCCGGCCGGCGCCCGTGACGACCTGGCGGGAGACGAAGAACGGGGTCAGGTGGCGCACGATGTCGGAGAACGGCGTCGCCCGCTTCATCAGGTAGTTCTCGTGCGTGCCGTAGGAGGCGCCCTTGTTGTCGGTGTTGTTCTTGTAGAGGTGGATCGGCTGGGCGCCGGGAAGCTGACCGGCCCGGTCGGCGGCCTCGGCCATGATGCGCTCGCCGGCCTTGTCCCAGAGCACGGCATCACGCGGATTGGTCACCTCGGGGGCGCTGTACTCCGGATGGGCGTGGTCGACGTACAGCCGGGCGCCATTCGTGAGAATCACATTCGCCAGGCCGATGTCCTCGTCGGTGAGCTGGCTTGCGTCCGCGGACTCGCGGGCGAGGTCGAAGCCGCGGGCGTCCCGCAGCGGATTCTCCTCCTCGAAATCCCAGCGGGCGCGGCGCGCCCGGTGCATCGCCGCCGCATATGCGTTGACGACCTGGGACGAGGTGAGCATGGCATTGGCGTTCGGGTGACCGGGGACGGAGATCCCGTACTCCGTCTCGATACCCATCACTCGCCGTACGGTCATGCGGCCCTCCTTGCCCGGCGCCGCCCCCCGGATGGGGTGAGCGCTCAAGTACCGCTTCTTCTCGATGCGTGTGCGGTGCGCCCGACCCCGCACTGCGCCGAGACTCGGCGGTACCGAAGAGCCTAGAACGGCAATGCGGTGGCTGGGAGATCATTCTCACCGAAAACGCACCCGGCTGCGGACGTCCCTGGCCGGGGACGTCCGCAGCCGGACTGCCATTTACAGGTACTGGCCGGTGTTTGCCACCGTGTCGATGGACCGGCCGGTGTCCGCGCCCTGCTTTCCGGTGACAAGGGTGCGGATGAACACGATCCGCTCGCCCTTCTTTCCGGAGATCCGGGCCCAGTCGTCCGGGTTCGTGGTGTTCGGCAGGTCCTCGTTCTCCTTGAACTCGTCCACGCATGCGGCGAGCAGATGGGAGACCCGCAGACCCTTCTGATTGTGGTCCAGGAATGCCTTGATGGCCATCTTCTTCGCCCGGTCCACAATATTCTGGATCATGGCGCCGGAATTGAAGTCCTTGAAATACAGAACTTCCTTGTCGCCATTCGCGTAGGTGACCTCGAGGAAGCGGTTCTCCTCGGATTCCGCATACATCTGCTCGACGACGGACTGAATCATCCCGTCGACCGCGGCTTCCTTGGAGCCGTTGTGCTCCGACAGGTCGTCGGCATGCAGCGGAAGTGTCGGCACCATGTACTTGGCGAAGATGTCCTTGGCCGCCTCCGCGTCCGGACGCTCGATCTTGATCTTCACATCGAGACGGCCGGGCCGCAGGATCGCCGGGTCGATCATGTCCTCGCGGTTCGAGGCGCCGATGACGATCACGTTCTCCAGGCCCTCGACGCCGTCGATCTCCGCCAGGAGCTGCGGAACGATGGTGTTCTCCACGTCCGAGCTGACGCCGGAGCCACGGGTGCGGAAGAGCGACTCCATCTCGTCGAAGAAGACGATCACGGGGGTGCCCTCGCTCGCCTTCTCACGAGCCCGCTGGAAGACCAGGCGGATGTGGCGCTCGGTCTCGCCCACGTACTTGTTGAGGAGCTCGGGGCCCTTGATGTTCAGGAAGTAGCTCTTGCCGGCGGGCTGCCCGGTCACCTCGGCGACCTTCTTGGCAAGGGAGTTGGCGACCGCCTTCGCGATCAGCGTCTTACCGCAGCCGGGCGGGCCGTAGAGCAGTACGCCCTTGGGCGGCCGCAGTTCGTGCTCCTTGAACAGGTCGGGGTAGAGGTACGGCAGCTCGACCGCGTCCCTGATCAATTCGATCTGGTTCCCCAGGCCGCCGATCCGGTCGTAGTCGATGTCCGGGACCTCTTCGAGGACGAGCTCCTCGACCTCGCTCTTGGGCACGACCTCGTAGACGTAGCCGGAACGGGGCTCGAGCAGCAGGGCGTCACCGGGCCGGATCGTGGCGTCCAGCAGCGGCTCGGCGAGCCGCACCACCTTCTCCTCGTCGGTGTGGCCCAGCACCAGGGCGCGCTCGCCGTCCTCGAGGATCTCCTTGAGGGTGACGATGTCCCCGGAGCGCTCGAACTCCATGGCCTCGACCACGTTGAGCGCCTCGTTGAGCATCACTTCCTGGCCGCGCTGGAGCTCGTCGAGCTCGACGCTCGGGCTGACATTCACGCGGAGCTTCCGGCCTCCCGTGAAAATGTCGGCCGTGCCGTCCTCGTTCGCCTGCAGGAATACCCCGAAGCCGGCCGGCGGCTGGGCGAGCCGGTCGACTTCCTCCTTGAGGGCCACGATCTGGTCCCGCGCCTCACGCAGCGTGTTGGCGAGTCGCTCGTTCTGCGCCGAGACACCGGCCAGATTGGTCTGCAGCTCGACGATCCGCTCTTCGAGAATCCTCGTGTGCCGCGGAGAGTCGGCGAGCTTGCGCCGCAGGACGGCGATCTCCTGCTCGAGATAGGCAACCTGTCCCGCCGGGTCCTCTGGACCACGTCCGGGCCGGATGCCGCGGTTGATGTCGTCGTCGTGGGCTGCCACGGTCCTCACCTCCTCCAAGGGGAGCTGGACGCTTCCTGACCCTACCTGTGCAGGTGCGGGTTGAAACCCCTAGATCACAAAGACGGTCGGGGTGTGTCTGATCTTCACCCTTGCGTACGTCCCCACGCCAGGGGCTTACCCACCCAACAACATCCGAAAGCGAGCGGTTGTATCGTCGAGTCGGTCAACACCCGTCAGGGTTGGCTTCAATTGGTCCGCGTAGGCAGGGAACGGCAGGGGAGATGTCCGCACAGAACGAGGCGCTGGAAGTGTGGATCGACCAGGACCTGTGCACCGGTGACGGTATCTGCGCGCAGTACGCGCCCGAGGTCTTCGAGCTCGACATCGACGGCCTGGCCTATGTAAAGGGACCGGCCGCGGAGGGTGAAGAGGACGAACTCCTCTCGGAGCCCGGAGCCACAACCCCCGTCCCGCTACCGCTGCTCCAGGACGTCGTCGACTCCGCAAAGGAGTGTCCCGGCGACTGTATTCATGTACGTCGGATTTCGGACAAGGTTGAAGTCTACGGCCCAGACGCCGAATGACGAAGCGACCCCGAGTGACGGGTCAGACACTCTCCGCCACGGGAAGGGCACTGAGCCTGAACTTCCCCTTGCGCCACCGCCATTCGACCCTTCGCTGCTGATCCGGACAGCACCTCGGCACGTCCTCCGACGAGTAGCCGAGCAGGGTCGCCGAGACCGTACGGCCGCGGACGGCGAATGCCGAGACGTTCATGCCTTCCTTCGGGTCGAGGAAGGTCTCCACGATCCGCGGTGCGCCCTTGCCCGAGGACGGGTGGGCCAGCACGTAGATGCCGTTGGGCGGGGTGCCGAAGCCGGCCTTGCAGCGCACGACGGCGACCGTCTCCGCGCGCCCGTCGCCGTCCAGATCGCCCGAGCCGTGGCGCACAACTTGCACCTTCTCCGGACCGCAGTCGACAGGATAGTCCGCTTTCTCCGGGTCGGGTCCGCCCCTGGGCAGCGGTTCGGCAGTCCGGGACGGGGCCGAAGCACCGGCCTTCGACGTGGCGACGGCGCCGGCGGGCTGCAGGAGCGCCGAGCCGCCCACGATGGCGGCGAGTGCCGCGGCGGTGGCGATCCAGTGCACCGGGCGGGTGCGGGTGTGCGGGAGGTCCTGGCCTGCAGAGGGCTGCACGCGGGTTGTCTCCTGTGAAAGCTGAGGCGACTGGGGTGGCCAGCATGGTGCCACATCTCACACCGGGCCGGAACGCCCGGGTGCCCGCCCATACTGTCCCCGTACGCACAGCGCCGCCGTCGACCCCCCGGGCGGGAAGTCGGCGGCGGCGCTTGGGTGTTGTGGTGCGTATCGAGGATGGATCAGCGGAGCGCGCGCAGCGAGCGGTGCGGCCCACCGCGGGCGGCGGGACGGCTCAGTCGGCCCGGGAGCCGCTGCCGCTGCCCGGCCCCGTGTAGTCCTCGCCGTACGCGCCCTTGGCGGGACGGCGGCGGCGCAGTGGCGGCTCGACGCCGTCGGCGAGGCGGCGGGCGGTCAGCAGGAATCCGGTGTGGCCGATCATCCGGTGGTCGGGGCGTACGGCCAGGCCCTCGACGTGCCACGTGCGGACCATGGTCTCCCACGCGGTCGGCTCGTTGAAGGTGCCGTGCTCGCGGATCTCCTCGACCGTGCGCGCGAGCTGGGTCGTGGTGGCCACGTACGCGCAGAGGATGCCGCCGGGGACCAGCGCCTTGGAGACGGCCTCCAGGCACTCCCACGGCGCGAGCATGTCGAGGATGACGCGGTCGACGTCGGTGTCCGAGAGGTTGTCCTGGAGGTCGCCGACGGTGAGCTGCCACGCGGGGTGCTCGCCGCCGAAGTAGCGGCGGACGTTGTCGGCGGCGATCTCGGCGAAGTCGGCCCGGCGCTCGTACGAGTGGAGCATCCCCCGGTCGCCCACGGCTCGCAGCAGGAACATGCTGAGCGAGCCCGAGCCCACCCCCGCCTCGACGACGCGCGCGCCGGGGAAGATGTCGGCCATCGCCAGGATCTGACCCGCGTCCTTGGGGTAGACCACGGCAGCGCCGCGCGGCATGGACAGGACGTAGTCGGGGAGCAGGGGACGCAGCGCGAGGTAGGCGACGTTCCCCGTGGTACGGACAACACTGCCCTCGGGAGCACCGATCAGCTCGTCGTGCGGGAAGGCGCCCTTGTGGGTGTGGAAGCTCTTCCCTGCCTCGAGCGTGAAGGTGTAGTGGCGTCCCTTGGGGTCGGTGAGCTGGACCTGGTCCCCGACCTGGAAGGGCCCGCGACGGCGGGCGGCACCGGTCGGTTCGGACATGCGACCAGGGTACCGGGCGGGTCGGTGGCTCCCGTACGCACGGTGCCCGCCCGCGCACGCGAGGCCGCGGGTCGAGGGCGGGGACCGAGGACGGAGGGCGGGGCCGCGTTACGAGGAGGGTCGTGCCATCGCCGCGACGAAGGCCCGCTCGACATCGGCGGTGGACAGCACCCCGTAGATCTCGCCCGTCTCCTCCAGGACCAGGTACTCCGTCGCGGGGGTGGCGCGGAGGGTGTCGAGGAGCTCCTCGCCCGACAGTTCCGCGGAGACGCGCATGCCGGGCTTGAGCTCCTGGGCGAGGCCGCTGACGGCGACCCAGGGGCGCCGGTGCTCGGGGACTCCAGCGATTGCCGCCTCGCGGACGACCGCGGTCGGCCGGCCCAGGCCGTCGACGACGACGAGGGCGCGGGCGCCCGCCTCGTTCGCCCGGCGCAGAGCCTCGGAGAGCGGGGTGTCGGACTGGACGGGTACGGCGCGCCGGGTCAGCGCCCGCGCCCGGAGGTCGGGCAGGTGCTCGCGGAGACGGGCCATACGCAGGCTGTTGCCGGCGCCCGTCCAGATGATCGCGGCGAGGATGGCGGCCAGCAGCGCGTCGGTGATGGTGTCGACGCCGCTGATGTCCTCGGTGTTTCTGCCCAGCAGCCCCGTCTGGGTGACCAGGGGCAGTCCGATCAGGACGGTGACGGCGAGAGCGCGGCCCGTCCAGGCGGCGGCGATGGTTCCTGTCATGGGCTTGCCGCTGATCTTCCAGACCACGGCACGCAGCATCCTGCCGCCGTCGAGCGGCAGTCCCGGCAGCAGGTTGAACACGGCCACGATCAGGTTGGAGATCATCAGGCCCGCGAGCAGCACACCGGGGACGGTGCCGGGCTCGACGGACTGCATGGCGGCGTAGAACACACCGGAGAGGACGAGGGAGAGCAGCGGTCCGACGAAGGCGAGGACGAACTCCCGGCCCGGGGTCTCGGACTCCTTCTCGATCTCCGAAACACCGCCGAAGAACTGGAGCTGGATACGGCGCACCGGCAGCTTGAAGTGGAGCGCGGCGACGGTGTGGGCCAGTTCGTGGACGAGCACGGAACCGTAGAAGGCGACCGCGAAGAAGAGCGAGACGAGGTAGCGCAGACCGCCGAGTTGGGGCAGGACGCGCTCGAGTTGCTCGCCGAACACCCAGGTGATCAGGGCTGCGACCAGGAACCAGCTCGGGGCGACGTAGACCGGCACGCCGAAGGGCCGGCCCATCAGGAGACCGCCGCCGCTCTCGCGGGGGCGCTGCGGCTTCCCGCTCTCGCCGCTCTCGTCCACGGTGTCAGGTGTCCCCTCGTGTGATAAACCGCCCGTTCAGGCCCAGGCACCCTGACACCGCCGCGCGTCGGCTTCGTGCGATCCCACGATCGTGCAGTGCGAGTGCTTCTGACGTCGATGGTATGCGGCTTGATGTCAGTGACGGGTCATAGGGTCGTGAGCCATGGGAACCAGTACCGATACGCACGGCGCGGAGCCTTCCGGCGAGGAGGCCCGCGGCCGGGGGGCGGCCGTCGTGACTCCCGGCGGGGACCCCGCAGCCGTGGAGCCCGGGGTCGTCAAGCCCGGCGAGGAGCCCGGAGGCGAGGATCCGCGAGGGGAGCGGCCCCCGTCGCTGTCGCCGTCGCGCGCCTCGGACTTCATGACCTGCCCGCTGCTGTACCGGTTCCGGGTTATCGACAGGATCCCGGAGAAGCCGAGTGAGGCGGCGACGCGCGGCACGCTGGTGCATGCGGTGCTGGAGCGGCTTTTCGACGATCCCGCGGTGGAGCGTACGGCGCAGCGGGCCCGGTCGATGGTCGCGGGCGAGTGGGAGCGCCTGCTGGAGGCGCGCCCGGAGCTGGCGGACCTCTTCTCCGACGCGGATCCGGCGGACGGGGAACGGGAACGGGAAGGGGACGGGGAGGGGCGCCGGCGCGGCGGCCGGGCCGGAGCCGGCGACATGGGGGCCTCCACGGCGGCGGGGGCCGGTGGATCCCAGGAAGCCGGGAGCGGTGGGTCCCAGGAAGCCGGGACCGAGGAGGCCGGTGAAACCGATGGGGCCGGGGGCACAGCCGCCGTCGCAGGCGGTACGGCCCCGAGCCCGGCGGACCGTCTCGCGCAGTGGCTGCGCGAGGCCGAGCGCCTCGTGGAGCGGTGGTTCGCGCTGGAGGATCCGACGCGTCTGGAGCCCGCCGAGCGCGAGCTGTACGTCGAGACGGAGCTGGAGTCCGGGCTGACCCTGCGCGGCATCATCGATCGGGTCGACGTGGCACCGACCGGGGACATACGGATCGTCGACTACAAGACGGGCAAGGCGCCCCGCCCCGAATACGCCTCCGGTCCGCTGTTCCAGATGAAGTTCTACGCACTGGTGCTGTGGCGGCTGCGCGGGACGCTCCCCCGCCGGCTCCAGCTCGTCTACCTCGGCAGTGGCGATGTGCTGACCTATGACCCGGTGGAGGACGACCTGCGGGCCGTCGAGCGCAAGCTGCACGCCCTGTGGGAGGCGATCAAGCGCGCGACCGAGACCGGCGACTGGCGGCCCCGGCCGAGCAGACTGTGCGACTGGTGCGACCACCAGGCCCTCTGCCCGGAGTTCGGTGGCACTCCCCCGCCCTACCCGCTACCCGTGATTCCGGTGCAGGGCAGAATGGGGCAGGCCTAGCCGAACCGCCGACGAATACGAGGTGCCCTGTGGCGATCCGCGTTCTCCTGGTCGACGACCAGCCGCTGCTGCGCACCGGCTTCCGGATGATCCTGGAGGCCGAGCAGGACCTCGCCGTCGTCGGTGAGGCCGGCGACGGCCTGCAGGCGCTGGACCAGGTGCGGGCCCTGCAGCCCGACGTGGTGCTGATGGACATCCGGATGCCGCGCATGGACGGCGTGGAGGCCACCCGTCAGATCACCGGCCCCGGGCGGGACGGCCCCGCGAAGGTGCTGGTGCTGACCACCTTCGACCTCGACGAATACGTGGTCGAGGCGCTGCGGGCCGGGGCCAGCGGCTTTCTGCTCAAGGACGCCCCCGCCCAGGAGCTGGTGCAGGCGATCCGGGTGGTGGCGGCGGGCGAGGCGATGCTGGCCCCGAGCATCACACGGCGGCTCCTCGACAAGTACGCAGGACAACTGCCCTCCGGTGACGAGCCGGTACCCGACACCCTCAACACCCTCACCGAGCGCGAGGTGGAGGTGCTCAAGCTGGTCGCGCGCGGGCTGTCGAACGCGGAGATCGCCGCTGAGCTGTTCGTGAGCGAGACCACCGTGAAGACCCACGTCGGGCACGTCCTGACGAAGCTGGGCCTGCGCGACCGGGTGCAGGCCGCGGTCTACGCGTACGAGAGCGGTCTGGTGCGCCCCGGCGCGCAGTGAGTCCCGTCCCGCCGACCGGGCGTGTTGGACAGAGGCGGTACGCGCCCCCGGCAGAGCCCTCCGGGGGCGCGTTGGGTACCGAAGCCGTACCGCCCTGCGTCAGGCGGAGATCCCCCGGCCCAGCTCCCAGAGCTGAAGGACCGACGAGGAGTTGAGCGCCCACTCGACGCCCGTGATGTCGTCGCGCGCCGCCACGTACTGCTTGCCCTGCCACAGCGGCAGGACGGGCACGTCATCGGCCACGATGTCCTGCGCCTTCTCGAAGTCCTCGGCCGCCGCGGTCCGCTGGGCCTGCTGCCGCGTCTGAGGAATCAGCTGGGTGCGGATCGTGTCGTTGCGGTATGGGCTGTTGAGGAAATTGTCCTTGGCGAAGAACGGGTCGATGAAGTTGTCCGGGTCCGGGAAATCGGGGAACCAGCCCATGCCGTAGGCCGCGTACTCCCGGTTGGACTGGGCCGGGCGGAACTTCTTCCACGGCACGCCCTTGATCGACACGTCGAACAGACCGCTGCGGTTGAGCTGCGCCTGGAGCGCCTTGAACTCCTTGGCCGTGGCGGAGCCGTAGTGGTCGGTGGTGTAGGTGAGCTTGAGCCGCACCGGGGTGTCGATCCCGCCCGCGCGCAGCGTCTTGCGCGCCTCGGTCACGTCCGGGTCGCCGTACCTGTTGAAGAACGAGTTGACGTGCGAACCGACGCTCGACGGGACGATAGAGTAGAGCGGCTCGGCGGTGCGCTCGTACACATCGCGGACCAGTGCCTGGCGGTCCACCACCTGGGCGATGGCCTGACGTACGGCCTTCTTGCCCGCGATCGGGTCGTCGGTGTTGAAGGCCAGATAGCGGATCTCCTGGCCCGGCATCTCCTTGAGCTCGATCTTCTCCGAGCCGCCGCGCTCCAGCCGGTCGACCTGCTCCGGCGACATGGTGCGCGTCATCAGGTCGATCTCGCCCTTCTGGAGGGCCTTCTCCATGGCGCCCGAGTCGGGGTAGAAGCGCATCTCGACCTTGTCGTTCTTCGGCTTGAGACTCCCCTGGTAGTTGGGGTTCCGATTGAAGACGGCCGAGACGACCTCGTCCTTCTGTTGCTCGGTCTCGATGGTGTACGGGCCGGAGCCGTCGACCGCGAATCCTTCCCGCAGCTTCGTCCCGTCGTACGAGTCCTTGTCGACGATCGCCGCGGCCGGGGTGGCCAGCTTGTGCGGGAATGTCGCGTCCGGGGACTTGAGATGGAAGACGACCTCGGTCTCGCTCGGGGTCTCGACGGTGTCGATGTTGGAGAGCAGGGAGACCGGGCCGTTCGGGTTCTTGATCGACAGGGTGCGCTCGATGGAGAACTTCACGTCCTCGGAGCTGAGGTCGTTGCCGTTGGCGAACTTCATGCCGCCGCGCAGCGTGCAGCGGTACGACTCGTTCTTCTGGTCGGAGAAGCCGCACTTCTCTGCCGCCTCCGGCGCCGGGTCGCCGCCCGAGCGGGGCAGCGCCATCAGCGTCTGGAAGGTGTTGCGCAGGATGTTCCACGCGCCCGCTTCGTAGGCGAGGGCCGGGTCGAAGGGAGCCGGGTAGTCCGAGGTGCTCACGAAGGCGTCCGTGGTGCCGATGACGATGGGTTTGTCGTCCCCGCTCGCCTCGTCCGAACCGCCGCATGCTGCGAGAACGGGAGCCAGCAGACCCAGCACGGCCGGCATCACCAAGGTCTTGCGATTCATCGTCGGCGGTCTCCTGCGGAAGCGTCGATCCCCGGACCATACCGACGTGGGGCTGCCGGCCACAGGGATGCGTCAAAGGTTCTGGCGACGAGATTAGTCCGCGGCGCCAGACAGGCCGGAACACAACGAAGTTGAGGCAATATCACGCATCGATAACGGGCGCCAGCGGCCCCTCGCCCCGAGCGTAGAGCGAATCGCCCATGAAGTAACCAACCGGGACTTATGGGTGCGCGCTCAGACCCTTGGGGCCCGTTGCAAGCAGATCCCCGCAATACTGTCGACGGGACGGCATGTGATAAACGTCACGCATCGACTTCGAACCCTAGGGGGTCTTTCTCCATCGCGGTGATCATGGCGCTTTGCGCCGGGCGTCGCGGCTCGCCCCGCGTTCCTGCGCGGATCACCGCCCCAGGCTCAGCGCACTCCGGCGACGAGCCTCTGCAGGAAGGGCAGGGTCACGTCCTCGAGCGAGGGGACGACGACACGACCTTCGGCGGGCTCGATCGGCACCACGGACGGCACGGCCACCACCCGGCAGCCCGCCGCCTCCGCCGCCGCCACACCGGTCGCCGTGTCCTCCACGACGGCGCACCGCGCAGGGTCCGCGCCGAGCCCTGCCGCGGCCAGCAGATACGGGTCCGGGTGCGGCTTCGTACGCACCACCTCGTCCCCGGCGACGGTGAGGGCGAAGTGGTCGGGACCGACCGACTTGAGCACCCGGTCGATGATCCGCCGGTGCGAGGCGGAGACCAGGGCGGCCGGGATGTTGTGGGCGGCGAGCTCGGCCAGGAGGCGGTCGGCACCGGGCATCAGGGGCACGCCCCGGTCCACCAGTTCCTCGAACCGTGCATTGAGCAGCGTCGACAGGTCCGGCAGGGTGATGTCCGCGCCGGTGGCCTGGATCAGATAGGACGCACTGCGCGTCATGGGGCCGCCGACCACCACCTCCCGGTGCTCCTCGGCGAGCTCATGGCCGAGCTCGGCGAAGATCTCGACTTCGGCCTCCCACCAGAAACCCTCCGTGTCCACGAGAGTGCCGTCCATGTCGAGGAGCACGGCTTGCAGGGCCGAGCCCTCGGCCGGCCGCGTGTCGTCGAGTGCGGGGATGATGCTGGTCATCCGTGCTCCTCTCCTCGTGACTGCCCCCGGAGGGACAAATCGGCCGGCCGCCGCCCCCGGAAGGGCGCCGACCGGCCTGTACCGGACCGACCATTGTACGACGATCCTGACAACTGAGCGTTCTTTCCTCCACGGCGGGTCATGACGGCGCTTCCCGGTGGGCGGCGGTGAAGCCCCGGCAACCGGCGGAAGGGCCCCGAGGGGCCGGACAGGACCGCCCAGGGGCCGGGTCGGCACCGGCCCGGCACTCAGCACGCCGGCGCCCGCCCCGGGCCGGGATCGCCGCCTCAGCGGGCGTTGAAGTACTTCGCCTCCGGGTGGTGGATCACGATCGCGTCCGTGGACTGCTCCGGGTGGAGCTGGAACTCCTCGGAGAGCTGCACCCCGATCCGCTCGGGCTCGAGGAGTTCCGCGATCTTCGCCCGGTCCTCCAGGTCGGGACAGGCGCCGTAGCCCAGGGAGAACCGCGCGCCGCGGTACTTCAGCGCGAACATGTCCTCCATGGCCTCCGGGTCCTCACCCGAGAAGCCCAGCTCACCGCGGACCCGGGCGTGCCAGTACTCGGCCAGGGCCTCGGCGAGCTGCACCGAGAGGCCGTGCAGCTCGAGGTAGTCGCGGTAGGAGTCGGCGGCGAACAGCTCGGCGGTGGCCTCACCGATCTTCGACCCCACGGTGACGACCTGCAGGCCGACCACATCGGTCTCCCCGGACTCCTCCGGCCGGAAGAAGTCGGCCAGACACAGCCTGCGGCCGCGGCGCTGGCGCGGGAAGGTGAAGCGGGTCCGCTCCGAGCCGTCCTCGTTCAGCAGGATCAAGTCGTCGCCCTTGGAGTGACAGGGGAAGTACCCGTAGACGGTGGCCGCCTCCAGCAGATTCCCGGTGTGCAGCTTGTCCAGCCAGCCGCGCAGCCGGGGCCGGCCCTCGCGTTCCACCAGCTCCTCGTACGAGGGCCCGTCGCCGGTACGGGCCTGCTTCAGGCCCCACTGGCCCTTGAACAGCGCGCCCTCGTCCAGCCACGACGCGTAGTCAGCGACCTGGATGCCCTTGACGACCTTGGTGCCCCAGAACGGCGGCTCCGGGACGGGGTTGTCGGTGGCCACATCGGACCGTACGGCACCCTCGTCCGGGTCGGGTTCACTGACCTGGAGGTCGCGCTTGGGCACCCGGCGCTGCTTGAGCTCGGGCAGGGTCGCGCCGGGCACGCCGCGCTTGACCGCGATGAGGGCGTCCATCAGGCGCAGGCCCTCGAAGGCGTCGCGGGCGTAACGGACCTCGCCCTCGTAGATCTCGTGCAGGTCCTGCTCGACATACGCCCGGGTGAGGGCGGCGCCGCCGAGGATCACCGGGAAGTCGGCGGCCAGCTTGCGCTGGTTCAGCTCCTCCAGGTTCTCCTTCATGATCACAGTGGACTTCACCAGCAGGCCGGACATGCCGATCACATCCGCGCGGTGCTCCTCAGCGGCCTCGACGATGGCCGAAACCGGCTGCTTGATGCCCAGGTTCACGACGTTGTAGCCGTTGTTGGACAGGATGATGTCGACGAGGTTCTTGCCGATGTCGTGGACGTCCCCGCGCACCGTGGCGAGCACGATCGTGCCCTTGCCCTCGTCGTCGGACTTCTCCATGTGCGGTTCGAGGTAGGCGACCGCGCTCTTCATGACCTCGGCCGACTGGAGGACGAACGGCAACTGCATCTGGCCGGAGCCGAAGAGCTCGCCGACGACCTTCATGCCGGCCAGCAGCGTCTCGTTGACGATCTCCAGTGCGGGACGACTCTCCAGCGCCTCGTCGAGGTCGGCCTCCAGGCCGTTGCGCTCACCGTCGATGATCCGCCGCTGCAGGCGCTCCTCCAGCGGGAGAGCGGCCAGTTCCTCGGCCCTGCCGGCCTTCATGGACTTGGTGTCGACGCCCTCGAAGAGCTCCAGCAGCTTCTGGAGCGGGTCGTAGCCCTCGCTGCGCCGGTCGTGGACCAGGTCGAGGGCGACCTTGACCTGCTCCTCGTCGAGCCGCGCGATGGGCAGGATCTTGGAGGCGTGCACGATGGCCGAGTCCAGACCGGCCTTCACGCACTCATCCAGGAAGACGGAGTTGAGCACGATGCGGGCGGCCGGGCTGAGACCGAACGAGATGTTGGAAAGGCCAAGTGTCGTCTGGACGTCCGGGTGGCGGCGCTTGAGCTCGCGGATCGCCTCGATGGTGTTCACGCCGTCCTTGCGGGACTCCTCCTGGCCGGTGCAGATCGTGAACGTCAGGCAGTCGATGAGGATGTCGGACTCGCGGATGCCCCAATTGCCGGTCAGGTCGGCGATGATCCGCTCGGCGATCTCGACCTTCTTCTCCGCCGTACGGGCCTGGCCCTCCTCGTCGATGGTCAGCGCCATCAGGGCGGCGCCGTGCTCGACGGCGAGCCGGGTGACACGGGCGAACCGCGAGTCCGGCCCGTCCCCGTCCTCGTAGTTGACCGAGTTGATCACCGCGCGGCCGCCCAGCTTCTCCAGGCCCGCCCGGATCACGTCGACCTCGGTGGAGTCGAGCACGATCGGCAGGGTGGAGGCGGTGGCGAATCGGCCGGCCAGCTCCTGCATGTCGGCGACGCCGTCGCGGCCCACATAGTCCACGCAGAGGTCGAGCAGATGGGCACCCTCGCGGATCTGGTCCCGGGCCATCTCGACACAGTCGTCCCAGCGGCCGTCGAGCATCGCCTCACGGAACTTCTTGCTGCCGTTGGCGTTCGTCCGTTCACCGATGGCCAGGTACGAGGTGTCCTGGCGGAACGGGACGGTCTGGTAGAGCGAGGCGGCGCCGGGCTCGGGGCGCGGGCTGCGCTCGGCGGGCTGCAGCTCACGGACGCGCTCGACGACCTGCCGCATGTGCTCGGGGGTCGTACCGCAGCAGCCGCCCACGAGGGAGAGCCCGTACTCGCGGATGAACGTCTCCTGGGCCTCGGCCAGTTCACCGGCGGTGAGCGGGTAGTGCGCGCCGTCCTTGCCGAGAACGGGCAGACCCGCATTCGGCATGCACGACAGCGGGACGCGCGAGTGGCGCGAGAGGTAGCGCAGATGCTCACTCATCTCCGCCGGGCCGGTTGCGCAGTTGAGGCCGATCATGTCGATGCCCAGTGGTTCGAGCGCGGTAAGCGCCGCGCCGATCTCCGAGCCGAGCAGCATGGTGCCGGTGGTCTCGACGGTCACCGAACAGATCAGCGGCAGGTCGGCGCCTAGGGCCTCCAGGGCCCGGCGGGCGCCGAGAACGGCCGACTTGGTCTGCAGGAGGTCCTGCGTGGTCTCCACCAGCAGGGCGTCCGCGCCACCGGTGATCAGGCCCTCGGCGTTCTGCTGGTAGGCGTCGCGCAGCGTGATGTAAGGGACGTGGCCGAGGGTGGGCAGCTTGGTGCCGGGGCCCATGGAGCCGAGCACCCAGCGCCGGCGGCCGTCATCGGCGGTGAAGGAGTCGGCGGACTCACGGGCGAGGCGCGCACCGGATTCGGAGAGTTCGAAGATCCGGTCGGCGATGTCGTACTCCCCGAGCGCCGTGTGGTTGGCGCCGAAGGTGTTGGTCCCCACGCAGTCGACGCCCGCCGCGAAGTACTCGTCGTGCACCGAGCGCACGATGTCGGGGCGGGTGACGCTCAGGATCTCGCTGCAGCCTTCGAGCTGCTGGAAGTCCTCCAGGCTCGGTTCCTGTGCCTGGAGCATGGTGCCCATGGCCCCATCGGCCACGACCACGCGGGAGGCGAGCGCCTCCCGTAGTGCTCGGGCCCGGTCGGTGACGGCGGACGATGGCTCGTACGAGGCCATGGAGACGCTCCCTGGAGTGCGACGGCTGTCGGCTTTGCGCCCCCCGGTGGGAGGGCGCACGCCGCCAGGGTAACCGTCGGCGACGTGCCGGGCTCGGGGTATTCCACGAGGCGGACACCGGCGGTGCGGGCCGTACGGGTGAGATGACGCCGTGCCGGACCAACACCCCGGTGCTACCACGAGGTCGGCAAAGGCCGATACTGTTCAGCATTGTCGAACCCCGTGGTTGGAGGAGGTTGCCCGATGGCCCGGACGATCCAGTCGCTCGAGCGAGCGGCTGCGATGCTGAGGCTGCTCGCCGGCGGTGAGCGCAGGCTCGGACTGTCCGATGTGGCGGCCGCACTGGGGCTGGCCAAGGGCACGGCGCACGGAATACTGCGCACCCTTCAGCAGGAGGGATTCGTCGAGCAGGACCCCGCCTCGGGGCGCTATCAGCTCGGCGCCGAGCTGCTGCGACTGGGCAACAGCTATCTGGATGTGCACGAGTTGAGGGCACGGGCCCTGGTCTGGACGGACGACCTGGCCCGGTCCAGTGGCGAAAGCGTCTACCTGGGCGTACTGCACCAGCAGGGCGTCCTGATCGTTCATCACGTCTTCCGGCCCGACGACAGCCGCCAGGTGCTGGAGGTCGGCGCCATGCAGCCGCTGCACAGCACGGCCCTGGGCAAGATCCTCTCGGCCTACGACCCCGTCGCCCACAGCGAGGCGGCCGAGGGCGCCCGCAAATCCTTCACGGCCCGCACGGTCACCGCCCTCGAGGACTTCGAGGGCGTTCTCGACCTCACCCGCGCCCGCGGCTGGTCCTCCGACGTCGAGGAGACCTGGGAGGGCGTGGCCTCGGTCGCGGCCCCCATCCACGACCGGCGGCGCATGCCGGTGGGCGCGGTCGCCGTCACGGGCGCCGTGGAGCGTGTCTGCGAGAACGGCGTACTGAGCTCGTCCCTGGTGGCGGCGGTACGCGACTGTGCCCGTGCAGTCTCGCGAGATCTCGGCGCCGGCCGCTTCTGAGGCAGGCACGGGTCGGAGGCCTCGTAATGGCGCCTCGGTTCGACCTCCCGGCGCCTCGGTTCGGCCTCGTCCCGGCGCCTCGGTAGACCCGGCCCGCCCGGATCCCGCACCCCCGGCCCGTCCGCACCAGATGCACCGGCCCGCCCGGATCCGGCACCCCGATGCGCGCGGACCCCCTGCCGCGCCAGCCCAGCAAACGCTCCGCCCATCCTCGTCCACGCTCCACCACCAGGCGTTTCGCTTCTCGCGGTCACGCTTGGACAACGGATCGAAGTTGCCGTGGCACCCCTATTGACGCGGCACGGGAGGTGAAGAAAACTGCCGTTCGCCGGTCGGCATTGTCGAACAGCAGCCGATAACTTCGCTATGGTGTTCCGCGGCGGCGGACCGGTCACCGCCCTCACCCGAGGGCGCGGGCACGCGGGTGGGACCCCGCTGGCCTGCCTTCCCCTGGACGAAGGACAAGGAGTCGCTGGTGTCCACCTCCGACATCTTCCTCGGCGAGACCATAGGTACCGCCGTGCTCATCCTGCTCGGTGCCGGCGTGGTCGCCGGCGTTGTCCTGAAGCGCTCGAAGGCGCTGAATGCCGGCTGGGTCGCCATCACCTTCGGGTGGGGCTTCGCCGTACTCGCCGGCGCGTACATATCCGCCCCGCTCTCCGGTGCGCACCTCAACCCCGCCGTCACCCTCGGCGTCGCCATCACCAGCGGCGAGTGGGGCGACGTCCCGGTCTACTTCGCCGGTCAGATGACTGGTGCGATGCTCGGCGCCTTCCTCGCCTGGCTCGCGTACGCCGGCCAGTTCCAAGCCCATCTCACCGACCCCGAGATCGTCGCCAGGAAGGACGAGGAAGGCCTCGTCGACAAGGCCGAAGCGCCGCACGCCGGCCCCGTACTCGGCGTCTTCTCCACCGGCCCGGAGATCCGGAACCCGGCGCAGAACCTGATCACCGAGATCATCGGCACCGCGACCCTCGTTCTCCTGATCCTCACCACGGGACTCACCAAGGGCCTGGCCGTCTCAGGCACCGGCATCCTCATCGTCGCGCTGACCGTCGTCGGCATCGGCCTCTCGCTCGGCGGCCCCACGGGCTACGCGATCAACCCGGCGCGCGACCTCGGCCCACGCATCGTGCACGCCCTGCTGCGGCTGCCGAACAAGGGCGGCTCCGACTGGGGCTACGCATGGATCCCGGTCGTCGGCCCGCTCCTCGGCGGCGCCCTCGCGGGCCTCGTCTACGAGCTCGTCTTCGCCTGAGCCCGAGCACACCGACCCTTCGCGACCACTCCAGGAGAACACCGTGACCGACGCCCACACCGCGGGTCCCTTCATCGCCGCCATCGACCAGGGCACCACATCCAGCCGCTGCATCGTGTTCGACAAGGACGGCCGCATCGTCTCGGTCGACCAGAAGGAGCACGAGCAGATCTTCCCCAAGCCGGGCTGGGTCGAGCACGACGCCGCCGAGATCTGGACCAATGTGCAGGAGGTCGTCGCCGGCGCCCTCAGCAAGGCCGGTCTCACCAGGAACGACATACAGGCGATCGGCATCACCAACCAGCGTGAGACGACCGTCCTGTGGGACAAGGCCACCGGAGAGCCGGCACACAACGCACTCGTCTGGCAGGACACCCGTACCGACGCCCTATGCAAGGAGCTCGGCCGCAACGTGGGCCAGGACCGGTTCCGCCGCGAGACCGGGCTCCCCCTCGCCTCCTACTTCGCGGGCCCGAAGATCCGCTGGCTGCTCGACAACGTCGAGGGGCTGCGGGAGCGCGCCGAGTCCGGGGACATCCTCTTCGGCACCATGGATTCCTGGGTCATCTGGAATCTGACGGGTGGCACCGACGGCGGCGTGCACGTCACCGACGTCACCAACGCCTCCCGCACCATGCTGATGAACCTGCACACCATGCAGTGGGACGACAAGATCCTGGACTCGATGGGTGTCCCGGCCGCGGTGCTGCCGGAGATCCGCTCCTCCGCCGAGGTCTACGGCACGGCGAAGGGCGTCCTGGAGGATGTCCCCGTCGCCTCGGCGCTCGGCGACCAGCAGGCGGCGCTGTTCGGCCAGACCTGTTTCTCCGAGGGCGAGGCCAAGTCCACGTACGGCACCGGCACGTTCCTGCTGATGAACACGGCCGACAAGGTCATCAACTCCTACAGCGGGCTCCTGACCACGGTGGGCTACCGCATCGGCGACGAGAAGCCGGTGTACGCGCTGGAGGGTTCCATTGCGGTCACCGGGTCGCTGGTGCAGTGGATGCGCGACCAGATGGGCCTGATCAGCACCGCCGCCGAGATCGAGACCCTGGCGAGTTCGGTGGAGGACAGCGGCGGCGCGTACTTCGTGCCGGCCTTCTCCGGCCTGTTCGCCCCCTACTGGCGCTCGGACGCCCGCGGTGTCATCGCCGGTCTCACCCGCTACGTCACCAAGGCGCACCTCGCCCGTGCCGTGCTGGAGGCCACGGCCTGGCAGACCCGCGAGATCGTCGACGCGATGCGCAAGGACTCCGGTGTCGACCTGACCGCTCTCAAGGTCGATGGCGGTATGACCTCCAACAACCTGCTGATGCAGACCATGGCCGACTTCCTCGACGCACCCGTGGTGCGCCCGATGGTGGCCGAGACCACCTGCCTCGGCGCTGCCTACGCCGCCGGCCTGGCCGTCGGCTTCTGGCCCGACGCCGACGCGCTGCGCGCCAACTGGCGCCGGGCGGCGGAGTGGACCCCCCGGATGGACGCGGATGCCCGCGACCGCGAGTACAAGAACTGGCTCAAGGCCGTCGAGCGGACCATGGGCTGGATCGACGACGAGGAGTAAGACATGAGCACCCTGCAGAGCGTCCCGAGCCTCGGGACGCACCCGGCTGCCGGCCAGAACCCCGGCCGTGCCGAGACCCGGGACCGGCTCGCGAGGGCCACGTACGACCTCCTGGTCATCGGTGGCGGCATCCTGGGCACCTCGGTGGCCTGGCACGCCGCGCAGTCCGGGCTGCGGGTGGCGATGGTGGACGCCGGCGACTTCGCCGGCGCCACCTCCTCCGCCTCCTCCAAGCTCGTCCACGGCGGTCTGCGCTACCTGCAGACCGGCGCGGTCAAGCTGGTGGCGGAGAACCACCACGAGCGGCGGGTGCTGGCGAAGGACGTGGCCCCGCACCTGGTCAACCCGCTCACCTTCTACCTGCCCGTCTACAAGGGCGGTCCGGTCGGCGCGGCCAAGCTGGGCGCGGGCGTGTTCGCCTACTCCGCGCTCTCCGCGTTCGGCGACGGGGTCGGCAAGGTCATATCCCCGGCCAAGGCCCAGGCGAACAACCCCGGTCTGCGGACGGACAATCTCAAGGCCGTCGCGGTCTACTACGACCACCAGATGAACGATTCGCGTGTGGCCGTCATGACGGTCCGCGCGGCCGTCGAGTCCGGAGCCGTCGTCCTCAACCACGCGGAGGTCACCGGACTGCGCTTCCTGCACGGCCGGGTCAGCGGCGCTGAGCTCAGGGACCGCCTGGACGGGACCGAGTTCGGTGTCGACGCCCGCGTGGTGCTGAACGCGACCGGACCGTGGGTGGACCACCTGCGGAAGCTCGAGGACGAGAACGCCGCCCCGAGTATCCGGCTCTCCAAGGGCGCGCACATCGTGCTCAAGCGCAAGGCGCCCTGGAAGGCCGCCATGGCCACGCCGATCGACAAGTACCGCATCACGTTCGCCCTGCCGTGGGAGGACCAGCTCCTGCTGGGCACCACCGACGAGGTGTACGAGGGCGACCCGGGCGACGTGCGCGCCACCGGGTCCGACATCCAGCAGATCCTCGACGAGGCCGCGTTCTCGGTGCGCGACGAGCATCTCGACCCCAGCCTGATGACGTACGCCTTCGCGGGCCTGCGGGTGCTTCCGGGCGGTCCGGGCGGCGTGGAACAGGCCAAGCGCGAAACGGTCGTGACCGAGGGGAGCGGTGGGATGCTGTCGGTCGCCGGCGGCAAGTGGACCACGTACCGCCACATCGGCCGTACGGTGATGAACAAGCTGGCCAAGCTGCCGGGGACACCGCTGAACGAGGACATGGAGCCGGTCTCCAGCCTCGTCCGCCGGCAGCCGCTGCCCGGTATCGCCAACCCCAACGCCGTGGCGCACCGCCTGCTGGTGGACCGCGAACCGGGCGTGCGGATGGATCCGCTGACCGCCCGTCATCTCGCCACGCACTACGGCTCGTTGTCCTTCGACATCGCCCGGCTGGTGAACGAGGACCCGGCGCTCGGCGAGCGGATCCACCCCGACGGTCCGGAGATCTGGGCGCAGGTGGTCTACGCCCGCGACCACGAGTGGGCGGAGACGGTCGACGATGTGCTGCGGCGCCGTACGACGCTGACGATCCGAGGTCTGGACAGCGAGGACGTCCGGACCCGGGTGAAGGACCTGCTGGACCGCAAGGACGGCTGATCGTCCGGCCCGTCCGGGCCGAAGGCACAGGAAGGCGTAAGGGGCGGCTCTCCTTGGGGCCGCCCCTTACGGCGTTGCGCCCCGGCCCGCCACGCCCCGGCCGTCACCGAAACCGCAGGTCCGGAACGCCATCCTCCGGTAACGGCACGAGGCCGGGACCACCGCGCCATACTGGGAGGCAGACATCGGATGTCTGCTGCGGGAGGACGCCATGGCCGTCACCGATGTGGCGATCGAGAAGATCAAAAGCATGATCGTCTCCGGTGCACTGAGGCCCGGCGACCGGCTTCCCAAGGAGAGCGAACTGGCCGCGGAGCTGGGCCTGTCGCGCAACTCCCTGCGCGAGGCCGTCCGCGCCCTCGCTCTCATCCGCGTCCTGGACGTGCGCCAGGGCGACGGTACGTATGTGACCAGTCTGGCGCCCCAACTCCTGCTGGAGGCAGTGAGCTTCGTCGTCGACGTCCACCGCGACGAGACGGCCCTGGAGTTCCTCGCCGTCCGCCGGATCCTGGAACCCGCGGCCACCGCACTGGCCAGCGCACGGATCAGCGTCGCCGAACTCGACGAGCTGGGAACCCGGTTGGACGCGCTGGGCCCCAGTCCCACGGTCGAGCAACTGGCCGACTGCGACCTGGAGTTCCACCGGCGCATCGTACGGGCCGGGGCCAACTCCGTGCTCTGCTCACTGTTGGAGGGGCTGTCGGGCCCGGCCATCCGGGCGCGTATCTGGCGAGCGGCGGACCGTGCGGGGGCGGCGAGCAGGACGCTGCACGAGCACCGCGCGATCCTGGCCGCCCTGCGCGACCGCGACGCCGACGCAGCGCGTTCGTGGGCGGCTGTGCATGTCGCCGGCGCCGAGCAGTGGCTCCGCTCGGCGATGGGAGCCGTGTGAGCCGTGTGTTGCAGGGGAGCCCGTACGCCGCTGCTCGCCGGCCCGCGGCACCTCTTGCGACTCCCCCCGGCCAGGCAGACATCGGACGTCCCGGCAGTCGTCCGATGTATGGCCGGTTACAGCCCCCGGAGTGCAGGGTTGGGGCGGAAATGGGCAGGCTACAGCTCGGATCAATCAATGGACGCGTCTGCGCGGGGGCTGCGGAGGGCCCCCGGTCTGGCCGTAGGCTGGGGACGCACGCAATGGATCGGCAACCGGGGGCGATCCGCACGGACGTCCGCCGGTCGGAAGGAGGCGCTGGGTGATCGAGCTCGAGGGGGTTCCCGAGCTGATCGACCCGGTCATGGTGGCCGCGTTCGAAGGCTGGAACGACGCCGGTGACGCAGCCTCCACCGCGGTCGGGCACTTGGACCGGGAATGGAAGGGCGAGGTCTTCGCCGCCCTGGACGCGGAGGACTACTACGACTTCCAGGTCAACCGACCCACCGTCTTCCTGGAAGGCGGGGTCCGGAAGATCACCTGGCCCACCACACGGCTGTCGGTGGCCCGGATCGGGGGCTCCAAGCCCCGCGATCTCGTGCTCGTCAGAGGCATCGAGCCGAGCATGCGGTGGCGCTCCTTCTGCAACGAGATCCTCGGCTTCGCGCATGAACTGGGCGTGGAGATGGTGGTGATCCTGGGCGCGCTGCTCGGCGACACCCCGCACACCCGCCCCGTCCCGGTCAGCGGCGTCACCTCCGACCCGGACCTGGCCAGGACGATGGACCTGGAGGAGACGCGGTACGAGGGCCCCACCGGCATCGTCGGCATCCTCCAGGAGGCCTGCACGCACGCGGGCGTGCCCGCGGTCAGCCTGTGGGCCGCCGTCCCGCACTATGTGTCGCAGCCACCGAATCCCAAGGCCACGCTCGCGCTGCTCAACCGCCTGGAGGACCTGATCGGGATCCGCATCCCGCTCGGCGAGCTGCCCGAGGACGCGCGGGCCTGGCAGTTGGGCGTGGACCAACTGGCCGCCGAGGACAGCGAAGTCGCCGAGTACGTGCAGTCGCTGGAGGAGGCGCGCGACACCGCGGAGCTTCCCGAGGCATCGGGCGAGGCCATCGCCCGCGAGTTCGAGCGCTATCTGCGGCGGCGCGACGGGCAGCCGGGCGCTGGACCGGGGACCCCGGGCGCCGGACCGGGAGCCGGTCCCGGGCAGCCGGGCGGCCATGCGACCGAGAGCGGCGCGGCGCCGGAGTCGCGCGAGGGGGGCCGCGACGGGGCCTCCTACCTGCGGGACACCCCCCGCGACACTTCCGCAGGGCGTGCGCGGCCGTCGAAGCCGTCGTCCCGGGGCGAGGAGCAGGACGGCGGAGATTCCCAGGATTCCACGGACTCGCGCTCCAGCGACTCCTCGGGCTCCGCGGACTCCCCCGGCCCGGGATCCGGTTCGGATTCGGGCCCGATCGCCGAGGACGAGTAGGCGAAGTCCCGCTCACGGCAAGCGGATCGGGGCGCTCCTTCGGTGAAGGCGCGCCCCGAGTCCTATCCCCGTACGGGAAGTGTCAGGGCGTCAGAGAGCCACTCCCAGCAGTGCGTCGACGGCGCGCGAGACGAGTCCGGGCGCTCCCTCGTCCGTACCGCCCTCCGACTGCTGGAGCGCGCTCCAGCGGTCGACGGCCGCCAGCGCGGACGGCGCGTCGAGGTCGTTCGCGAGGGCCTCACGGATCTCTTCCAGGAGGGTTTCCGCCGGCGGTCCGTCGGGCCGCGAGACCGCGGAGCGCCAGCGGGCGAGCCGCTCGACCGCCGTGTCGAGCACGGTGTCCGTCCACTCCCAGTCGTCGCGGTAGTGGTGCGCCAGCAGGGCGAGCCGGATCGCGGCCGGGTCGACCCCGTCGCGGCGCAGTGCGGACACGAAGACCAGATTGCCCTTGGACTTGGACATCTTCTGACCGTCGAGGGCGACCATCCCGGCGTGGACGTACGCCTTCGCGAACGGGTACTCGCCGGTGACGACCTGGGCGTGCGATGCGCCCATCTCATGGTGCGGGAAGGCCAGATCGGAGCCGCCGCCCTGGACGTCGAAGCTCATACCGAGGTGGTCGAGCGCGATGGCGACGCACTCGATGTGCCAGCCGGGGCGTCCGCGGCCGAGGGAGCCGCCGTCCCAGCTCGGTTCGCCGTCACGGGCGGCCATCCACAGGATCGGGTCGAGCGGGTTCTTCTTGCCGGGGCGCTCCGGGTCGCCGCCGCGTTCGGCGGAGAGCTGCCGCATCGTTTCGGCGTCGAGCCCGGAGACCGTGCCGAAGCCCGGGTCGGACTCCACGGAGAAGTAGATGTCGCCGTCGAGTTCGTATGCGGCCCCGGAGTCGCGGAGCCGTTCGACGAGCGGAACGATGCCCGGTATGGCCTCGACCGCGCCGATGTAGTGCCGGGGCGGAAGAATCCGCAGGGCGGTCATGTCCTCACGGAACAGGGCGGTCTCACGTTCGGCGAGCCCGGTCCAGTCCTCCCCGTCCCGCTGGGCCCGCTCCAGGAGCGGATCGTCGACGTCCGTCACGTTCTGGACGTAGTGAACCTGCCGCTTCGTGTCGAGCCACACGCGCTGCACAAGGTCGAACGCGTTGTAGGTCGCCGCGTGCCCCAGGTGGGTGGCGTCGTACGGAGTGATGCCGCAGACGTAGATGCGGGCGACGGGACCGGGGTCGAGGGTGATCGGGCTCCCGGTCGCGGAGTCGTGGATCCGGAGGTCGCGGCCACTGCCGGGCAGGGCGGGAACCTCAGAAGCGGGCCAGGCATGCATGCCTTGAGCGTAACCGGATGTCCGATCCTCACACGAACCGGACCTGCGGGCTTGGCCGGATGGGCGCTCTTGCACGCATCGGCAGGATGTGCCGGTCCGTAGGACCGCAACGTCGGTCCCGGGGGCGGAGGCGGAGCGGCAACGGGAGTCGGGGCGGCGCGGGACGCGCTGGTCCCGGCGCCGGCGCCGGGACCAGCGCCCCACCGGGCACCGCGGCCTCAGACGGGCGGCCAGGGAACGGCGGGCCAAGCACCGCTCGGCTCGGGGTGACGGCCCGTTCGGAGGAGCCCGCCCACCCGCGTACGCAGGGCGTCGAGCTCCTCGAAGGTGATCAGGCCGGAGAGGCGGGCGGCCAGAGCGCCGTCCCCGTCGAGGTCCGACGAGAGCCGCCGCAGCACCTCGAGCGCCTCGTCGGTGAGCGGTTCCGCCGCCCATCCCCACAGCAACGTCCGCAGCTTGTCCTCGGCGTTGAACGTCACACCGTGATCGATCACGTACAGCCGACCGTCCACCGTCGGCAGCAGATGGCCGCCCTTGCGGTCCGCGTTGTTGATCACCGCGTCGAGGACGGCGAGCCGCCGCAGCCGCTGGTCGTCCGCGTGCACCAGCAGCGCCGCCCCGCCTCCGGCGACCTCGGCGAAACCGATGGCCTTCCACCCCTCCCCCGGCTCCTCGCCCTCGACGAGCGCGAGCAGCTCCTCGGAGGGATCGGCCTCGATCCAGAGCTGGCACATGCCCTCGCCGTACGGGCCGTCGCGCAGCACCGTGGGCGGCACCAGTCCCCATCCCGTGGCGCGGGAGATCTCGTACGCCGCCACCTCGCGCCGCGCCAGGCTCCCGTCCGGGAAGTCCCACAGCGGACGCTCCCCCGCGACGGGCTTGTAGACGCAGGCGGCGCTGCGGCCGTCCAGTTCGACTGCGCAGTGGAGCACCGCGTTCGACGCTTCCCTGATCCGTCCGCGCACGGTCAGCTCGCCCTCGGCGAGCAGTTCGCACACCGCGGAGTCCTCCGTCAGGCTTCCCCGCGGCGGTATCCGTTCTGGCGCGGACATACGTGTCCCTCCGGGTCGAGCGGCAAGCTGCACAGCGGGCACGGCGGGCGGCCGGCGTTGACCACTTCCAGCGCCCGCTTGGCGAACGCTCTGGCCTGTGGCCCGCTGAGCCGGACGCGTAGCATCGGCGGACCGTTCTCCTCGTCCTGCAGCAGCCGCTCCTCGGCTTCGGCGAGGTCCTCCTCGGTCTCGGCCTCGAGCTCGACGAGCGCCTGGGCCTCGACGATCATGCGCTGTTCCTCGCCGTCCCATGCGAGCGCCATGGTCCCCACCCGGAACTCCTCCTCGACGGGCACCTCGAGCGGCTCGCTGTCGGCGAGTTCCGTGGGGGCGACGGCGGGCACGGGCGCGTTGCCCCCGGTGCGCCGCACCACCTCGTCCAGCAGCTCGTCGATCCGCTCGGCGAGTGCGGCGACCTGGGTCTTCTCAAGGGCGACCGTGGTCGTCCGGCCGGCCGCGCTGGCCTGGAGGAAGAAGGTCCGGCGGCCAGGCAGCCCGACCGTACCGGCGACGAAGCGGTCCGGCGGGTCGTACAGGTACACCTGACGGGCCACGTCCTGCTCTCCTCTATGTCATCGCTGCGGAGTCTGTCCGGCGTCTGTGGTCTGAACGGTCTGTACGTGTGGTCGGTCTGTACGTCTGAACGGTCCGAATCGGTCGGTGGGTCTCGGGTGGACGGCGTGCACGCAGCTCCCGCGTACCCCGTAGCGCAGCCCGTCCACCCTACTGCCCGCGGCGATCACGGTGCGCCCGTGGCACCGCCCACGGCCGCATCGCCCTCCGCCCCCGGCGCCGCGCCGCCGTCCGGGGCCAGTGCGCGGAAGTCCCCGGTCTCGCCCAGCCGGAGCAGGAAGGGGCGGACCGGGGTGAAGCGGATGGCGGTGACCGAGCAGGGCTCGACGGAGATCCGCTGGAACAGGTCCAGATGGAGGCCGAGCGCATCGGCGACGAGGGACTTGATGATGTCGCCGTGCGAGCACATCAGGTAGACGGCGTTGGCCCCGTGCTCCGCTTCGATCCGTGCGTTCCACTCCCGTACGGCGTCCACGGCCCGTGTCTGCATCGCCCGTACGGATTCACCGTCGGGCCCCGGGAACTCGGCGGCCGATGGGTACCGCTGGACCGTCGTCCACAACGACTCGTCCGCCAGCTCCTCGAGCTTGCGCCCGGTCCAGGCGCCGTAATGGCACTCGCCGATGCGCTCGTCGGTGTGCAGCGGCAGCTCCGGGCGGGCGTCCAGCAGCGGCCGCAGCGTCTCCTCGCAGCGCTGCAGCGGGCTGGTGACGGCGGCGGCCAGCGGCAGACCGGCCAGCCGCCCGGGCAGTGCCGCGGCCTGTGCGGCACCCCGCTCGTCGAGGGCGACGCCGGGCGTCCAGCCCGCGAGCACGCCCGCGGTGTTGGCGGTGGAACGGCCGTGCCGTACGAGGATCAGCGTGGGCATGTCTGCCACCCTACGGGCTCGCGCGACCGGGCGGCCCGTGCACATCGCGGGGCTTCGAGGGAGAATGCGCTGCGTGATCGTGGACTGTGCCATCTACCGGAACGGGCGCCGCACCGAGGGACCGGCGGACTTCTCCGACGCCCTCGACCAGGCCCGTGCCGAGGGTGACTCCTTCCTCTGGATCGGTCTCCACGAGCCGACGGAGAAGGAGTTCGACCTGGTGACAGCGGAGTTCGGGCTGCATCCGCTGGCCGTCGAGGATGCGCTCAAGGCACATCAGCGGCCGAAGCTGGAGGTCTACGACGACTCCCTCTTCCTCGTGCTCAAGCCGGTGATGTACGACGACGACACCGACACCGTCACCACGGGCGAGCTGATGGTCTTCGTCGGTGACTCCTTCGTGGTCACCGTCCGGCACGGCGAGGGCTCCCCGCTCGCTCAGCTGCGGCAGCGTCTGGAAGCGGAGCAGGAGGTCCTGAAGCACGGCCCGACCGCGGTGATGTACGCGGTGAGCGACGCCGTGGTGGACGACTACATCGACGTGGCCTCGGAGCTGCAGCTCGATCTGGACGCCCTGGAGGCCGATGTGTTCGCCCCGACGGGCGGCGGCGACACCGGGACCACGGCGGCGCGGATCTACCACTTCAAGCGGCAGGTGGTGGAGTTCCGCCGGGCCGTGGGGCCGCTGGCGGAGCCGATGGCCCGGCTCTCCGGCACCGGTGTCCCGTTCATCCGCGAACCCTCCCGGCCGTTCTTCCGGGACGTCTCCGACCATCTGACGCGCGCGAGTGAGTACATCGAGGGCTTCGACCGGCTGCTCTCCGACATCCTCTCGGCGCACCTGGCGCAGATGGGCGTAAGGCAGAACAGCGATATGCGGAAGATCTCGGCCTGGGCGGCGATGGTCGCGGTTCCGACGGCGATCGCCGGGATCTACGGCATGAACTTCGACCACATGCCGGAGCTGCACTGGGTGTGGGGCTACCCGGCCACGGTGGCCCTCATGGCGGTGGTGGTGATCGGCCTGCACCGCCTGTTCAAGCGGCGCGGCTGGCTCTAGTTGTACTGACACGCCGCCGGTTCCGTGGGGACCGCATCGGCGTCACAGGGGAGGCGGGCCGCACGGGGCGCGGGAACCGTACAAGCAGCGGTCGCGGGAACCGTACGAGCAGCGCGAGCCCCACGGTCTTCATGGCCGTACTGCGGGGCCGGTGCCACGCGTGGCACCGGCCCCGCAAGCGCGGCGGTCACCCTCAGGCGAACTCGGTGGCCGGCGTGGCCGGGCCGCCCAGCGCGTCCCGCCGCTCCGGCATGGACAGCGTCACCATCCGCCGCCAGCCGAAGAGCCGCTCGAACAGGTACACCAGGTGGATCCCGGTCATGAGCACCGCGACCTTCGGCCCGGACCAGCCCAGGATGCGGCCCATGTGCGTCATGAATGCAAGGCTGACATCGCGGTAGACCCGGATCTCGGCCATCGCGCTCTGCCGCAGGATCCGCTGGATCCTCCGGCTGTGGCCCGCGGCGGCGAGGCGCAGCAGTTCCTCGTGGCAGTACGCGAGGTGGTTGTCCTCGTCGTTCGAGATCATCCTCACCGCGCGGCCGAGGTCCGGGTGTTCGGCGAAGTGCTTGCACAGCAGCCGCATCTGCTCGGACGCGCGCTGTTCGGTGACCCGGCTGTGCGCCAGGTAGGAGACGATGTCGTACTCGGTCAGCGGTGCGTCGGCACGCAGCTTGTCGTGGGCCAGCCCGATGCCCTGCTTCTCCAGGAGCATGGTGTAGTCGGCTTCGCCGGGTACGTCGACGGGATCCAGACCGCGCTTGCGCAGCAGGGCGTTGAAGATGCGCCCGTGCTTGTCCTCGTCCGCCCCGTGCCGGACGATTTTGGGTGCCAGCCGTCGCTGGGACTCCGGAACGAGTGCGGCGATCCGCGCGTTCTCCCAGCCGCCCTGCGACTCGCCACTGGCGGCGATGGAGCAGAACAGCCGGAACGACTCGTCGTTGTCGAGGATCTCCTGGAACATGCTTCGGGCCGAGAGCATCACTGCCACCTCCGTACGGACGTCCGCAGTGAAAAAGTCAAAGGGGAGGCGGGAGGTCCGGCAACAGCACAGTCGGCGTGCTCGGCCGAAAGGAGGAGTGAGAAGTCCGGCCGCGGCGCGTAACCCCGGGGGGCGGCCGCGCGTTGTGCTGTGTGACGGCCGTGGCGGGGAAGACCCCCGAGCCCCCACCACGGCCGCGGAAACCTCTCAGCCTCTCCCCCCGCCACCTCTGGGTAGGGTGATTCCGAGCCTGGAGGGGGTTGTGACACCGGTGGGCAAGTTCAGCAGAGCAGCGAAGAGCCGGCCCGCACCACGTCGCCTGGGGCCCGCGAGCTCGGACTGGTCGCCGTACGAACGTCTGGACGAGGCGGCGCGTGCCTACTTCCTGCACGCCGATGTCGCGCTCGATGCGATCGCCGGAGTCCTGGGACGACACCGCGTCCGCGGATTCACCCTGGAGCGGGTGGTGGACCTGTCCGAGGCGGGCACGTCCGTGTGGCAGGAAGCCGCGGTCTGCGACGGACGGCGGCTCATCCTGTGGCACAGCGAGGAAATGGCGGACGAGGACGGCACGATCCTCGACTCCTCGGTGCAGGTGCTGCCGCTGGCCTCGATCCGTCATGTGGGTATGCGGACCCTGGTCGGGCGCGACGCGTCGGGACGCCGGATCGACCGGGGGGTGCACGTGGTGCTGGCGACGGGCACGCCCCACGAGATGAACACGGTGCCCGGTGCCGACCCCGAAACTCCGCTGTCGACCGCCCGGTTCAGGCCGGAGGCGTTCCGCTTCAGCAAGTCGCTCGACGACGGAGGGGCGGGGCAGATAGCCAGGCTGATCGCCTTCGGACGGCTGATGGGACGTCTGGTTCCGGGCTGACGCCCGCTTCCGGCACCGGGTGCCCCGCGCCCGGCTTGCCCTCGGCCCGCCCCGAGCCCCCTGGCGTTCCCTTGAAGTCCCTTACGATCCACGGGACTTCGTCTCGTATCCGGTCCTTCGACGAACGCGGACGGCCCGGTGGCCGGGGGCAACCCCGGCCACCGGGCCGATCCGTGCGCCGGGCCCAGCGGCTACTCGGCCAGCCCCGCTCGCTCCAAGGCCTCCACCCCGGCCCGCAGCGAGGCCAGACGCTCGTCGCGCGTGAAGCCCGCCGGGGCCAGCGACAGAGTCGTGACGCCGGCCTCGGCGTAGGCCTGCATACGGTCGGCGATTCGCTCGACCGGGCCGAGCAGCGTCGTGGAGTCGATGAGCTGCTTCGGCACGGCCGCGGCAGCGCCCCCCTTGTCGCCGCCGAGGTACTTCTCCTGGATCTCGGCGGCCTCCTTCTCGTAACCCATGCGCTGCGCCAGCTTGTTGTAGAAGTTCTGCTTGGCGCTGCCCATGCCGCCGACGTAGAGGGCGGTGTACGGCCGGAAGAGGTCGGCCAGGGCGTCCACGTCGTCGCCCACCGCCATGGGCACGGTCGGGACGAGATCGAAGCCGTCGAGCGTCTTGCCCGCCTTCTCACGGCCCACGCGGATGTGGCCGAGCGAGGTCTCCTCGACGTGCTCGGGCGCACAGAACAGCACGAGCGCGCCGTCCGCGATCTCGCCGGTCAGCTCGAGGTTCTTGGGGCCCATGGCGGCGATGTAGAGCGGTATGTCCTCGCGCACCGGGTGGACTGTGAGCTTGATCGGCTTGCCGGGGCCACCGGGCAGCGGAAGGGTCCAGTGCTCGCCCTCGTGTGTCAGGCGCTCACGGGTCATCGCCTTGCGGACGATCTCCACGTACTCACGGGTGCGGGCCAGCGGCCTGTCGAACTTGACGCCGTACCAGCCCTCGGAAACCTGCGGGCCGGACACCCCGAGGCCCAGCCGGAACCGGCCGCCGGAGAGGGAGTCGAGAGTGGCGGCCGTCATGGCGGTCATGGCGGGGGCGCGGGCGGGGATCTGGAAGATGGCGGAGCCGATGTCGATGCGCTCGGTCTGGGCGGCGACCCAGGCGAGCACGGTGGGCGCGTCGGAGCCGTACGCCTCCGCAGCCCAGCAGACGGAAAAGCCGAGCTTGTCGGCCTCGCGGGCGACCGCGAGGTTGTCGGCGTCCATTCCGGCGCCCCAGTAGCCGAGGTTGATCCCGAGCCGCATGCCGCTCCCCTTACCGATCAGTAACGTACCTGCTCCGCGGACTCTAGCGCGCGATGCCCGGATCCGTCAGCGGCGGGTTGGTGCGGGGTTGTCCACAGGCCGCCTCGGGCCGTGGCCGGGCCAGTAATGTCGGGGCCATGGAGCAGAGGCACCTCGGCCGTACGGGCCTTCGCGTATCGCGGATCGGGCTCGGCACCCTGACCTGGGGGCGGGACACCGGCGAGCATGACGCCGCGGACCAGCTCAAGGCGTTCTGGGAGGCCGGCGGGACGCTCGTCGACACCGCGGATGTGTACGGGGACGGGGGCGCCGAGTATCTGCTGGGGCACCTCCTTGAGGACCTGGTGCCGCGCCGTGATCTCGTCATCGCGACGAAGGCGGGCAGCGTCCCGGATCCCGACCGCCGCTTCGACGGCTCGCGCGGCCATCTCCTCTCCGCACTGGACGCCTCGCTGGAGCGCCTCGGCACGGATCACGTGGACCTCTGGCAGGTCCACGCCTTCGACTACCGGACACCGCTGGAGGAGACGCTGCAGGCGCTCGACATCGCAGTCAGCAGCGGCCGTGCGCGCTACGTCGGGGTGTCCAACTTCTGTGGCTGGCAGCTCGCCAAGGCCGCCACCTGGCAGCTCGCCGCGCCCGGGGCGCACGCCCGGCTGGCGAGCACGCAGATGGAGTACAGCTTGCTGCAGCGGGGCGTGGAGCGTGAGGTGCTCCCCGCGGCGCTGGACCTGGGCGTGGGACTGCTGCCGTCGTCCCCGTTGGGACGAGGTGTGCTGACGGGCAAGTACCGGCACGGGACGCCCGCGGACTCGCGGGGTGCCTCGCCGGACCTCGGCGCGTTCGTCGCCCCGTATCTGGACGACACGGCGGGCCGCGTCGTGGACGCCGTCGTCACGGCGGCGGACGGCCTTGCCACCAGCCCGCTGGAGGTGGCACTCGCGTGGGTCCGCGACCGGCCGGGGGTGGCGGCCCCGATCGTGGGCGCACGGAACGCACGGCAGCTCATAGCGGCGCTGTCAGTGGAGGCGCTTACGCTTCCGGACGAGATCTGCCAAGCGCTCGACGACGTATCGGCGCCACTGCACCGCTATCCCGACCAGGACTGGAGCACGCTGTGACCACGGACCGCCGCGCAGACGAATCCGCGCGGACGCCCGACCGCCCGGCCGATCATCGCCGGGACCGCCGGGAGACGACCGCGGACGCGGACCTCCCGTCCGGCGAGCGGACGGAATCCCGCCCGGGCTCGGGAGCCGATTCTTCGAGCGGCTCGGAGGCGGAGGGCACCGAACGGGACGGCGCTGAAGCGAGTGGCACCGAACGGGACGGCGCTGAAGTGAGTGGCACCGAGGCCGGGAGCGCCGAACCGCACAGCGCTGAATCGAACAGGACTGAACCGAGCGGTGCTGAGTCGGGGGGCGTCGAATCGAGCGATGCTGAGTCGGGGGGATCCGGAGGGGAGGGGCCGCCAGGCGGGACAGGTGCGACGGGGCGGTCCGCCGCCGTGGACGCACTGGCCGCCGCCGTACGGGCGGTGGAGAGCGGCGAACGGTCCGCTGCTTCGTTCTTCACCGAGCAGAGCCGGCCCGGCGGAGCGGGCTCAGCACAGGGGGCACAGCAGCCCGGGCGTGCGCCCGGCGGGCCGCCCGGTAGGGCGTCCGGAACGGGCACCTCGGCGTCAGGACCGGTCACGTCCGCCTCCGGAACGGGCACCTCGGCATCGGGGCCGGGCAGCCCGGCGTCCGGACAGGGCACCACCGCGTCCGGGACCGGAGGGCCCGGAGGTTCCGTACCCGTTCCGGGAGGCGTGAGTCCGGCCGGTGGCATGGGCGGGAGCCCGGCCACCGCGGCACCGCCCTCCGCGTCCGCCGGCCTGCCACCCGCGGAGCGGCTCGCCCGGAGCGCGACGGTGCGCGAGGTACTCAATGCAGGCGGCGCTCCCGACGCGTTGGCGGACAAGGTGCTCGATGTGCTCGGCGAGCGCGCGCCACAGACACTGCGCGAGGACCCTTGGCAGCTTCTCGCCGTGCCCGGGGTGAGGCCCGAGCAGGCCGACGGCTTCGCCCGCGCCCTGCTCGGCGCCGACTGCGGCCCCGCCGACGACCGACGGGCGCGAGCGCTCGTCCAGTGGCTGCTGGAGCGCGCCGCCCTCGAAGGGCACACGGCCCTGGAGCCCGCGGCTCTGACCTCGGCTCTCGCTCAGAGGTCCGTGCCCGACCCGGAGGCGGCGCTGCGGGCGGCGATCGCGGACGCCGGGGTGCTGGTTTTCCAGGACGCCTTGGACGCCCCTGGCTCCGACCCGGCACAGGCGGCTTCCGAGGACGAGGAGGCCGAAGGACAGCCCGTACGGGTCCTGGTGGGGCTCGACCGCTTCGCCCTGGCCGAGGAGAGCCTCGCCGACGGACTCGCTCGGCTGGTCAACACCTTTGTGCCCGAAGCCGGTTCGGCTTCCGGCGCGGAGGAGGCGGGCGGCGCGGCCACTCCGGGGACGCCGTCCGCAGACGACTGGCAGGCCTCCGTCCGGACCGCTCCCTCCCCCTCTGCCGCCGAACTGCTGCGGACGGTGGCAGGCCACGGTCTCGTCGCGCACACCGGCGGCGAGGCGGCCCGCGCGGAGCCCGCCTCGGTGGTGGCAGCCGCCCGTGCGCTGGGTCTTCGCGCCTACGCCGCGGCGCACACCGAGGACGGCCGCCGGCGGCTGCAGGAGCTCCTGGACACCGAGCCCGCGGGTCTCGCCGCCGACGAAGCCCCCGATCCCGGGCGGGACTTGGCCCCGGCCGGGTGGAAGGGATCGGGCCCGGGGGCGGTCACGGTCGCCGGGCTGCTCGCGGGAACGGAAGGGCCCGGCCGGGACGCGGACGGCGCCCTCGCCGTCGACGTCCTGGCCGTGCTGGACGCACCGCAGCTCGATGTGGAATCCGCGGCGATGCTCGTGGAGTCCTTGCCCGACGGCGCGCGGCTGATCCTCAGCGGAGACCCTGGGGTGCTCTGGTCGGCCGGTCCGGGCAAGGTGTTCGCCGATCTGCTCGCGGCCCGCACCTGCCCCCAGATCGCCTCCCGTACGCCCGACCCCGGTCCGATCGGCGAGCTGGTGTCCGGCATCGGGATCGGTGAGCTGGCCCAGGTGGGGGCGCCCGGCAAGGAAGTGGTGATCGTCCCGGTGCGGGACGCCGGTGAAGCGGTGCACCGCGCCGTGCAACTGGTGGCCGACTCGGTGCCGCGCGCCATCGGAGTACCCGCCGACCTGACCCAGGTGATCACGCCGGGGCACGGCGGCGCGGCGGGCACCCGGGCCCTGAACTCAGCCCTCAAGGAACGGCTCAACCCCGGCCCCGGCCGGTTCGGCGGCTTCGACCCCGGCGACCGGGTGGCCTACACGCCGACGCCTGGCCGGACCCTGCCGTGCAAGGTGATCGCGGCCGACACCCAGGGTCTCCATCTGGACTGCGCGGGGTCGCGGATCATCGTGGCGCGCGAGCGGGTGAGCGGCACCGTACGGCACGGCTGGGCGCTGACCGCGCACCAGGCGGCGGGCATGCGCTGGCCGGCCGTGGTCGTCGTACTGCCCGGCGACGCGGGCCAGGCGCTGACGCGGTCCTGGGTCTACACCGCGTTCGGCCGGGGTGAGCGGCATCTGTCGGTGGTGCAGGGTGCGGAGGGGGCCCTGCCGCGGGCCGTCGCGGAGGTGCCGGTGAAGGAGCGCACGACCCGGCTGCGTGCCCTGCTGCGGAGCAGCGCGCCGCCGGCCGGATGAGCCCCGGCCGGCGGCGGTCTTGGTCATCCACCCATTCGACGCCCGTCGCCCATCCGACCCTCGTCGTCCATCATGGCGACGGGCGGGGCCGACGGGACACGCAGGCGCGGGAGCACGAAGCCGTAGGCATGGGTGCAGTGCCGGGTCCGCCACTGCCGGCCGGCCGCTGTCGCCGCGCCGGAGACGGTGACCAGAGGACGAGACCTACCGCTCGGAGTCGAGCGGCTCCAGCTCATCGTCCTCCTCGTCCTCCTCGTCCTCCTCGTCGTCCAGTTCGTCGTCGAAGACCGCGCTGACATCGAAGCGGCAGACGACCCGCTCCGGATCCGCTTGGTCGAAGGGCGCGTTCAGCCACTCCCCCGGGTCCGCGGCTTCGTCCACCGCGGCCACCCACAGCGTGGAGTCGCCCTCTTCGAGACCGAACTCCTTGTGCCGGGAGGCGATCTCGTCCGGTTCGTACTCCCCGAAGAGCACGCCGAGGGCTGCATAAACGCCGGCCCCCGCCCCGCCCTCGGAGCCGTTCTTCCCGGAGCCGCCCAGCTCCACGTCCGGGTCGAGGTCGGCTACCCGCTGCGCTTGCGACAGCAGCCGCTGCGGTTCGGTGACCGTATAGTCCCGGCGGATCAGTACGCTGATCGCGTTCGGCTCCTCCGGCCCGGTGTAGGCGGGCATCGAGCCGTCGCCCGGGATCTCGAAGGGTGTGACCTCGTCGTAGGCCTCGTACAGCAGCTCGTCATACGTCTCGGCCGCCGCGGCCAGCTCGTTGAAGGCCGTGTAGACGACGGGGTCGTCGTCACCCGACCGCCTCTCGACCGCGTCGAGGTGGCGGTCCAGCGCGGATTTGACCGCCTCGGCGGCGGCGCGTACCTCGGCAGCGGTCGGCTGCGCAGCATCAGACATAGTGCAGACGCTATCCGTACTCGGGCACTACCCGCACAATAGATTCGATGCCGGAATATGAATTTCGCGATGTGTACGTGCCGCGCGGGGTCTCCCGCAAGGCTGCCACGCGCCTGCTGACCGACCACGCCGAGTACGGACACTGGGAGTTGGAGCGGCTACGGCTGAATCCGGACGGCAGCCGACGCGTCCGTCTGCGCCGCCGGATCATCCGGCAGCCGCGCGCCACTTGGTGAACCCGTCCTGTGACGCACAGTGAAAACGAAACGGGTCCCGCATCCGCGGGACCCGCTCCGTCACGTACCGATCTCCGTCACGTACCGATCTCTACCGGTCCTGAGCCTTACGACCGGGACGCGGACCGCGCACGGCGGTAGAGCACGACGCCGCCGAGCAGCATCGCGGCGCTCGCGGCACCGGTGGCGGCGAGCGTGCCGGCACCGGTCTCGGCCAGTTCCTCCGTGCCCTGGACGGCGCTGCCCTGCGGCTTGTGCTCCGTCGACGGCTTCGCCTCGGACCCGCCCTCGTCACCCGGCTTTCCGGGGCTCGGCTTGTCCTCGTCGCCCGGCTGGGACGGGTTACCCGGCTCGCTCGGGTTGCCCGGCTCGTTCGGGTTGCCCGGCTCGCTCGGGTTGCCCGGCTCGTTCGGGTTGCCCGGCTCGCTCGGGTTGCCCGGCTCGTTCGGGTACCCGGGCTCGTCCGGCTTGTCGTCGGAAGTGTTGGTGCACTTGTTGTCCGACGCGTCGTTACCGGCTCCGGCGCCGATGCTGTTGCCGCAGGCGTTGACCGGAACGTCCACCGGCACCTGCGCCGAGTTGCCGGAGATGAGGCCGGACGAGTTGCTGGCCCCACCCTCGGCCGACGAACCGCTGCCGCCGGCGTGCGATCCGCCGTTGCCGCCATGGTGCGACCCGCCGCTGCCGCGGGAGACGTTGGAACATTTGTTGCCGCCGGCCGGATTCAGCAGCCCCACGACGTTCACCGTGTTGCCGCAGACGTTGATCGGAACGTGCACGGGCGCCTGGACCGAGTTACCGGAACCGAAGCCCGAAGAGTTCCGCGTAACTCCGTGTGCGTCCGCATCCGCGTACGCGTAACCACCGGTCACGGCCAGCACACTGCCCGCTGCCGCAACGGTGATCAGACTCTTTCTCGCGACCTTTCGCATAGGTTCGCTCCCCTGCTGCCTATCGCCATTCGGAAATGCTCACGGACGAATGCCCGCTCGCCAATTCCCAGGCCCCGGAGTACATGGAGTGCACTCCGGGGCCTGGGATCACACCCTCACGGGTGCGGCACAACTTCACGCATTGACACACGCGTTGCCGACGGTGGGATTCAGCAGCCCGATCACGGAGACCGTGTTGCCGCAGGCGTTCACCGGCACGTGCACCGGCACCTGGACGCTGTTGCCGGACCCCAGACCCGAGGACTGCAGCGCAGCACCCTGAGCACCGGAGTCGGCAACTGCCATCCCTGCGCCGGCGAGCACGAGACCGCCGGTGGCAGCCGCGACAGCGACGACCTTCTTGATCATTCTTCCTCCTTGTTGGCAAATGCGGTCCCAGCCAGGACCGCACTGCCTGTAACGAGGATGGGGGAACTCGGCCACGGGGCCGACTTGGCGTTCACCCTTTCCAGTGAGCACTATACGAATCTGAGATCGACGGCTCATCGTTTCAGCGGACAAGTATTCGCGGATGGGGCTCGCTCTTCGGTCAGCCTCAGTCCGATCCGAGCTCTACCCGGCTCCCATCCGGAGCCGATCCGATCCGCGCTCAGCAGGCATCGAGGAAGCGATCCAGAACACGCACGCCGAACTTCAGGCCGTCCACCGGCACCCGTTCGTCGACGCCGTGGAACATCCCCGGGAAGTCCAGCTCGGGCGGCAGCTTGAGCGGCACGAAGCCGAAGCAGCGGATGCCGAGGTCGTCGAAGGACTTGGCGTCCGTGCCAGCGGAGAGCATGTAGGGGACGGCCCGGGCGATCGGGTCCTCGGCCCGGAGCGCCGACTGCATGGCCTCGACGAGCGCGCCGTCGAAGCTCGTCTCGAGCGCCTTGTCGGCGTGCACGTCCTCGCGCTTGACCCGCGGGCCCAGGATCCGGTCGAGGTCGGCGAGGAACTCCTCCTCGTACCCGGGAAGGAAGCGGCCGTCGACATGGGCGGTCGCCTGTCCCGGAATCACATTCGCCTTGTAGCCCGCGCCCAGCATGGTCGGGGCCGCGGTGTTGCGCAGCGTCGCCCCGATGATCTTCGCGATGCCGCCCAGCTTCGCCAGTGTCGCGTCCATGTCCTCCGGGTCGAGCGGCGTGCCGAGCGCATCGGAGAGCTCGTCGAGGAACGACCGTACGGTCTTGGTCACCCGGACCGGGAACCGGTGCCGACCGAGGCGGCCAACCGCCTCGCACAGTTCGGTGATGGCGTTGTCGCTGTTGGTCATGGAGCCGTGGCCGGCCGTGCCGTCCACCGTCAGACGCATCCAGTGCAGGCCCTTCTGGGCGGTCTCGATCAGATAGAGCCGCAGGCTCTCGTCGACCGTGAAGGAGAATCCACCGACCTCGCCGATGGCCTCGGTCACGCCCTCGAAGAGGTCCGGGTGCTCGTCGACCAGATGCCGCGCGCCGAAGACCCCGCCCGCTTCCTCGTCGGCGAGGAAGGCGAGGACGACGTCGCGCGGCGGGCGGCGGCCGCTGCGCAGCCGGTCCCGTACGACCGCGAGGGTCATCGCGTCCATGTCCTTCATGTCGACCGCGCCGCGGCCCCAGACGCAGCCGTCCACGATCTCGCCCGAGAAGGGGTGGTGCGTCCAGTCCTCGGCGTTGGCCGGGACGACATCGGTGTGACCGTGGATGAGCAGCGCCGGCCGCGAGGGGTCCTCGCCTTCGATCCGCGCCACCGTCGAGGCACGGCCCGGACGCGACTCGTAGATCTTCGGCTCGAGTCCCACCTCGGCGAGCTTCTCCGCGACGTACTCAGCGGCGGCGCGCTCTCCGGGGCCCGAGTGATCGCCGTAGTTGCTGGTGTCGATCCGGATCAGGTCCCGGCACAGGTCGACGACCTCGTCCTCACCGGCGGGGGCCGGCCTCGACTCGCTCACGCTGCCTCCTCGTGGTTCGCTGCCGCGGGCGGCCGGGCTCGAAGGACCGGCCCCCACGACGGGGTCCACGGCCATACTCCCCCGCCCGGCGCCGCAGCCCAAGGCCGTCATACCGCCGTCATGCGCCCGTCACGGTCCGCGGGGTGCAGGCGTCGCGCCGCCCCGGGCGGTGGCCGCGGGTTGGGCAACCGCCTGCCCGGCCGGGTGATCGGGCGCGGCCCGATGTTTGCTATGGTTTTCTCCGTCGGAACGGCCTCGGGCCGGACGCCGAGCACCTTGTCCGGGTGGCGGAATGGCAGACGCGCTAGCTTGAGGTGCTAGTGCCCTTTATCGGGCGTGGGGGTTCAAGTCCCCCCTCGGACACCACTGATGGGAACCCAGCATCTGCTGGGGTCTTTCGTCATTGCAGTGTTGACGCATTGCAGTGTTGAGCATTGCCGCATCGCAGCGTTGTCGCGTTGAGATGGGGTCGACCCCTGTAACCGCCCCCGGTTCTCAGTCGTCCCCGCCGAAGCTGCTGCCGCCGTCCCCGCTGCCGAACCGCGTGCGCCTCGCCCGCCTGGTTCGCGCCGACTCGTCGCTCTCCACCAGCCGTTGCACGGTGTCGGCGGTCCGCTCCCCGTCGGCGAACCCGTCCAACGTGCGCCGGAGACGAAGGGCTACGAACCCGGGGTACAACTCCTCGTCGATCCCCGTCGCCGCGACGAGCCCGGCGAGCAGGTGGGTCCCGGTGTCGGCCTGCCCGGAACGGGCCGCCCCGTCCACGCGCTCGCGCACCGGTGTCGTCCAGTCGACCTCGCCCACCGGGTACCTGTCGTACGGGAAGACGCCGAGCATCCGGCGCCGTTCGACGCGGAGCGCCCCGCAGGCCACGAGCCCGTTCCGGTAGATCTCCACGACATGGAGCCCGGCGTCGCGTATCCAGACCCGTGCACCGATACCCCGTCCCGCAGCGGCGCCCTGACGGCAGAGCACGTCCAGCACCCAGTCGAGTCCGGGGTCCCCCACGTGGGCGGGGTCCACCAGGCCCAGGCGCCCGCCGTCCGCACGGACCCGCCCGGCCCGTTCCAGCTCGGCGAGGATCGCGCCCGCCACGCCGTACTCGATGTACGGGGCGCGGCTCAGCTCCCGCCCGGTGACCGGATCATGGGCGAGCAGCAGCAGTTCTTCGGGCAGCGTGCCCCGGTACGGCTCGATGACGGGCTCCTTCGACCGGCCGGCGGACGATCGACGGTGGACGGCCGGCACCGGTACGGTGGTGGGCCGTCCGGCCGGTCAAGCGTTGCACACCGGCGGAAGGCCCCCGTTGCAGGTGATCGCATCGGCCAGAGCCGCGGGGAACGGAAGCGGGTCACCGCCCGGTACGCCGTCGAGTTCCGCGTACGCCCGGTGGAGATTCATCACCAGACGTTCGGGCTCCCCCAGCGCTGCGAACTCTCCGAGATCCGCCTCCAGCGCCACCTCGCGCGGGGCGATCCCCGCCGCCCTGCCCTCCTCGGCCAGGCCCCGGATCCACATGAGATAGCGCTCCACGGTGTCGTAGACCTCGGGACCGCAGACCGGTCCGTGTCCCGGAACGACGGTCTCCGCGCCGAGTTCGCGCAGGAGACCGAGGGCGTCGATGGAGCCGGTCACCGAGCCCATGAAGACGAATGGGGTGCCTTCTGAGAAGATCAGGTCGCCCGCGAAGAGCACCTTCTGCTCGGGCAGCCATACGGCCGTGTCGCCCGCGGTATGGGCGACGCCGGGATGGATCAGCTCGATGTCGTACGCCGGTGTGTGAAGGGTCAGACGGTCGGTGTACGTCGCCGAGGGCGGGGTCACGACGATGTCGCCCCAGACGACATCGGGCCAGAGCGCGGGCAGATCCAGGCCGTTGCGCAGGATCTCCTCGCGGCAGCGGGGGTGGGAGATCACGCGGGCGTGCGGTGTGAAGAGGTGGTTTCCGTAGGTGTGGTCGCCGTGGTGATGGGTGTTCACGAGCAGGCCCGGCATCCGACCGCAGGTGGCGACGACGGTCTCGCGCAGGGCCCGCGCCCGTGTCTCGGTGGCCGCGGTGTCGATGAGGACAGTGTCCCCTTCCGGCGAACCGACCAGGAATCCGGCGTTGTTGAGGCACCAGCTCCCGGGGAGCTGGAGGTAGGCGAACACACCGTCGGCGACCTCCTCCAGCTTGGCATCGGGCGTGATCATGAACTCCTCCTCGGGGACGACGGCTTCGCCCGGGGTGACGTATGCGGGGGCGGCCACGGTTCAACCGGTGACGAACGGGGGCCGCGGGGCGGGGGATGGCCCCCGGCCCGCGGCCCTGACTGTCTATCAGTTCGCGACTCTCCCCTGCTCGGCCCCCGAGCTTGAGCCGCTCGGTTCCCCGGCCTGCGCCGCTCGGTTCCCCGGCCTGCGCCGCTCGGTTCCCCGGCCTGCGCCGCTCGGTTCCCCGGGCTGCGCCGCTCGTTCCCCGGCCTGCGCCGCTCAGTTCCCCAGCCTGCGCCGCACCCCGCGCACCAGCCGTTGGGCGGTGAACCCCGCCCCGTAGACGAAGCGCATCGAGGGGCCGAACGACGGCGCGGTCAGCAGGCCCGCGAAGAATAGGCCGGGGTGCGAGGACTCGAACCGGCCGTTCAGGTCCGGAGCCAGGCCACCACCCACGCGGCGCAGCCCGTCCCGTACCCCCCGGTCCAGCAACTCCAGCCGGGCGAGGTCCGGGGTGAAGCCGGTGGCGGCGATGACGTGTTCGGTCTCGATGGCGGTCCGCGCGCCCGCGGGCGTGGTCAGATCCAGCCGCACACCGCCCGACGACGGGGAGGCCGCCTGCAGCCGGTGCCCCAGAAGGACGGGGACCGCGCTCTCGAAGCGGTCGCGCAGCCACCATGCACCTGCGGGGCCGAGGGCCGTGGCCGCGATGCGTACGCGCGTGGGGCCGGGCAGACGGCGTACGGCCCACGGGATCTCGGACCAGACCCAGCTCGGCCAGCCGGTGCCGAGCCCGCAGTGCGGGTCGCGGAGCGAACGCAGCAGACTGCGGTCGAGCGGCTGCGGCGGGGTGTTCCAGTTGAGCCGGCCCGCGCGGGCGACGACCCGGGCGGTGGCACCCTCCTCGGCCAGCAGGGCCGCGGTCTCCAATGCGGCCTGCCCGGCGCCGATCACCGTGACGTCCTTGCCCTTGAAACGGGAGAGGTCGCTGTGGTGGCTGCTGTGCGAGGCCAGCCCATCCGGGAGCACGGTGAGCGGCTCCGGGTGGTTGACGAAGGGCATGACTCCGGCGGCGAGCGCAACCGTCCTGGCGGGGATGGCCTCACCGTCCTCCGTGATGACCACGAACCCGCTGCCGCTGGTGCGTACGGAGGTCACCGTCTGTTCGTCGATGCGCTCGACGGCGGTCCGGGCGAACCACATCCCGTAGTCGGTGTACGTGGTGATGGGCACCGGTGTGCCGTGGGCGGCGGGCAGGTTGCGGGAGGCGCAGTACGCGGACAGCGTGCGGTCGCCGGTCGGGTCGGACAGATTCGAGGACCACGGTTCCGACTTGAGGAACATGCCGGGTGGCATGTGGTCCCGCCATGAGGCCATCGGACGTCCGAGCACGCGAAGCCGCAGTCCGGCCGCCGCCGCGTGGGCAGCGATCGACAGTCCGTAGGGGCCTGCGCCGACGACTACCAGGTCGTACATGGATGGTTCCCGCTCTCTCGTCATGAAGGGATCGTCGTAAGGGGCTGGTGCCCCGGGGTGGTACGGGTGGAGGGTGTTGCGTCCGGTGTCACAGGGCCGCGACGGCGGTGGGCCGCGGCCGCAGCCGACGCAGGCCCTTCATGCCGCCTCGCCCCAGCCAGGCCGCAGCCATGGCGGCGAACGGCGCAGGATCGTCCGAGGCGAACCAGGCCGTTTCGGGGGCGCGGTAGAGGCGCTTGGTGCGTGCCGAAGGACGAGTCCGGCTCCGCGGAGCGGCTGCGGCGGCGGTGGCCATGCCGGAGAGCAGGGCGTAGTTCTCGGCCACGAAGACCCGCCCGGGCCGGGGCATGGGAATCTCCACCTGCCGCCCCGTCAGGTCCAGGTGCAGCGCCCGTACGACGTCCAGCCCGGCACCATCGGTGAACAGCCGGAACTGGGCGCCGGGTCGGGGGTTGAAATCCAGGAGGTGATACGTGCCGGTGGTGTGGTCGCGGCGGAAGTCGAGGTCGAGGATGCCTCGGTAGCCGAGCTGCTCGGCCAACTTCCGGGATGTGGCTTCCACTTCCTCGTTGGGCAGCCAGGTGCCGACGGCCGTGAGGCCCGTTCCCACCGGCCAGGACAGCTCCTTGCGGCCCGCCCCGCCGATCAGGCAGACGGACCCCTCACCGAAGCAGCCGTGGAAGAACCAGTCCGTGTCCCGGCCGCCCGCCAGGTGTCGTTGCAGCAGCAGCCTGCTGCCCGCCCGGCCGCTGTGCTCGTAGAGCGCGCGGGCCTCGTCGGGGGTGTGGATCAGGGTGGTGCTGCGCAGTCCGGCCGCGCGGGGCAGCAGCCAGGGCCTGCTCCACTTCGCCACTACGGGTGCTCCGAGTTCGACGGCGGCAGCTGCGGCCTCTGCGCCGCTCTCTGGGATGACGGTGGTCGGGTGGGGTACGCCAGTGGCGCGGCACACCCGGGCCAGCTCGGCCTTGTCGGCGACGCGCTCGGGCAACCCCCTTGGCTGATTGGCCATCAGGTACGAGTCGGCCAGCCGCTCTTCGAGCGCGGTGACGACGATGGCGCTGACGTCGTCCATGGGGATCAGCACAGCACGCCGTCCGATCCGTTCCGCGACCTGACAGAGAGTCATATAGAGCCGTGCGGTGGACGGGCCACCGGAGGGCCAGCGGTGCGCCCGGTGGACGTACCGGGACCGGTTCACCGGGCTCGTCGCCGATTCGACGAGCGTATGCACTTCGATTCCCGCACGGCCGAGGGATCTGACGGCCCCCAGGGTTCCGTGGTGAAACGGATTCTGATCAAGGCGGATCAGCAGTGCCGGCACATCGGTGTCGAGGTCGGGACGCGGGGCGGGACGCGCAAGGGTGTGGTGATGCACTGCTCCCCTTCGGGATCAATAGGCCGTGCGGGCGATGGAATTCTCCGGAATACGTCCCAATTGCATTCGTCGGGTATGCATGCCGCGCGGGTTGCACGCCGGAAGGAGTAGCCAATGTTGCGCCGTCCTCGGAGGCTGGCCGTATCATGCCTCGGTGCAGTCACCGTGGGAATTCTGCTCGCCGGTACTGCCATAGGGGAGGGCGCCGATCCGGCCGCCCCGGAGTCTGCCGGAAGTCTCCCCTTCGACGAGAGCGCGCCGATGATGGAACCGGTACCGGGTGTGCCGTGGGGCGCATTCCTGGGGTCCGGTCCCGAGGGCCCGGCCCATATGACGGCGATGCAGCAATGGCTGGGCGGATCCGAGATGCGGGTGGGGCACACCTATCTTCCCGGCCACCTCTGGAGAGACATCGAGGGCAGCCCGTCGCTGCTGGAGCCCTGGTCGGGGTGGCGCCGCGCGGAGTCGGACCGCCTGTTCGTGCTGAACGTGCCCATGCTGGAACGCAATGAGGAGGGAGTGCCGGACGAGGAGGTGGCGGAGCTTCTGGAACGCGGCGCGGGAGGCGAGTTCGACCAGGTCTTCCGTACGCTGGCGGACAGGCTCGTGAACTTCGGCGTTCCGGACACGGTGATCGTGCTGGGCTGGGAGATGAACGGCACCACATACACCAGCCGGTGCGCGCCGCATCCGGAGGCATGGCGGGCATACTGGCGGCGCATCGTCACCACGATGCGTTCCGTGTCCGGTCAGCGTTTCCGTTTCGATTTCGCGCCCAGCCGCGGCGAGGACGCCATTCCCTGGACCGAGTGCTATCCGGGCGACGATGTGGTCGACATCGTCGGCATGGATTCCTACGACCAGCCGCCGGGGCGGAGTTTCGAGGAGCACATCAACCAGCGGATGGGCCTGCGGGACCAGGTGGAATTCGCGCGGCAGCACAACAAGCCCATCTCGTACCCCGAATGGGGACTCTTCCGCAACGGGGACAACCCTGAATACATGCGGCACATGCTGGACTGGATCGCCGAGCATCCGCCCGTCTACCACACCATCACGGACTACTGCCCGCACGGCGTCTGGCGGTGCGGGACAAATCCGAGGGCGTCCCAGGTGTTCCGGCATCAGCAGTTCACCGAGCCCGACCCGGCGGAGCACGAGGCGGACTGCATGCATCTGGATCTGGGCTCCTGGGCCGAGTCGCTGCTGGGCAGACGCGACATGTGCATCCGCTTCAACTGGCCCAAGGGCTAGCGCCGCCCCCGCCGAGGTGTGCCCCGCTCGCCGCCCCGGCACGGCCGTCCGCCGTATTGCCGATCATCCGCGTTGGCCTGCTGTCAGGCCGATCCGGCGACTTGCCTCCCACCGCACCAGGACAACTCGCCCCCGGGCAATGTCGGCGGGCCGGCACCGGGGAGCATCGCGCTTGCCGTGCGGCCGCCGGGGAGGGGCGGGACGGTAGGCGTGCCCGGGCAAGGACGGTACGGGTGCCCGGGAAGGGGCGGACCGTTGGGGTGCCCGGGCGCCCGCCCGGGTCCGGGCGCGGCTGCCGGCCCGGCGCCGTGCGACGTCACGCGGCTCTCAGCCGGCGGGACGGCCCGGTCCGGTCCTGCGGCCGGGAACCGCACGCCAGTTGTTCAGTCTGCTCCGCCACAGCAGCAGGCCGGGGAAGCGGTTCCGGGCCTCCTCGGCGAGCAGGGCGCGGCCGGCGATCCGCGCGGCGTACAGCCGCAGGGCCGGGGCCATCTCCTCCCGGGCCAGCAGGAAACGCTGATTGGTGACAGTGACCGGCCGCCAGTGGTGCTTGTACTCCTCGTTCCCGCGCAGCAGGCTCAGCACGCCGCGGCCGGCCTCGGCCGCCAGGTCGGCGTCGTGGCGCAGCAGCATGGTGGTGATGTCGGCCTTCGCCGCCCGCAGATCCGGGTGAGCGCCGTAGAGGTAGCCGCCCGCGAGTTCCGGGGAGATCAGCGTCACATCGAGCGCCAGCACCTGACTCCCCCGCCGGTACTCGGTGACGAGGGCGTCGCCGGTCGTCGCCATGTGCCCGACGGCGCGTACGAGATGCTCGGCGAAGCGGGCCCTGCGGTGCTCCGGGGTGACCCCTCGGCCCTGCCACTGGAGCCGGTGCAGCCCCAGCATGGCGAGGACGGCTTCTGGCACTTCGGGTTCGGGTACGCCTCGGTATTCGATGCCGACCGAGTCGAGCTTGCGCACCTTGGCCCGCGACCTGCGGGCGGCGGGACCGGGAAGGCGGCGCATCAACGCGTCGAAGGGCAGAGCGGGAAGTTCGAGGCAGACCGAGTCCTCGAGCTGCTTCCCCGTTCCGCGCCAGAGTTGTACGACACGCTCGGCCGCGGCGCCGGGCCGTACCTCGCGCAGATCCACGACGGCCCTGCGCGCGGCCCGGTGCAGCCCCTCGGCCAGCCCGGCCGCCGTTGCGCCCGCGCAACTGTCGTCGATCAGCACGTCCTGGTAGTCCGAGATGCCTCCCCCGAGGAAGACCAGCGCGGGCAGCGGACGGTACGCCATCATCAGCGGAGCGGCACCGACCAGCCGGTTCTCCCGGTAGGCCAGCAGCAGCCGCAGCCGCGTCGACGTGCCGTACGACAGCCACCAGGAATGGAGCCAGGCGTGCGTCTGGAACGGAGTCGCGGTGCGGCACCGCCGGTACAGCCGGTCCCACTCCGGCCCCAGGGAGGCGAAGCGGTCCGGGTCGCGGCATAGCCGCACCGTCAGCCCGTTGACTGCGGGGGGAGTTCGGGCCGGGGCGGCGGTGGTATCGGCTGTCACCGTGTGGCCTCCCGCGCCGGCTGCCCCGCTTTGGAGGGCGCCGGCGCGGGAACCACCGAGGCGGAACCGCGGCGTCCGGAAGGCTTGACGAGGAGGATCAGGCAGCCGAGGAGTCCGCCGGCGCAGGCGCCGACCGCACCGGCGATCCAGATCGAGGGCGAGGCCGGAGCGGTGGGGGTGGGTGCCTTGGAGAGCACGGAGAGCCGTACGCCGGTGCTGGCGGCCGAGGCGTTGGCGTACGCGGTGAGGGCCCGGGCCACCTCATTGGCGTTGGTCGCCGCCTTGTCCGCCCGTACGTCGCTGCCGACGATCTCGATCATGGGTGCCTCGGGGGACGTCACGGCCTGGACGCGGTTGCGGAGCTCGTTGGCCGGGATGCCGGTCGCCGCCTGGGCGTCGGCGAGAACCGCGGCGTTGCTGACGACCCGGCCGTAGGCGTGAGCGAAGCCGAGCGCGGTCGCGGTTTCGGCGCCGCGTTCGGGATTGACGACCACGTAGCTGGTGGCCGTGTAGTTCGGCGTCTTCATCGCCCCGTAGCCCAGGCCGGCCAGCGTGCCGAGCAGCAGGCACAGGGCGAGCGGCCACCAGGAAGGAAGACGCCGGCCCAGGGCGAGGATCAGGTCCATCGGGCCCGGTTCCGGGCGTTGTGCTGCTGCCGGGGCTGCGGCCACTGCGGTGTCGGTGGTCATGGCGGCGGTCACCTTTTCGGTCGGGAGACGGCGGGGGCGTGGTGGTACGGGCTGGGGAACGCGCCCCAGCCGCCCTTGTGACGGGCGGCGGCGGTGCGTTCGTAGAGGTCGGCAAGCAACTCGGCGCTGCGTGCGATGTCGTAGCGGGCGACGGCCGGCGGGGCGGGCAGACGGCGGGTGCCCGCGCGCTCGTGCTCCTGCCGGGCTTCGGCGAGTGCGGTGACGAGGGACGGTACGCCGAGCGCGATGCGCCGGGCTCCCGGTGCCTCGTCGGCCTGCAGTTCGTCGATCGCCGGGCTGGTGACGTGCAGAACGGGAAGCCCGGCGGCGAGTGCCTCGAGGACGGCCAGCCCGAAGGACTCCTCGGAGGACGGGGAGACGAACACGTCCATGGCGGCGAGGAGTCCGGGGATGTCGGCGGAGCGGTCCGCACTCCACTCGACGGCGCCGTCGCGTTCCCCCAGCAGCCGTACGCGCCGCTCGATGCCGAGCCGTACGGCCAGCCGCTCCAGGGAGGCACGCTCGGGTCCTTCGCCGACGAGCAGCAGCCTGGCCTCGGGCAGTTCGGCGACGGCCCGCAGCAGGATGTCGAAGCGCTTGCCCGGTACGAGCCGGCCCACGCCCCCGGCCACGAAGGCGTTTTCGGGAAAGCCGAGGCGGGCCCGGGCGGCGGCGCGGGCCGCGGGGTCGTAGCGAAAGTGCCGGGCATCGATGCCGTTGGGGATCAGCTCGATACGGTCGCGGGGCACACCCCAGGCGCGCAGCCGGTCCGCGACGGTGGCCGAGACGGCGACCGTCGAGGAGCCGAGGCGCTCGGTGGCGAGATAGAGCGCGCGGGTGCCGTGAGTGAGGGGGCGGCCCTCGATGCAGGTGGCACCCAGGGAGTGCTCGGTGGCGAGCACGGCCTCGACTCCGGCCATCCGGGCGGCGACCCGGCCGAAGACGCACGCGCGGTAGAGGTGGGTGTGCACCAGGTCGTAGTGCCCGGCCCGGATGGCGGTGACGAGCCGGGGAAGCGCGGACAGGTCGCGGTTGCCGTCCATGCCGAGGTGGAGAACGCGCGTGCCGTCGCTGATGATGCCCTGGGCCACGGCGCCAGGGTTGGTGAGCGTGATGACGTCGCACGTCACGGGAAGGTGACGCAGCATCAGGCGCAGCTGCTGTTCCGCACCTCCGGCTCCCAGGCCGGTGATGACGTGCAGCACCCGCAGTGGCGCTCTTCCCGGCACCCTCATCGGCCGGCCCCGGCGAGTGGCGCGCCGGCGGTCGTCCCCGGCCTGGCCCGCCGTCGTACGGGATGCAGCAGCCGCTTGACGGTCAGGCGCAGGGAGGTGTCGCGGTCGTCGACGTGGATGCGTGGCAGGGCGAACGGGCCGGTGAGCGGGCCGGGGTCGATGGCGCAGGCGTAGGCGTATCCGGCGGAGCGCACGGCGGCGATGGCGCGGGCGTCGACGTGCCCGTAGGCGTAGCAGTAGCCGTGCACGGGACGGCCGGTGATCTCGCCCACCAGCTCACGGCTATGGACGGTCTCCTCGCGGAGGGTGGCGTCTTCGGCTTCGGGCAGGGAGACGTGCAGCATGCCGTGGGAGCCGACCTCCATGCCGGCGACGACAGCGGCGCGGATGCCCTCCTCGGTCAGCAGGGGCTTGCGGGGACCGAGCGGGTCCCAGCCGTTGTCGCCGCCGAGGCATCCGGGGACGACGAACACGGTTGCGCGGAAGCCGTGTTCGCGAAGCAGCGGAACCGCGTTCTCGGTGAAGTCGGCGTAGCCGTCGTCGAAGGTGAGGCCGACAAGGCGGGAGCCGCGCCCCGCGGCGCGCTCGCGCAGCAGCTCCGCGACGCCGACACCGCGCAGGCCGCGTCCGGCGAGCCAGCGGAGCTGGCGGCGCAGCCGGTCCGGGGTCACGGTGATCCGGTAGGGGTCCTCCGTGTAGCCGGTCACGGAGTGGTACATCAGCAGCCAGGGTTCAGCGGGCATGTCGGCGCAGCTTCCGTTTCGCGGACGAGATCAGCAGGGGGACTTCGGGCGCCCGTACCGCAAGCGCGGCGGCGGCGAAGGCCGCCGGGACGACCAGAGCGCCGGCCGCGGCGGTGCCGAGGGCGGTGGGGACGAGGGGTGCGGCGGCCCAGCCCGCGGCCACGGCCGCAGCGGCGGCGAGGGCGAGCCGGGCCAGGCCACCGGTCACACGCCGGATGTCGATGGCAATGCCCTGGCGGCCGAGGCCGTGGAGCAGGAGCAGCATGGTGACGGTGATGCCGGTGGCGTTGGCCGCGGCGATGCCGTGGACGCCCCAGTGGACGATGCCGAGACGGGCGCAGCCGATGGTGACGAGCAGCCCGATGGCCATGGCCGCCGCGGGGTCCCAGGTGGGCCGTGCCGCGGAGAAGAACGGCCGGATGAGGGCTCCGGTGAGGCTGTGGCCGAGCAGCCCGATCGCGTAGACCCGCATGACCGACGCGGTCGCGGCCGTGTCCTGGGCATCGAAGGCACCGCGCTGGAAGAGGAGTTCGATGAGCTGGGGGGCGTACGCGATGACGTACGCGGCGCCGAGGAGCACCAGCAGCGCGGCGAGGGAGAGGTCGCGCTCGATGCGCCGGCGGGCCCGCTCCTTCTCGCCGTCGGCCATGGCGCGGGCAACCAGGGGGAAGGTGACCGTCACGACCATCAGCGAGAGGGTCATGGGGACTTGGGCGACCTTCTGCGCGTAGTTCAGGTGCGAGATCGCGCCGGCGGACAGGGTGGATCCGAGGTACCGCTCGACCAGCACCTGGGACTGGCGGCCGAGGGCGAAGAGGACCACGGGTGCCAGTACGGCGAGCACGGGGGGCACGGCCCGCCGTGCGGTTGCCCGGGGACGGTCGGGCGCGCGGTCTCTCCGTCCCGTACGGGAACCGGCGGGCGGGACGGTCTGTTCCGTACGCGGGTCGGCGGGCG